>NZ_JBIAPT010000008.1:0-332567 GCF_042888425.1 Streptomyces sp. NPDC002889
GATCCCCGCATTCGTGATCACGTCACTGCGCCGATCCTGACGCCCGACTCAGGCCATCCGAACAGCCCGTGGTGCCACCACCGGTGTGACTGACGGCGTCTGCACCGTCTACCCCATGCTTACCGCCCTTCAACAGGGCCCCGCGTCCAGGTCGTCGCCGGCGTCGGCCTCCTCCCCGCCCGACTCGCCCACGCCAGCCACCCCACCCACCCCGGAGACCGCCATGACCATGGCCTACCTCGCCCAGCCCAGCCAGCAGCAGACCCTTGAATGGCTCGACGGCGGGCTGTTCACGATCCTGCTCGACAGCCAGGCCACCGAAGGACAGCTCACTGTCGGACGGTTCGACATCCACAAGGGCGAGGCCCCGCCCTTCCACCTCCACACCCGCGAGGACGAGGTGTTCCTCCTCCTCAAGGGCGAGGCACTCGTATGGGTCGGAGACGAACGCCACGAACTGTCCGAAGGCGGCGTCGTCTACCTGCCCCGCAACATCCCCCATGGCTACCGCATCACATCCGACCGCGCAGACCTCCTCCTCATCGCCACCCCCGCGGGCATAGAGGAAATGTTCCGGCACGCCGGACGCGACGTCACCACCCCCCGCCCCGACGGGTTCGAGATCACCAAGGACAAGCTCGCCGAAGCCGCCGCCCTGCGCGGCAACCGCATCATCGGACCACCTCGCTGACCATCCGCCCCCACCGCGTCCGCCCCCACCCGCCGCCCCGCATCCAACGCAGGACGGCACGCCGCTCCGCTCGGCGTGGCGATCCCCGCCTTCGTGATCACGTCACTGCGCATGGTGCGGCGACTGCATCGACCCCATCGACTGGTGCCCGGACTGCACCAAGGACACCCCATGCGGCGCAAGCGGCGGCCGGCTCCGCAAGCGCTCCGACGCCGCCTACTGCGACGCCGGTTGCCGCGCCTCGGACCGCAGCGACCGCAGCGGATCGCTCGCCAGGCGCCGCACTCACTGGGCGCAGCAGGCCCGATGACCAAAAGCATCCCGTCCGACGCGGACCTGCGGTTCATCAGAACCCTACGTATGGGCACCGTGCACATCTCCGTCGCCTACAAGCCGCACCACCTCGACGCAGACGCTGCGGTCGAGACCCTGTCCGGCGGCGCTGCCCGGGTTGCGGTGGCCACCCCACCGTCACCCGCTGACTTTCCCGCAGTAAGGCGACCGGCACGAGGCGACTGGCCGCTTCGCCGACGAGCACCTCTGTGGCGCCTGCTACCGGACCCTCACGCCGGAGGACCAGGAGCGCGCCTTCGAGCACGAGCAGCCGGAGCTCACCAGCGAACAGCCCCGAAAGGCGGGGCCCCACCACATCGACAGGAGGCCCCGCCATGGCCAACCTTGCTCTCCTCTACCCGATCGGCGCCGCTGTCGGCGCTACGTACGCGGCCGCCGCATGGGCCTGGCGCCGCTTCAAGGCCGGGGCCCGGGCGGGCGTGTTCCCGGGATCCCCGCAGCACCAGGCCGCGCTCCGGTCGGTCGAGGACCACACCGCAACCCAGTTCACGTACTGGCCGTCCCTGCCGACCGCGACGCAGGCCGCCCACGACGAGCGGGCTCTGGGCACCGCGGCGGCGAGGCCGCCCACCCCATGACCCCAACACCCCACAAGGAGGAGGTGAGCACCATGACCACCCTCATCGCGGCCGCTGTGGTGCACAGCCGCGGCGGCCGCCACCGTATGTGCCCACCCGTGCCCGTACGGCACGCCGCCAGCTGTCCCGGGCGCAGGCCGTCGCCCGGCTGACCGGCGCTGTGCACCACCGCGACGTGTGCGCCCTCAAAAACCCGTCTGCAGACCGTCCGCCAGGCGCAGGACGCGCGCCAGCGCCCACTTGTCGAAGTCTGTCGATCCTGAGAGGGCCGTCACCTACTACCGGCAGGCAGCAGCAGTATGCGCGCAGCCCGACAACCCGGCTCTCCAGGCACACACCCTGGTCAAAGCCGGGATCCAAGCGAGCAATCGTGAGACGTTCGAACAGGAGAGGGGTGCCCGGAAGCTCCGGACACCCCTTCTCACCTGGCCATATGTGCCATACGCGGTGGGTGTGGGATTTGAACCCACGGTGACATCACTGCCACGACGGTTTTCAAGACCGGCTTGTCAGGGCGGCCCTCAGGTTCCTGACCTCGGTCTATGCCCCAGAGTGTTGTCCCGGACCACCTACTTGGCCACAGGTTGGCCGCGCGTTCCTTCTCCACGGCCAAACATCAGCTCGGGCGGCGCACGCTTTCCAAGTCTGTTGGTGGGCTGCTGGACTGTGTGCGGGCCGTTCACCCGCGTTCATGGGCAATTGGCTGCCTGGTTCGTGCCTGCTGCGGCACCCGGCTGAACGGGCACGGACGTAGCTGAATGAGACGGCCGCCCCATGGCCCTAGAGCCGGTCTCGCCACCATGGCACGAGCAGGCTGTCCGCCGGGATGACCTTGGCTCTGGCCTCGGGCCAGAGCCGTTTCGTTCGGGCCGGCGCTATGCAAGAGCCCGCAAGGCGATCGATGGATGGGTACCGTTGCCGCATCAGGACGCGGGCAGGGCATTCGCCCCGCAGGGCTGACGGGCGCCTACGCGGCATTGCCCCTGCGGTTGTCGGTCATGTGAGCTCTGACCTGCGGATATGCCGGAGACCAGGGGCGCGCTCGGCAGGGCTTCTCAGTACCCAGGTTGACCGCTGTTGACCGCTCCGTAGGGCACGGTTGGGCCACGCGCAGGCGGACGCCATGTGATGCTCGTCGCTGGGCGGTTGTCCACTGCCAGAAAACTTGAGTTTTCTCAACGGCTCCGTACAACCCTCAGGCCCCTCCAGCGGTCTCCCGTACGCCGCCCGCCCAGCCACACCAAGGCCAAGTCCCGGCCCAGTTGTGGGCGAATGCAGGCCGAACGTACCTCATCGATCAGCAGCGCCCCACCGCGCTCCCCCGCAAGCAGCAGGAGTCCCGCATGCACCAGCACGTCCGCCTCGCCCTGGCGACAGCCGCCGCGGCCACGCTGACCACCGGCCTGCTCGCCCTCACCCCGGCCCCGGCCTCCGCCGCGGTGGCCAAGCACTACGACGACTTCAATGGCGACGGATACCGGGACATCGCGTACGGCAACGCCTACAGCGGCATCTCGGGGCCGGACGGCTGGTCCGGCGGCGCCCTCACGATCACTTACGGCAGCGCCCACGGCCTGGACACCTCGCACACCCAAGTGATCCACCAGGACAGCCCTGGCGTCCCCGGCGCGGGCGAGGAAGACGACATGTTCGGCGAAAGCCTGGCCGGCGCCGACCTGAACAAGGACGGCTACGCGGACCTTGTCGTGGGCAATCCCACGGAGCACGTGGGCGACGACGAGTACCGCGGCTCGGTGACTGTTGTCTGGGGCTCCGCGTCCGGCCTGTCCGGCGGCACCAGCATCGCGCCGAAGAGCGGCGCTTACGGCCACTTCGGCAGCGACCTGGCGACCGGCGACTTCACCGGCGACGGCTCCCCCGACCTGGCGGTCATCGGCGGCAGCGAGACCTGGCTGTACCGGGGCGGGTTCACCAAGTCCGGCACCACAGGCAGCGTCAGCAAGATCGACAAGCCGGATGCCGGCTGGTACTCGTCCGGCCTGGCCGTCGGCAAGGTCGACGGCGACGGCAAGGCGGACCTGGTGGTCCTCGGATTGCAGGCGTCCGGCACCGACTGGAACGTCCGCGCCTGGTTCCTCAAGGGCACCTCCACCGGGCTGTCCTCGGGATCCTCCAAGACCCTCGCCGCCGGACAGAACTACTCCGGCCTCAACGCCGCCATCGGAGACTTCGACAAGGACGGTTACGGCGACATCGCCATCGGCGAGCCCGACGAGAGCAGCGGCAAGGGCGCGGTGAACATCTGGTACGGCACCTCGTCCGGCCCCAGCAGCACCCGCTCGGCGAAGTTCACGCAGGCGAGCACCGGCGTGGCGGGCACCCCCGAGGCCGACGACAACTTCGCCTACGACGTGTCGGCCGCCGACTCCAACGGCGACGGCTACGCGGATCTCGTGGTAGGCGTCCCCCACGAAGACGTGGACGGCCAGGAGGACCAGGGCGGCATTCACCTCTTCCGCGGCGGCTCCGGCGGTCTGTCCGGCTCCCGCTCCTCCTGGATCCCGCAGTCCGTCACGGGCAGCTCCGAGGAGTACGAGTCCTTCGGCCATAGTCTCCGCCTGCGCGACTCCAACTCCGACGGCAAGGCGGACCTCGCCGTTGCCGCGTCCTCCGGCGGCCGCGTCCTGCCCGGCTCGTCCACCGGACCGACGGCCACCGGCTCGTACGAACTGCCCGACGTGGGCGGCGCCTTCCTCGACTGACCTCACCCCTGTTACCGGCCACCGGCACGACGCCCGTGGCCGTGGACCCCCAAGGAGCACAGCAAGTCGGAGACATGCTCTGGGAACCGCCGACGTCTGCCTGAGGATGGGCGACTGAGACGGACAACCTCGAAGGGCCCCACCGCGAACGGTGGGGCCCTTCGACATCGTGCCTGGTGAGGCACTGGCAGAGGATACGAGATTCGAACTCGTGAGGGGCTGCCCCCAACACGCTTTCCAACTGTCCGCATGGCCATTCACCAGCATTCACGGACGTTCACGCGGCAGCTCAGAGGGGGTGCATGTATGGAGGTGAACCATGGTGTCCGTCAGCGCACTGGACAAGGACCAGGACAACGAGCCGGCTGGAGAAGTCTCCTGCTGTGGGCACGACACCCGTTCACCCCGTACCGCAACCCAAGCAACCCCCGTCCGGCAGCGCCCCCCGGGGCCCGCAGCGGCCGGAATGATCGGCCTGACCGATCCGGCTAGTGCTGTGCCAGCGAATGGTCACCGTGGTGGGGGCACCTGTCTGGCAGTGTCTTGGCAGGGCCACCATTCGCCAGGATTCGCCACCCCTCACAAGGCGCTCACCAGGCACTTCTAAATGATCTACGTGCGATGGGTGCCGCGCCACCTATCAACGCCACTGATTCGCTACGGGTTTTCGCCACGATCTGGATCATGGTTCTGGATTGGAAGGTTGATGCTCCTGGCAACTTGAGGTTTCCTCTTCGTGGAGCCGAAAGGTTCCCCCTACGCATAGGGCCTGGCTCCGGGCGACACCCCGAAGCCAGGCCCACATGCGGGGCAACAGGCGGGTCCGGCCGAGTAGATCGCGGTCGGGCTCGCTTGCACCCCACCAGCCGTCCGGACTACCTCTGGCGCATCACATAAATTGCTCGACGCACCCCGCGATGGCAGTGACCGCCGTAAGAACCAGGGCCGCCAACTGAACCCAGTCCGGTAACTGGCTTCGCTTGCGGCGCTGTCTCCGTCGTGTCGATCGCACCATCTGATCCGATCTCCCATCTCTCAATGTTCCCAACAGGGTTGGGACCCACCCGATTCAGGCAGGCGTGCGGGAGAGAGACGCATCGGACCATCCACAAGCTAACCGGCGCTCCGGTGGCGCAGGCGGTAGTTCGAGGGTGGCGAATGCTGGCGAACGAACGCACACCAACTTCATCTCCCGCCTGGCCGCTACTACTTGAACGAGTGGGCTGTGCGCAGCCAGGGGCCGCGTGGCGAGCACCTAACAGCGTTCTTCGGGTGCATGTACTACGGCGCCTTGCGTCCAGAGGAGGTGTCCGCCCTCAGCATCGATCAGTGCACCCTTCCCGAGACCGGATGGGGCCGACTGGATCTGTCCGGCGCCCGCCCGCAGGTCGGCTCTGGGTGGACCGACGATGGAAAGCCCTACGAAGAGCGGGGGCTCAAGCATCGTGCGAGAAGGACCGTCCGCCGCGTGCCGATCCCGCCCGCACTGGTCCTGTTGCTGCGTGAGCACATCGAGCAGTTCGGCACCGGAAGTGACGGCCGGCTGTTCTGCGCTGTCCGTGGCGGCCCCGTCCGTTCGCAGGAGTACGGGGCGGTGTGGAAGGAAGCGCGGCGCCTTGCGCTCACTCCCGCCCAGGTGGCATCGCCGCTCGCACGGATCCCGTACGACTTGCGCCACGCCTGCGTGTCTTCTGGCTGCGTTCCGGGGTGAGCCTCGCTGAGACTGCCCGGCGTGCAGGACAGAGCATCGCGGTGCTTCAGCGGTACTACGCGAAGGTGCTGGACGGTGAGGAAGAGCGGATGAACGACCTGATCGACCAGGGCTTTGCCGAGCAGGCAACGGACGATGAGGCAACCTCCTGACCCTGCCGGATCCTGGCCACAGGTTGGCCACACACCCTGGTCAGCAATGGGATACGAGTGAGACAAGGTCAACACAGAAGGGGTGTCCCCGATCCGGAGACACCCCTTCTGACCAGCACCTACGCTGACCTGTGCGGTGGGTGTGGGATTTGAACCCACGGTGACATCGCTGCCACGACGGTTTTCAAGACCGTTCCCTTAGGCCGCTCGGGCAACCCACCCGGACCCCGCCACCTGGGGCGGAGCGGGCTACAGCCTACCGGGCCCCGGCCATGGGACGCAGCCGCGTTCCCGGCGGTGCGGGCCGGGTCAGTTGTCGCCCTCGCGCTCGCCCAGCGTCACCTCGGCCTTGCGCTCCTTGCCGTCGCGCTCGTACGTCAGCGTCACCTTGTCCCCCGGCTTATGGGTCCAGATCTCGCTGATCAGGGTCGGACCGCTGTCGACCGGCTTGCCGTTGAACTTGGTGATGACGTCGCCCGGCTTCAGACCGGCCTTCGCCGCCGGGCCGTTCGCGCTCACGGCAGGAGTGCCGCCCGCGCCCTGGGCGGCGATCTTGGCGCCCGCGTCCTCGCCCGTCATGTCGACCGTCGCGCCGATCACCGGGTACACCGGCTTGCCCGACTTGATCAGCTGCTGGGCCACCGTCTTCGCCTGATTGACGGGGATGGCGAAACCGAGGCCGATCGAGCCGGCCTGGGACTGGCCGAAGCCCCCGTTGCCTGCCGACTGGATGGCCGAGTTGATGCCGATGACCGCACCGCGCGAGTCCAGCAGCGGGCCTCCGGAGTTGCCCGGGTTGATGGACGCGTCGGTCTGCAGCGCGCTCATGTACGAGTTCTTGCCGCTGGAGCCGTCGCCGGAGGCGACCGGGCGGTTCTTCGCGCTGATGATGCCGGTCGTGACGGTGTTCGACAGGCCGAAGGGCGCACCGATCGCGATGGTCGAGTCGCCGACCGCGACCCTGTCCGAATTGCCGAGGGCCAGCGGGGTCAGTCCGGAGGGGGCGTTCTTCAGCTTCAGGACGGCGACGTCGTAGCCCTGGGCGCGACCGACGACCTCGGCGTCGTACTTCTTGCCGTTCGAGAACGTCGCCGAGAGCGTGCCGCCATCGGCGGCGGAGGCCACCACGTGGTTGTTGGTGAGGATGTGGCCTTCCCTGTCGTACACGAAGCCGGTGCCCGTGCCGGCCTCGCCCTCGGCGCCCTCGAGGCCTGCGCCGCCCGACTGCGCCTCGATGGTGACCACGCTCGGCAGGGCCTTGCCCGCCACCGCGGCGACCGTGCCGGGCTCGCGCTTCAGGTCCCGGGGCGCGTCGGCCGCGGAAACGGTGGTCGAGTCGAAGGGGTCGTCGTTGTGCTCTGCTGCCCAGTACCCGATGCCGCCGCCGACGCCCCCCGCGACCAGCGCCGCGGCGAGTACGGCGGCGACCGCGCCGCCGGTGCGCTTGCGGCGCGGGGAGTCCGCCACCGGGACGGGCGAGCCCCAGACGGGACCGCCGCTGCCCCCGCCCTCATGGGAGGGGTCCGTGGGCGGGGGCGGCGGCCACGCGGCGCCGGCGCGCTGCGCCCATGTGGGCGCGGCTGCCGGTGCCGGTGCGGGCGGCGGGGCCGGCTCGGGCTGGGGGGGTTGCCCGGCCGAGGCCACCGTCGCCGGTTCTGAGGAGGGAAGGGGAGGCGGGGTGCTCGTGGCGTGCTCGGACGCAGGCGTTCCGTCGGGAGCGGCGACCGGCACTGGAGGTACGGACGGGGCGGCCGGAACCGCGTTGCCCTCGTTCTCGGTGCTCACAGCTCTTTCTCCTCAGGGTCCACGTCAGGTTGCACGGCAGAATGCACGTCGGTTGTGTGTCGCCAGCTTTTCCCACAGCACGTCAGGCCACTGTAAGCGGCACCTGTGCGTATTCCGGCAATCCTTTACTTGCGACAAAACGGACGCGCGCGCAGCGTCCGAACAGCTTCCGGGCGGCTTGTGTCCCACCCAGGCTCCCGCCTACCCCGTCACGGTGACACCATGACGCGGTGACTCAAGCACGGCAGCACAATATTCAGGTCGTCGCCCACCGGGGCGCCTCCGAAGACGCCCCCGAGCACACCCTCGCCGCCTACCGCAGGGCGATCGAGGACGGCGCGGACGCGCTCGAGTGCGATGTACGTCTCACCGCCGACGGTCACCTCGTCTGCGTCCACGACCGCCGCGTGAACCGCACCTCCAACGGCCGTGGTGCCGTCTCCGCCCTCGAGCTCGCGGATCTCGCCGCTCTCGACTTCGGGTCCTGGAAGGACGCGGCGGAGAGCCCCGACTGGAGAGACCCCTCTCTCACCTCTGTACTCACCCTGGAACAGCTGCTGGAGCTGGTGGCCGATGCGGGCCGCCGTGTGGAGCTGGCCATCGAGACGAAGCACCCCACCCGCTGGGCGGGACAGGTGGAGGAGCGGCTGTTGCAGTTGCTGCAGCGCTTCGGACTGGATGCGCCGTCGGCACCCGAGGAATCGCCCGTGCGCATCATGAGCTTCTCGGCCCGCTCCCTGCACCGGATCGCGGGGGCCGCACCGCACATCCCCACCGTCTATCTGATGCAGTTCATGACGCCCCGGCTGCGCGACGGGCGGCTCCCTGCCGGCTCGCGGATCGCGGGACCGGGCATCAGGATCGTCCGCAACCACCCTTCCTACATCGCCCGGCTGCACCGGGCGGGCCATCGTGTCCATGTCTGGACGGTCAACGAGCCGGAGGACGTGGAACTCTGCGCACAGCTGGGCGTGGAGGCAATCATCACCAACCGCCCCAAACAGGTTCTGTCCCAGCTGGGCCGCCCGTCACCCTGATAACAGGGAGTGCACCGGCGCGTTCGCTCCGTACTCGATCGTTACGAGTGCGTCACTGGCCTGCGCTTGGCCGGTTTCCGGTCCAGTCCATTGGGGCATTCACACCGTGGCGTGGGGCAAAGGAGGTCTCGGGGGTGGCGTTTGTGGTGGCACAGGAGGTGCCCACGTCGTCGAGCATGGCCGTACCCCATGGCCCTGCGGGCGTGGGTGAGGCTCGACAGCGGATGCGCAAGCAGCTCAGGCGCAGTGGATTGTCCGAAACAGTCGTCGACGATGCCGTTCTGATCCTTTCCGAGCTACTCAGCAATGCATGTCGTCATGGCAGACCGCTGGGACACGCCGAGGTGGGCGACGGGGACGTCCGCGCAGCCTGGACCGTCGACACAGCAGGCGGACTGACGGTCGAGGTGACGGATGGAGGCGGTCCGACCCGACCGGTTCCGGCCACGCCCTCGGTCACCGCACGTGGCGGCCGCGGGCTCAACATCATCAGCGCGCTTGCCCAGGACTGGGGCGTGCGCGACAGCGCGAGTGGTGAGGTCACCGTGTGGGTGATCGTCACCGAAGGGCATCGTCACGAGGATTTCGCTACGCGCGTCACAGGTCCCTCGTTCGAGTTCGCGGACTCCTTCGACGATCTGGACTGAAGGACCAAAGCGGTGGACCGGGGTGGACCGAACGGTGGGCCAAGGAGGTGGGCCGGCGCCACGGTCCACAGCCGGCCGGCGAGGCAGACTGACGAACCGACAGCCCGGAACGACGATCCGCACTCACGTCGGCTGCACGGACGGCTAGGCTCGCGCCCGACACAGCACTGCCGCAATCGGGAGAAAGCCACACCATGGCCAAGAAGCGCCCCCAGACGAAGGCAACGAAGCCTCAGCTCAAGGACGGGGCCCGCGCCACAGGCGTGAACGAGCCGGTTCCGGTGGTGGGAGCCCGCGAGCCCTGCCCCTGCGGATCCGGCCGCCGCTACAAGGCCTGTCACGGCCGGGCCGCCTCGCACGCCGTGACCGAACTGGTCCAGCGCCCCTTCGAGGGCCTGCCGGGCGAATGCGACTGGGTGGCGCTGCGCGAGCTGGTGCCGGCCGCGACCGTCGCCCTGACCCTGAAGGGCGGACTGCCCGAGGGCGTGCCGTCGGTGACCCTCGCGACGGTACTGCCGATGGCCTGGCCCGCACTGCGCCGCGACGACGGCTCCGTACTGCTCGGGCTGCAGAACGACACGCCCTCCGGCGACCTCAGCCGCGACCTCGGCGCCACCCTGCAGCGCGCGCTGACCGCCGAGCCGGGTACGCCGGTCACCGCCGGCGGCTCCGCGGCCGACGGCGTACGGCTGCAGGACCTGCTGGACCCTGCGGCCCCGTTCGAGCCCGTCGTCCACTCCGGCTTCGAGTTCTGGGTTCCCGAATCGGCCGAGCACGCCTCCCCGGAGGTCTCCGCCTCCCTCGAGCGCGCGAACGCCGCGGCGATCCCGACCGTGAAGTTGTCGGGTGTGGACTCCGCCTACTGGTGCGAGACCCCGGAGAAGAACCACCTGCGCTGGGTCATGCCGCACCCCGAGGAGCGGCTCCTGGACGCGCTCGCCCGTCTGCACGCCGCCGGGGGCACCTCGCTCGGCGAGGGGACCCGGCTGGTCGGTTCCTTCCGTGCCCATGGGCTGATGGTCCCCGTGTGGGACCTGCCGAGCGCGATGGGTGCCGAGGAGTGCGAGAAGCCCGCGGCCGAGTTCGCCGAGCGGCTCGCCGAGGCCCTCACGAGCGACGCTCCGCTCACAGCGGAGGAGCGCAGGGCGCGGGGCGGGCTCACCAACCGCCAAGTGACTCTCAGCTGAGAGTGACGGTTTCTGTCGACCGATAGGTGACTCCAGTCACAACTCGCCCTGTCGACAGGTAAATCCCTGTCCGAATACCAGAGATCGAATTTGCGAACCCCAGATCTCTTGTTACCGTTCTAGAAGCCCGGTCGCTGGTGCATCCCCCGTCGCCAGCGACCGGGCGCTTCCATTCCCATGGAAGCGCGCCGCGCGGTCAACGCCGCCCGGGCGTTCGGGAGTTGCTCGTCGACCGCAGGACCAGCGGTCCCTCACCCGCAGCACCGGAAGCCGCGAACTCCGCCACCGCCCAATACGCCGAAGCCGCACCCCGCGAGGGCTCCCGCGGAGTGTCACAGGTACCCGGCTCATCTCCCGCCTCGACCGCGCAGTTCGTCTGCAGAGTGCGCCCCCCAGGCCCCATGAGGGTGAGCACGGACGTCAATTCCTTGCCCGTCGCATTGCGGTAATACGTACGCGCCCAGGTGTCGCGTCCCTCGGTCAGCACACATGTCTGCACTTCGACACCTTCGGGGGAGGCGAGTTCCGGCCCACATTGCGCGGCCGTCAGCGGTCGATGGGACTCACCCCCGTCCAGCACGGTGGACCCATCCGACCCGTCCGCCCCACCGATCACATCGGAGATTTCCGGTGCATCGATGCCGTGGAGCAGTCCGGCGTCATCTTTCGCGTCGTCCGCGGGAACCGAGCCGTTTTCCGGGCCGGGTCCATGGGCGGATCCCGCCGAGGCGGCGAGCGGCAGCAGCGTGGCCGCCACCACCACGACGGCAAGCCCGATCATGCGGAGATTCATGGGCCACCTGTCGGCTTGCGGGGGAATTCATAGGGTGGCCCGACGATATCGGCGGAATGCGGACGCAGACGCCGCCGCGCGCGTATCCAGCGCAACTCGGCCCAGCTCCTACCCGTACGAGTGACAGAGGTACGACACAGGTGCGGGTGACAGAGCTGGGCCGCAGTAGCTGTCGCGGTACCGCCGCCCGGCAGGGGCGGCGCCGGAGTCGGTGACGCCGGTCGGCGCCACCGACCGGCGTCAGTACGCGAGCCTGCTGCCCTCGCCCGCCTCCGGCGGATAAAGACCGCTGTTGTCCGGGGCGCCGGATGCGCTCGCCTCGACCAGTGCGTCCACCACCGCCTCCACATCCGGCAGCCAGGGCGTCGCGGAACCGGGCAGCGGAGCCCGCTCCCAGCGCACCTGCCCGGTTCCCGTCTCCGACGGGGGCAGCACCAGATAGCCGCCGTCGCTGTGGAAGCGAAGTGAACTCGGTACGCAGTCCTTGACGAAGAGCAGCTCGCCGAGCTGCTCGAGGGTGTACGGAGCCACGAGGATCGACCACCGCGTGGGCGTCGCGACGACCGGCCCGAGCCGCATGCCCGTCCGGTCGAGCTCCGACAGAGCACGGGCGGCGGCGACGGCCGGCAGGCTCAGCGCGCACGGCGCGCGACCTCCGGTGGCCAGCACGATCGGGGCGGCGGGCCGGTTGGTCCACCACCAGCGCACCATGCGCTCATCGGTGGTCGCCGCCAGGATGCCGGGGTCGAAGGGGTGTGCGCCGGGTACGACGCACTCGGGGTCGGGGCAGGGGCAGTCACGCCCGCGGTCACCGCGACCGCCGGCCGCCGGCAGTCCCACACCGGGCAGTACGGGCCATTGCCACTCGACGGCGCAGGTGAGCGCTGCGTCGAGCTGTACAGGCCCCCTCTTACGCCGGTTCCGGAGCCTGCGTCGCCTTCCGAGGATCTCGCGCATGAGCGCTCGTTCCTTTCCGTTGAACGCCGGGGTCCACATCACACCATGTGTGCAGCTCTTCACTGTGCGTACAAATGCGTACTGATCGGCGCGTCACCGCCCTTGCCGGTGGCATGGGCGGCCCCCACTCCATCGGCGGCAGGTTCGCCGCCCGGGGGGCCCAACGTGGGGCTGTAGTCCATTAAACGCGTGGCGGGGGGTGGCGCGCGCCTGGCGCTTCACTGTCCCGCTGTAACCTTCCCCGCCACTCGGGGATGAGGCGCGGCTCCGGCTGTTAGGACGCCGTGGTCCGCCGCCAGGTTCCGAGGCTGTTCCAACTGCCCCTGACCATCACCGTTTACGTACCCGTCACGTATGGAACGACGCTCCCCTTCGAGCCTTCGCTCTGTGGGGATCCCCCATGCCGAACACCCTCAGCAGACCGCAATCAACCGCCATAGGGAGCATTTTTCGGCCAAGTTAGCCGTCCCTCAGACACCACTGATCCCACCGGGACAATGCTGGACATCACCTTACGTGTGCGTGTACATGTGGATGCATTGATAGCGGCGCAGAATGACATGGGGGTTTGCGATGCTATTGAGCGAAACGCGGCTGCCGGAAAGCCGGCTGCCATGAGCGCCCCTCACCTGCCGAAAGTGGCCGGAATCGATTCAACGGTCTCCGGTCCCACGCACACTGCCGCCGCTGCCGGACCGCTGCCTTCCGTCCCGCCCGCACCGGGCGCGGTGATTCAGGACCGGCTGGCCGGCTGGGTCTCCGACCTGACCACCCTCCACGAACTGACGGAGCGACTGGCCCGAACCGCCTCACTCGACGAGGCGCTCGATGAACTCCTGCACGCCGGAGCCGCGCTGGTCGGCGCCCGGCGCGGCATGGTCGTCCTCGAACCGTCCCTGGGCCCCGTGCGCGACGACTCCTTCGAAGGCGCCGGCAGCCGCTCGCTCGCCAGAGGCCTCGGCCTGACCCACGCCGACCTCGGCCACATCGAGACCGTCCCTCGCAGTGCGACCGCGTACGGCAGGATCCTGGAAGGCCTCCCCGCTCGAGCAGGGCACCCCGGGCATTGCGCCGTTCCGCAGCCCGTCGCCCACCCCGATCTGCTCGGCGACCCGGCACTCGACCCCCGGCACCGCGAGGTCGCGATCCGCCTGGGGTACGCCGCCAGCTACACCCTCGCGCTCGCCACCGAGGAGTCCGGCACGCTCGGCGCGGCCGTCTGGATGTACGACGAGCCGGCCACCCCCGGGGAGCGTCAGTGCCATCTCGTCGGCCTCTACATGCGCTACGCCACCGAGCACCTGGCCCGCATGCTGGAGCTGGAGCACGCCCGCGCCACCGTGGCGACCGTCGCCGAGGAGCTGCTGCCCAGTCGGCTGCCCCGCCTTCCGGGTGTCCAGCTCGCCGCCCGGCACCGCACCGGCCCGCGCGGCGGCGGCGACTGGTACGACGCGCTGCCGCTGCCCGAGGGCGCCCTGGGACTCGCGGTCGGATCGGTCAGCGGGTCCGGGCCGAGCGCACTGGCGGCGATGGGCCGGCTGCGCGCGTCCCTGCGGGCGTACGCCGTGATGGAGGGCGAGGACCCGGTCGCCGTGCTGTCCGATCTGGAGCTGCTGCTGCGCCTGACCGAGCCCGCCCGTACCGCTACCGCGCTGTTTGCGTACGCCGAGCCGGCCGCCCGCAAGATCGTGCTGGCCGGGGCCGGGCACACCCCGCCGCTGGTGGTCGGCGAGCGGCGTACCGAGTTCGTCGAAACGTCGCTGTCGGCTCCGCTGGGGATGCTCGCCTGCTGGGAGGCGCCCAGCGTGGAACTTTCTCCGGAGCCGGGAGAAACGGTGCTGCTCTATACCGACGGACTGCTGCGGCGCACCGGCGACTCCATGGACCGGGCATTCGCCCGGCTGCACTCGGCGGCCGCGAGCACGCCGAAGGCGGCCCGCAGCGATCCGGCCGCGATCGCCGACCACGTGCTGCGCACCATGCTGCCGGACGGCCTGGACCAGAGGGACAGCGGCGAGGACGTCGTCCTGCTAGCCGCCCGTTTTGACTGATTACCAACTGGTATCTCCCACTCCCGGAGCCGCCTTTCCGTCGCACATACGATGGAGGGGTCACCCCTGCCCGAAAAGCCCGACCGGCAAGCAGGGGTCCAATGTCGTATCGGACAAGGCCGAGAGGCCCAGGAGGCAGACGTGGCCGAGGAGCTCACCCCGGCAGAATCCGATCTCGCTGCTACCGCAGCGGGCCCGGAAGAGGAAGAGCAGCCGATCAAGCAGCGCAAGAACGGCCTGTACCCGGGCGTGTCCGACGAGCTGGCCGAGAACATGACGACGGGCTGGGCCGACACCGAGCTGCACGGGCTCGAGCCCCTCGCGCAGGCCGAGCAGACCGCCGCCCGTCGTGCCGCGCTCTCGGCGCGCTTCCCGGGCGAGCGGCTGGTGATCCCCGCGGGCAACCTGAAGACCCGCTCGAACGACACCGAGTACAGCTTCCGGGCCTCCACCGAGTACGCGTACCTGACCGGTGACCAGACCGAGGACGGCGTCCTGGTGCTGGAGCCCACGGGCGACGGTCACGAGGCGACCATTCATCTGCTGCCCCGCTCCAACCGCGAGAACGGCGAGTTCTGGCTGTCGGGCCAGGGCGAGCTGTGGGTGGGCCGCCGCCACTCCCTCGCCGAGGCCGAGCAGCTGCTCGGGATCCCCGCCGACGATGTACGCGAGCTGGCCGGCTCGCTGCGCGAGGCGACCGGGCCCGTCCGCGTCGTACGCGGTCATGACGCCGCCATCGAGGCCGCGCTGACCGACAAGGTCACAGCGGAGCGCGACGAGGAGCTGCGGGTCCACCTCTCCGAGGCGCGCGCCGTGAAGGACGAGTTCGAGATCGGCGAGCTGCAGAAGGCGTGCGACTCCACCGCGCGCGGCTTCGAGGACGTCGTCAAGGTCCTGGACAAGGCCGAGGCCACCAGCGAGCGCTACATCGAGGGCACGTTCTTCCTGCGTGCCCGCGTCGAGGGCAATGACGTCGGTTACGGCTCCATCTGCGCCGCAGGCCCCCACGCCACCACCCTCCACTGGGTGCGCAACGACGGCCCGGTCCGTTCCGGCGAGCTGCTGCTGCTGGATGCCGGCGTGGAGACCCACACCCTCTACACCGCCGACATCACGCGCACCCTGCCGATCAACGGCCGGTTCACCGAGCTCCAGCGCAAGATCTACGACGCGGTGTACGAGGCCCAGGAGGCCGGTATCGCGGCGGTCAGGCCGGGTGCCAAGTACCGCGACTTCCACGACGCCGCGCAGCGCGTGCTCGCCGAAAAGCTCGTCGAGTGGGGTCTGGTCGAGGGCCCGGTGGAGCGCGTGCTCGAGCTCGGGCTTCAGCGTCGCTGGACGCTGCACGGCACCGGTCACATGCTCGGCATGGACGTCCACGACTGCGCCGCCGCGCGCACCGAGGCGTACGTCGACGGCACGCTGGAGCCGGGCATGTGCCTGACCGTGGAGCCCGGTCTCTACTTCCAGGCCGACGATCTGACGGTGCCGCAGGAGTACCGCGGTATCGGCGTCCGGATCGAGGACGACATCCTGGTCACCGAGAACGGCAACCGGAACCTCTCGGCGGCGCTGCCGCGCCGGTCCGACGAGATCGAGACCTGGATGGCCGCCCTCAAGCAGGGCTGACGCGCCGCACGGCACAAGGGAGGGCTCGCTGCTCAGGAAACCCTGAGCAGCGC
Source organism: Streptomyces sp. NPDC002889 (assembly GCF_042888425.1). Classification (NCBI taxonomy): domain Bacteria; kingdom Bacillati; phylum Actinomycetota; class Actinomycetes; order Kitasatosporales; family Streptomycetaceae; genus Streptomyces; species Streptomyces sp. NPDC002889. The sequence goes on from NZ_JBIAPT010000008.1 coordinate 16,349, forward strand.
GCCCTCCCGCCATTTGAGGATCTTGTCGAAGCTGACCACTGCGCCGTGCCCCGGGCGATTGCGGACATGCACATGGTCGGCGAGCTGCTCGATCAGACAGAGCCCGCGGCCGCTCTCCGCCGTGGGCGGTGGCGCCGTCGCGTCACCCGGCCCGTACGGCCCGCCGCACGGGACGGGAAAGCCCGGTCCCGAGTCCGCCACCTCGATACGGCACTTCTCGCCGTCCAGATACGCCGTGACCCGGTACGCGGCAGAGGCTTCGCCGGAGTGCAGGTCACCGCCGTGCTCCACCGCGTTCGCACACGCCTCGCTCAGGGCGACCGAGAGATCGTAGGAGATGTCCGGGTCCACGCCCGCGGTCTCCATGGTGCCGAGCAGAAGCCGCCGCGCGAGCGGGACGCTCGCAGCCTCGCGCCGCAAATGGAGTGACCACCAGATGCTCATGCTCCAGCCTCCCGGCCGCGGCTCGACATACCGATACGTATTGCCCCTCCACACGGTCCGTAAGCACACCTTTGATGTGATACCCCTCATTCGGCGGATGCGCGATGCTGCGGACCCGGTGTATGACAGCGCCCGGAATACGTAATTCAGGGCGCTGTCCATGTCGGCAAAGGGGATCTTCCGGACCTGCCGTACGGTCGCCGATGACGCAGTGCGATGATGACCCGGCCATGTCGTCCCCTTATTGCGCACGTTGTTGCGCACGCACCGGAGCCGGTCTGCGGCTGCTGCGGGCCGCGGTGTTCACCGCGGTCTGTGTCGTGCTGTCCGGGACGGGACATGTGCTGGCCGCCTGCGCGGCCGTGCCCTGGTGGACCCTGACGCTCGGCTTCGCCGGGGTGTTCGCCCTGGTCGTGCCGTTCGCGGGCCGGGAGCGTTCGCTGCCGTCCATCGCCGGAGCGCTGGCCGTCGGACAGCTCGCGCTGCACACCCTGTTCGTGATCGGGCAGCAGCACCTGCGGCTCGCACCGACGGCGGACGACACGCTCATCAGAATGGCTGCCAAGCTGGCCTGCGGGGCGGGTGCGGCGTCCATGACGCCTGCCGACGCCCGGCGCATCGTCACAATGGCCGGCCTCGACCCGGCCGCACAGCATGCCGCCCACACCCACGTCGCCGAGGCAGCTGCCGTGCCCGGTCTGGTGCCCAGCCTGCCCATGGTGCTCGGGCATCTGCTGGCCGCGCTCGCGACCGGTGTACTGCTGCGCCGCGGGGATGCGGCACTGCTCCGCCTGATGCGGCTGTCGGCCGACTCGGCCCATGAGGTCGCCGAAGTGGCGTGGCTGCGCGCGCTGCGGTCCGCCCTCGTACTGCTGCGTACCCTGCGCGCGGGTCTGGTGGACGTCCCGGAGCCGGTTCTGCGCCCGGTACCGGCGGCGGCCGGCACCCCGGCGCCGACGGCGGCGGGGGAGGAACTTGCGCACACGGTGATCAGTCGCGGGCCGCCGGCCGTGGTTCTCGCAGCCTGACGCGACCCACTCGACAGGAGTGGTGTCGCGGTGCCCGCGCACCCCTGTGCCCGGCACACCCCCTCTCCTTGCCCCTCCTCACCGTGGAGTGTTCCCCTCTCATGAACGTTTCCCGCATCGCGCTCGCCACCGGTCTCGCCGCCTCCTCCGTGCTGCTGTTCTCCGGCTCGGCCTTCGCGCACGTCAGCGTGCAGCCGCAGGGAGAAGCGGCCAAGGGCAGCTACGCCACCGTCAACTTCAAGGTCCCCAACGAGCGCGACAACGCCTCGACGGTCAAGCTCGAGGTCAGCCTGCCGACCGATCACCCCCTGGCGTCCGTGATGCCGCAGCCGGTGCCGGGCTGGAAGGTCGAGGTCACCAAGTCCACGCTGGACAAGCCGCTCGAGCTGCACGGCAAGCAGATCACCGAGGCCGCCACCAAGGTCACCTGGACCGCGGACGGTTCCAAGATCGCCCCGGGCCAGTTCCAGCAGTTCCCGCTCTCGATCGGCCAGCTGCCCGAGGACGCCGACCAGTTGGTCTTCAAGGCCGTCCAGACGTACGACAACAAGGATGTCGTCCGCTGGATCGAGGAGCCGAAGGAGGGCGGCGAGGAGCCCGAGTCGCCCGCGCCCGTACTGAAGCTCTCGGCCGCCACCGGGGACCACCACGGCGGCGGTGCGGCAGGCGCGGCCGCAACGGACGACAAGGGCGACGGCACGAGTGCCGACCACCACGACGAGCCCGCCGCCTCCTCCGCGGGCAGTGACACGACCGCCCGCGTCCTGGGCGTCGTCGGCATCCTCGTCGGTGCCGCCGGTGTGGCCTTCGGCGTCCTGGCCGGCCGCCGTCGGTCCGCCTGACCGGCCGCTCCGGGCCCTTCCGTGAAAGAGAACCTGATGCACAACCCGAAGAACGACGAGAAGCCCCGCCGCAGCCGGCGCGCCCCGCTGGCCGTGGCGATCGCCGGCGCGGCCGCGTTCGCGGTCGCGGCCGGATTCGCCCTCGCGCAGGGCGGAAACGACGACGCCTCGAAGGCACCGGTCGGCGAGGTCTCGACCGAGCCGGCCGCCAAGGCCGCGACCGTCCTCACGCAGCCGTTCACCAAGCCGGACCTCGTGCTGACCGACACCCGCGGCAGGAAGTTCGACCTGCGGGAGCAGACCAAGGGCAAGCCGACGCTGATCTACTTCGGCTACACGCACTGCCCCGACGTCTGCCCCCTGACGATGAGCAACATCGCCATCGCCATGAAGGAGCTCCCCAAGGCCGACCGTGACAAGCTCCAGGTCGTGTTCGTCACCACCGACCCCGAGCGGGACACCCCGGCCGAGCTCGCCAAGTGGCTTCCCAGCGCGGGCGATCCCTCCTTCATCGGACTCACCGGCGACTTCCCGACCATCCAGGCGGGGGCCCGCCAGATCGGCATCGGCATCGACCCGCCGATCAAGGAGAAGGACGGCAAGTTCGTCTCCATGCACGGTGCCCAGGTCATCGCCTTCTCCCCGAGGAACGACGCGGGCTACGTCCTGTACGGCGAGGACACCAGGGCCGAGGAGTACGCCGAGGACCTCCCGAAGCTGATCAAGGGGGAGAAGCCGTGATACGCCGCGCCCCCCTCGCCATGGCCATGGCCGTCACCGCGAGCCTGGCACTGGCAGGCTGCTCGGCCGGCAGCGAACCCGAGTTGAAGGTCAGCGGGGCGTTCATGCCCCAGCCCGTCGGCGACATGGCCGCCGGGTTCCTGACCGTCGTCAACAACGGCGGCGCGGGCGACAAGCTCACCGCCGTCACCAGCGACATCTCCGACGACGTCACGATCCACGAGACGACCGACCAGAAGATGCGCCAGGTGCCGGCCTTCGACGTCCCCGCGGACGGCTCGCTCGACCTCGAACGCGGTGGCAGCCACATCATGTTCATGGCGCTCAAGCAGAAGCCGAAGCAGGGCCAGAAGGTGTCCGTGGAGCTCCACTTCGAGAAGTCCGACCCGATCACGGTTGAGCTTCCCGTCAAGGAACCCACGTACAACCCGAAGCACCACTGAGCACCGAGGGGATCGACCACGCCATGACAGCCACCGCCCCGCGCTTCGGGCCATCTCCGGTCCGGCTGCTGCTCGCCGCGGCCGTGATCGTCGGCACGCTCCTCGGCGCACTGCTCGCCGGCGCGAGCCCCGCGTCGGCCCATGCCGCACTGACCGGGAGCAACCCGAAGGACGGGGCGGTGGTCGCCACCGCTCCCAAGGAGGTCACGCTCACCTTCTCCGAGCAGATCGCCATGGGAGACGACTCGATCCGGGTCCTGGAGCCCAGCGGCAAACGTGCCGACAAGGCCGAGGTCCGCGAGCTGGGCACCGGCGGCAGCATCGTCTACGGCGTCCATCTGAACGCCGGACTGCCCGACGGCACCTACACGGTGGCCTGGCAGGCCGTCTCCGCGGACAGCCACCCCGTCTCGGGAGCCTTCACCTTCTCCATCGGCGCGCCCTCGAAGACCACCGTCGCGCTCCCCGACCAGCAGGCAGGCGGCGGAGTCGTCGGCTTCCTCTACGGGGTCGCGCGCTACGCCTCCTACGGCGGCTTCATCCTGCTCGCCGGCGGCGCGGCCTTCGTACTCGTCTGCTGGCAGCGCGGCGCCGGCGTACGAGCCGTACAGCACCTGGTCGTCCAGGGCTGGGTCACCCTCACCGCGGCCACCTTCGCGATGCTGCTGCTGCGCACCCCCTATACCGGTTCGGGCAGGCTCGCCGACACCTTCGACCTCGGGGGCCTGCGGGACGTACTGGAGACCAAGACCGGCGCGGCCCTCGTCTCCCGGCTGCTGCTGCTGGGTGCGGCCGCGCTGTTCATCGCCGTGCTGTTCGGGGCATACGCGAAGCGCGAGGACGAGCGGGAGAAGAAGGACCTCACCTTCGGCCTGGCCGTCGGCGGCACGGTCGTCGCGGCGGGGGTCGCCGCAACCTGGGCGCTGTCCGAGCACGCTTCCACCGGTGTCCAGCCGGGCCTTGCGATGCCGGTGGACGTCCTGCATCTGCTGGCGGTCGCGGCCTGGCTCGGTGGTCTCGCCACGCTGCTTACGGCCCTCTTCCGTGGTCCGTCCATCGAACGCACGGCGGTACGGCGCTTCTCCACGGTCGCGTTCACCAGCGTGGTCGTGCTCGCCGTGACCGGGATCTACCAGTCCTGGCGGCAGATCGGCTCCTGGTCGGCGCTGACCGGGACCTCGTACGGGCAGTTGTTGCTGCTCAAGGTAGGGCTCGTCGGCGTCATGGTCGCCGTCGCCTGGATCTCCCGAAGGTGGACCGCGCGGCTCGCCGAGGTGCCGGAGGCCGAGTCCGAACAGGTCGAAGAGGCCGCAGAGGCCGAAGAGACTGGTGAGGCCGAAGCAGGCGAGGCCGAGAGCGATGTGGCCGAGGCCGGTCAGGACCCGGCGCGTGCCGCCCAGCTCGCCCGCCAGAAGGTGGCCGTGGCCACGGCCGAGCGGAGGCGGGTACGGGAATCCGACGCCGAGCGTTCCGGACTGCGCCGCTCCGTACTGGCGGAGACGGGTGTCGCGGTGGTCCTGCTGGCCGTGACGACCGTACTCACCGCCACCGAGCCGGGCCGTACGCAGGAGGCGGCAGCCAAGGCAGGCGCCACCCCGGCCGCCCAGGAGGCTCCCCCCGGCCCCACCGAGATCAAGCTGCCCTTCGACACGGGTGGTCCACGCGGCAGGGGCACCCTGCGGCTGAGTCTCGACCCCGCACGCTCCGGCGCCAACGAGATGCAGGTGCGGGCCGAGTCCCCGGACGGAAAGCCGCTGGACGCCCCCGAGCTGAAGGTGTCCTTCACCCTGAAGGCGAAGCAGATCGGCCCGCTGCCGATCACGCCCGACCGCATTACCGCAGGACACTGGAGCGCCGGCGCGGTCCAGATCCCGATGCCCGGCACCTGGCAGGTCAAAGTGACCGTACGGACCTCCGACATCGACCAGACGACCGTCGAGAAGAACATCAAGATCGGCTGATCCACCCGTGAGTGACAACGACATCTCCCGGCGGCGCCTGCTCGGTGCCGCCGGCGCGGCAGGTGCCACCGGGCTCGTCCTGGGCGCCGCAGGCGGAGCGGCTGCGTACGCCGCCGCCGATGACACCCCCACCGCACTGACCGCGGTCGGCTCCACCGGCATCGCCTTCCACGGCACACACCAGCCCGGAATCACGGACCCGCTGCAGTCCCACGGTCATCTGATCGCCTTCGATCTCACCGCCGGTGCCGGGCGTAAGGAAGCCGCCGCGCTCATGCGGCGCTGGTCCGCGCTGGCGGCCGAGCTGATGGCGGGCCGCACGGCCCCCGACGGCGACACGGGCATCGCTCTGGATGCCGGCCCGTCCTCGCTGACCGTCACCTTCGGGTTCGGTCGCACCTTCTTCGACCGTACGTCCCTGGTGGCGCAGCGGCCGCGGGAGCTGGACCCGCTGCCGCCGTTCTCCTCCGAACACCTGGATCCGGGCCGTTCGGGGGGCGACCTGTGGGTGCAGATCGGCGCGGACGACGCGTTGGTGGCCTTTCACGCGCTGCGCGCGATCCAGAAGGCGGCGGGCGAGGCGGCCCGGGTGCGCTGGCAGATGAACGGCTTCAACCGTTCGCCGGGGGCCACCGCCCGGCCGATGACCGCACGCAATCTGATGGGGCAGGTCGACGGCACCCGCAATCCGAAACCGTCGGAACCCGACTTCCAGCAGCGGATCTTCGTGCCGGACGAGTCCGGGCACGGATGGATGGCGGGGGGCTCGTACGCCGTCGTACGCCGGATCCGGATGCTCCTCGACGACTGGGAGAAGCTCTCCCTGAAGAAACAGGAACAGGTCATAGGGCGACGCAAGGCCGATGGCGCTCCGCTGACCGGCGGATCCGAGACGACGGAGCTCGCGCTCGACGCGACGGGCCCGGACGGGAAGCTCGTCATTCCCGACAACGCCCACGCCCGTATCTCCGCCCCGGAGCAGAACGGCGGGGCGGCGATGCTGCGCAGGCCGTTCTCCTTCCATGACGGGATCGGGCCCGACGGCACTCCCGACGCCGGGCTGCTCTTCATCTGCTGGCAGGCCGATCCGCTGCGCGGCTTCGTACCGGTGCAGCGCAAGCTCGACCGGGGCGACGCGCTGTCGCCCTTCATCCGGCACGAGGCGAGCGGGCTGTTCGCGGTGCCGGGCGGGCCGAGGAAGGGCGAGTACGTGGGGCAGCGGTTGCTCGAGGCGTAGGCCGCGCGGTCATGGGTGGGCGACGGGGTGACCCGGCGGCGCGAATCACGGATGCGTACGGCCCATTAGGGTGACGGTATGTCGGCCACGCGCTTCACCTATCTCGGTCCCGAGGGCACCTTCACCGAAGCCGCCCTGCGCACTCTCCCGGAAGCCGCCACCCGCGAGCTCGTCCCGATGGTCTCCGTGCCCACGGCGCTCGATGCCGTGCGCAACGGGGAAGCCGCGGCCGCCCTCGTGCCGATCGAGAACTCCGTGGAGGGCGGTGTCACCGCCACCCTCGACGAACTGGCGTCGGGCGAGCCGTTGATGATCTACCGCGAGGTGCTGCTGCCCATCGCCTTCGCCCTGCTGGTGCGCCCCGGTACCAAGCTGTCGGAGGTGAAGACGGTGACCGGCCATCCGGTCGCCCAGCCGCAGGTGCGCAACTGGCTGCGGGCGAATCTGCCGGACGCCCTGTGGGAGTCGGCGGCATCCAACGCGGACGGCGCGCGGCTGGTGCAGGAGGGACGGTACGACGCGGCGTTCGCGGGCGAGTTCGCGGCAGCCACGTACGGCCTCGAGCCGCTGGTCACCGAGATCCATGACGCGGAGAACGCGGAGACGCGCTTCGTCCTGGTGGGCCGGCCGGCCAGGCCTGCCGCGCCGACGGGAGCGGACAAGACGTCCGTGGTCATCTGGCTGGGCGACGACCACCCCGGTGCGCTGCTGGAACTGCTCCAGGAGTTCGCGGTGCGCGGGGTGAACCTGATGCTGATCCAGTCCCGCCCGACGGGCGCGGGCATCGGCAACTACTGCTTCGCCGTCGACGCCGAGGGCCATATCTCGGACCGGCGCGTCGGTGAGGCGCTGATGGGGCTGAAGCGGATCTGCCCGAAGGTGCGCTTCCTCGGTTCATATCCTCGGGCCGGAGTGGCGGTGGCGGACGTGAGGCCGCTGCGGTCCGGAACGTCGGACGCCGAATTCACGGCTGCGTCGGACTGGCTGGCACGCTGCCAGGACGGCCGGGCCTGAGGCATTCCGCCGTTTCCTTCCCCTTTTCCTGCCGCTCGCCCGTCACCCCCCGGGCCGTTCCCGGCTGTTCCCCTTCCGGTCCTACCTGCAGATTTTCGTTATCCACAGGAGTTGTCCACAGGCACGCATCTCGACCTGGGGACAAGTCGACAACGCAATGCCGCATGGTCGACAAATCGCCCCACCAATCCCACTTCCGTCCACAGCGGCCCAGGTCGGCTCCTGTCCGCCACTGTCACCTCAATTCCATTGATCAACTCTTTGGAGCGAGGAATTCCCACCCGAATGAGCGCGTGGGGTGGGTTTGGGCTGGGAATCCTTCGCTCCGCATGCGCCTTTCGGAATGATCACTTCCGCAATCCACAGCCCCCCCACACAGGCTGTGGATAACTTTCGGGGAGCGACACACCCCTGTGGACAAGGGCGGTCAAGTGCCGCCCCCCACACGGTTTGTGGATCTTGATTGAACGAACACGGCCGTGCGGCGCGTGCCCCCTTTTCGCGAATAGGCGGCACACATCGAAGCCGGGCCCGACGTCCGCTCCACGATTCACCCGCCGACTTTACAATTCCGGCAATTCAGACAAAGTGACACGCAAGGCAATATCGGGTGGGTGGCCGGAGTCGGCACCGGTAGCCTGGTGGGGTGATTGACCTTCGCCTGCTCCGTGAGGACCCCGACCGTGTTCGCGCCTCCCAGCGCGCCCGTGGAGAGGACGTCGACCTTGTCGACGCCCTGATCTCGGCCGATGAGCGGCGCAGGTCGTCCGGCGTCCGCTTCGACGAACTCCGCTCCGAGCAGAAGTCGCTCGGAAAGCTCATTCCCAGGGCCACGCCCGAAGAGCGCTCCGAGTTGCTGAAGAAGGCCGAGCAGCTGAAGGCCGACGTCAAGGCCGCCGAAGCCGAGCAGAACGAGGCCGACGAAGAGACCCGCCGACTGCTTCTCCAGCTCGGGAACGTCGTCCACGAGGACGTCCCCGTCGGAGGCGAGGAGGACTTCGTCGTCCTCGAGACGCACGGCACCATCCGCGACTTCGGTGCCGAGGGCTTCGAGCCCAAGGACCACCTGGAAATCGGCGAGGCGCTCGGCGCCATCGACGTCGAACGCGGCGCCAAGGTGTCGGGCTCGCGCTTCTACTACCTGACCGGCGTGGGCGCACTGCTGGAGCTCGCCCTCGTGAACGCGGCGATCGCGCAGGCCACCGAGGCCGGCTTCACCCCCATGCTGACCCCGGCGCTGGTCCGCCCGCGCGCCATGGAGGGCACAGGCTTCCTCGGCCAGGCCGCGGAGAACGTGTACCACCTGGAGAAGGACGACCTCTACCTGGTCGGTACCTCCGAGGTCCCGCTCGCCGCGTACCACATGGACGAGATCATCGACGCCGACAAGCTGCCGCTGCGGTACGCGGGCTTCTCGCCCTGCTTCCGCCGCGAGGCCGGCACGTACGGCAAGGACACCCGCGGCATCTTCCGCGTCCACCAGTTCGACAAGGTCGAGATGTTCTCGTACGTCGCCCCGGAGGACGCGGAGGCCGAGCACAAGCGTCTCCTGGAGTGGGAGAAGCAGTGGCTGACCAGCCTCGAACTGCCCTTCCAGGTGATCGACGTCGCCACCGGTGACCTCGGCGCTTCCGCCTCGCGCAAGTACGACTGCGAGGCGTGGATCCCGACCCAGGGCAAGTACCGCGAGCTGACCTCCGCCTCGAACTGCGACAGCTTCCAGGCGCGCCGTCTGTCCGTCCGCCTGCGCGACGGCAAGAAGGTGCAGCCACTGGCGACGCTGAACGGCACGCTCTGCGCCGTACCGCGCACCATCGTGGCGATCCTCGAGAACCACCAGCTCGCCGACGGTTCGGTGCGGGTGCCCGAGGTGCTGCGCCCTTACCTGGGGGGCCGGGCCACGCTCGAGCCGCTGAAGAACGGCCTGAAGCCGACCTCCAAGTGAGTCCGGCCCTCTTCCCGTACAAACTCGTCGCAACCGATCTCGACGGCACGCTGCTGCGTGGTGACGAAACGGTCTCCCGGCGCACGCGCGACGCACTCGCCGCCGTCACGGCGGCGGGCGCCGCGCACATCGTCGTCACCGGGCGGTCCGTGCCGTGGACCCGCCACATCCTGGACGACCTGGGGTACGACGGACTCGCGGTGTGCGGGCAGGGCGCGCAGGTCTATCACGCGGGCGAGCACCGGCTGCTGACGTCGGTGACGCTGGACCGGCAACTGGCCGGCCTCGCGCTCGCCAAGATCGAGGCGGAGATCGGGCCGCTGGCACTGGCCGCGAGCCGCGACGGGCTCGAGGGCGAGGTCCTGGTGGCCCCCGGCTACCGGGTACAGGAAGGCCCGCTGCCGGTCATGGCGATCGACGACCCGGCCGAGCTGTGGTCCGCGCCGGTGAACAAGGTGTACATCCAGCATCCGGCACTCGACGACGACGCGCTCACGAAGGCGGCCAGGCAGACGGCCGGCGCACTGGTGGACGTGGTGATGGCGGGTCAGGGCATCGTGGAGATCCTGCCGCTGGGGCTCAGCAAGGCCACCGGGCTCTCGCTCGCCGCACGCCGCCTGGGGCTCCGGGCGGCGGACACGATCGCCTTCGGCGACATGCCGAACGACATCCCCATGTTCGGCTGGGCGGCGCACGGCGTGGCGATGGCCAACGCACACGACGAACTCAAGGCCGTGGCCCATGAGATCACGGCATCGAACGAGCACGACGGCATCGCGGTGATCCTGGAGCAGCTGCTCGGCCGATAGGGCTTCAGCAGGTCATGTGCGGAGGATGCGCGGATCGAACGCGCGCGGGGTCGGTGCCCCGACTACGGCTTAGCAAGCCGGTGCCTTACCACTCGGCCAATCCTCCGGGAGGGGGCGGCCCGCGCAGATGCGCGCTCGAAGCGGCCGCCCCCTGGGCGGCCGCCCGGCGGCCGTACGGAGTGTGATGACTACTCCGCCGCCTGCCGGGTGCCGCCTCGACGGGAGCACGACGGACTCGGACTCGAACTCTCGGTCATCGCCGCGCTCCTCTCCCGGTCGGTGGCGCCGGTCGCACTGATGTGCTGTCCCGGCTCACCTACTGTGCCGGGGTGTGCGATCCAGCGCCACCGAATTATCAGCGGCGCCTGCGGCGACGCAGATCCCTCAGCTGATGGGCGACGTCATCCATCCTGGCGTCCATCCGTCTCATGTCGTCGGACAGTTCGCACAGCCGGTTGTGCGTAGCCCGCGCGCCAGCCCTCTTCGGCGTCGAGGAGGTAGGTACGCACGCGGCGGGCGATGTCACTGTCGCGCAGGAGCATGGCGACGTTGAGCACTGCACGGCGTGGGAAGAGGGTGAGACTGGAGCGGCGCTGTGGATAACTTCCCTCACCCACGGATCAGAGTGACATGTTGTCACTCTGATATTCACGCAGGTCAGAGCAGCGAAGCACCTGCATCCCACTCTCGGCGAGCTCCTCGCGGTGTCGCGACGTCAACTGCCTGATGACGTCTGTGGATACTTCGAAGTACCGCGCGACCCCCTCTGTGGATACGTGCATGCTGTCAGGGAGCAGGGCGAGCGCCTTCACCTTGTCGAGCACCTCGACCCGCCCCGCATGCTCGACGCGCATCGCGCGCGACTCGAGCAGGGCGATTTCCGATGGCATGGGGATGCCTTCCGTTCGTGAACCGTTGCTGGACGGCCCTCTCCCCGGGCACAGGGGTGGAGGTCGGCTCACGGTGCCACTCACTCAATGACCGGCCCGGACAGTGAATTCACCGCCGGCACCGGCAATCCCCGACTTCACGAACGCTCGACGCTACGAACTCAAGTTGCCTCCACGCACGGTGCACAACGAGCCGATAAACGTACAGTTACGCGATATGTCTCGGCCCCCGCCGATCAGGGCAGGGGCCGAGGAGTCAGCGGATCGCCGACTCACTCCTCGCCGGCCAGCTTGAGCCCCCGCAGCTTCTGGCCCGCATACCACGTCGCCACGACGGTCACCCCGGCCAGCAGCGCCGACGCCAGCGGAAGACCGACGTCCGAACTGACCATGCCCTCGCCCGCGACGTTCTCGGCGAGCGACAGCGCCCACTGCTGGACGCTCAGCGTGCGTGCCCCGGCCACCAGGCTGCCGAAGAGGGTCTCCCACACCAGGGCATAGACCAGTCCGATGACCACCGCATGGCGGCTGACCGTGCCCAGCAGAAGGAACAGCGCACTGTAGGCGATCGAGGCGACGAGTGTCGCGACGGTGTACGCCACCGCGACCTGCTGGCCGTTGCCGTTCAGGATCATCCCCGCGATGAACGTGGGGATGGCGGAGAACGCCATGGTCACGGCGATCGCCACGGTCAGCTTGGTGACGATGATCGTCGGCCGCTTCACCGGCTTGGCCAGCAGATAGACGATCGATCCGTCGTCGATCTCCGGTCCGATGGCTCCCGTACCGGCGATGACACCGATCAGCGGCACCATCGTGGCGAGCGCGAAGCCGCCGAGCACATCGGCGGCGACCTGGTCGTCGACGCCGTTGAGGGCACGCACCGCGCCCGCGATCACCAGCAGGAGGGCGGGCAGCACGAAGAGGATCGCGGCCCGGCGACGGCCGAGCAGGGCCCGGTAGGTGAGCCGGGCGACTGTGGGGTCGTACATCGCTGACAGCTCCTTTCAGGCCGCTCAGGCCGCTACGAGGTAGGAGAAGACGGACTCGAGGGACTCGTCGGACGGCGATACCGTCAGCAGCCGGATGGAGTGCTCACGCGCGACACGCGGCAGCAGCTCGGTGAACCGGCCGAAGTCGACGGCCTGGATGCGCAACGCTCCCTCGGCGAGGTCGACTTCGATCCCTGCCGTGGAAGGGTCGGCGATCAGGGCCGCGGCCAGCGCACGGTCGTCCGACGACCGCACGAGATAGCGGTGCGGGCGGTCCGTCATCAGCCGGCGGATCCTGCGGAAGTCCCCACTGGCCGCGTGACGGCCGGCGACGATCACCTCGATGTGGGAGGCGAGCTGTTCGACCTCCTCCAGGATGTGGGAGGAGAACAGGACCGTACGGCCCTCGGCGCCCATGCGCCGCAGCAGGTCCATCAACTGCATGCGCTGACGCGGGTCCATGCCGTTGAACGGTTCGTCGAGCAGCAGCACGGACGGCTCGTGCACCAGCGCCGAGGCCATCTTCACGCGCTGGCGCATGCCCTTGCTGTAGGTGGCGATCTTGCGGTCCTGCGCGTACTCCATCTCGACCGTGGCCAGCGCCCTGTGCGCCTCGGCCTTGCCCAGGCCGTGCAACTCGGCGTTGGCTACGACGAATTCGCGGCCGGTGAGGAAGTCGTACATCGCCTCGCGCTCGGGGACGATGCCGATGTGCCGGTAGATCCGCTCGTTGCGCCAGATCGGCTGTCCGTCGAGGGTGACCGTGCCCGTCGAGGGCGCGAGGAAGCCGGCCATCATGTTGATCAGCGTCGACTTGCCCGCGCCGTTGGGGCCGAGCAGGCCGGTGACGCCGGGCCCGATGGACATCGTCACGTCGTTGACAGCCACCACATTGCCGAACCAGCGCGAGGTGTGCTCGATGTGGATAGTGCTCATGGGCGCAGCCCAATCCTTAGAAGGGTGGTGGTGGGCGACAGGGGGGTGGTCACAGCCCGACCTTCCGGTAGCGGCGCATCAGGACGGCGTACGAGCCGGCGATCAGAGCGAGGACGACCAGCAGATAGACCGCGCCCGCGGCCGCGCCCGGCGCCGCCTGCTCACCGCCCGGGAATGCGGAGGAGGCGCCGAGGAACGCGGTCTGTACGCCGTCGATCAGCGTGATCGGCGAGAAGAGGCCGAGCCACTGAATGGCGTCGACGTTGTCCGTCCCGTACGCGATCCCCTGGAGGGTGGAGACCGCTCCGTAGGAGATGGTGAGGGTGGCGATGACCGCGGCGACACCGAATCCGCGACGCGGGGTGAGCGCGGCCAGCACCAGGCCGATTCCGGCGAAGAGGAGCGAGAAGAGGGCCACGGAGACCAGTCCCTGCGCGAATCCCTTGGTCTGGTGGGCGAAGTCGAACTTCGCCAGCAGCGAGCCGATGTAGAGGATCAGCAGCGGCGTCGCCGTGAGGACGAAGAGTGCCGACGCCATCGCCGCGTACTTGGCGAGGACGTAGTCGGCACGCTCGATGGGCCGTGAGAAGTACAGCGGAATGCTCTTGAACCGCAGATCGCGGGAGACGGACTGGGGGGCCTGGGCGGCCAGGAAGAGTCCGATCAGCGCCTGCATGACGATGGCGAAGCGCGTGTACTTCAGCACCAGGTCCGTCTGGTTCGGTACGGCGATGGCAACGGACACGATGATCGCCGCGACCAGGCACATGATCCCGAAGAGGATCATCGGCAGCACCTTGGACTTGGCGCTGCGCCCCAGTCCGTACGCGCCCCGCAGCGACTGCGAGTAGAGCGAGCGGCGTGCATAGGCGCGGCCGAGGCGCGCTCCGTCGTAGTTGCGGTATCCGATGTTGTGGATACGTGTCGTCTCGGGGGTCTGCGTGCTCATCGGGCCGGCACCTCCATGGGCTGGGCCGCGGCCTGTGGGCGGAAGACCTCCGCGATGTGGTGGCGGCGCTGTTCCATCCGTACAAGACCGAGGCCGAGGTCGGCCACGGTGTCGCGGACGAGGTCGTACGTCTGGTCGCCGCTCGCCTCCAGCAGCAGGATGTGGCCCGCGCCGGGCAGCCCGTCCTCCACAGCAGCGTGCAGGGTCACGCCGGCCGCGACGAGGGCCTCGCGCAGCGCGGCCGTGCCGTCGGGGTGCGTGTCGGAGTCGGTGACCTCGACCGCGAGGGTCGCGGTGGTCTGGGTGAAGTCGCTGGTGGAACTGGAGCGCAACAGGGCGCCGCCGTCGATGACGACGACATGGTCGCAGGTGCGCTCGAGCTCACCGAGCAGATGCGAGGTGACAAGGACGGAGATGCCGAAGTCGGTGTGGATCCGGCGGATCAGACCGAGCATCTCGTCGCGGCCGACCGGGTCCAGTCCGTTGGTCGGCTCGTCCAGAAGCACCAGCCGCGGGTCGTGGACCAGGGCTTGCGCGAGCTTGACGCGCTGCTTCATACCGGTCGAGTAGCCGCCGATGGGGCGGTAGCGCTCCTCGTACAGACCGACGTGGCGCAAGGTGTCCGCGGTGCGCTCGCGGGCGGCCGCCGGGGGGAGCCCGGACATGCGCGCCATATGGACGACGAACTCGGTGGCCGAGACGTCTGGCGGCAGGCAGTCGTGCTCGGGCATGTAGCCGACGCGCTCACGGATCTCGGAGCCGCTGGTGGCGACATCGAGTCCGAGCACAGCGGCCCGGCCCTCCGTGGCGGGGGACAGCCCCAGCAGGATCTTGATCAACGTGGACTTGCCGGCTCCGTTGGCGCCCACCAGGCCGGTCACACCGGGGCCGATGTCCAACGAGAGCCGGTCAAGCGCGGTCACCCTCGGGAACCGCTTGCTCAGGCTTTCGGTCGCGATCACAGTCACACCTCGAAGGTAGTGGCGCACGACACACGTGGCGTCAGCCCTGCGGCCGGATCCATGTCCGACTCCAGAGGTACGGACCCGTAGGGGGTCTGCGACCAGAGGCTGGTACCGGTTTTCCACAGGCCGTGCACGCCTCTTGACGCAGCCGTCGGGCATTGTCACATTCATCAGTGTCAAGTTACGAGTGCGCACCGCTCACGGGACGGGGTGGCATGACCTCAGCAGTGGCAAGCGAACTGACCGCGGCTGTACGGGGATTCAGGGGCGTCCAGCGCCTCGCCGGCGGCCACGCGAAGGCCCTCGCGGCGCAGCGGAAGCCCCGGGGGACCGAGCGAGCGCCGGGCAAAGGAGAGGCCGGCGCAGGCCCCTCGGAGAAGTCGGCGTGAGCGCCGGCGTGAGTATCGCCGGGGCACGCGAGCGCCGGATCCGTACGGGCGGGATCGAACTGTGCGTCGCCGAGCTGGGCGACGAGAGCCGGCCGACCGTGATTCTGGTGCACGGCTATCCGGACAGCAAGGAGGTCTGGTCCAAGGTCGCGACCAGGCTGGCGGACCGCTTACATGTGGTGCTCTACGACGTCCGGGGGCACGGCCGCTCCAGCGCGCCCACCCCGCTGCGCGGCGGCTTCACGCTCGAGAAGCTGACGGACGACTTCCTGGCCGTCGCCGACGCGGTGAGCCCGGACCGGCCGGTGCATCTGGTCGGCCACGACTGGGGATCGGTCCAGGCCTGGGAGTTTGTCACCGTCCGGCGCACCGAGGGCCGGATCGCCTCCTTCACCTCCATGTCCGGGCCCTCCCTCGACCACTTCGGGCACTGGATCAAACGGCGGATGCGCCGGCCGACACCGCGCAGGGCCGGCCAGCTCCTCGGCCAGGGCGCCAAGTCCTGGTACGTGTACATGCTGCATACGCCGGTATTGCCCGAGCTCGCCTGGCGCGGACCGCTGGGCAGGCGGTGGCCGAAGATCCTGCAGCGGGTCGAGAAACTCCCGGCCGGTGACTACCCCACGGCCTCGCTGCCCCAGGACGCCGCGCACGGAGCGTGGCTGTACCGGGACAATGTCCGGGCCCGGCTGCGCCGACCGCGCGACGATGCGTATGCCCATGTACCCGTCCAGCTGATCACTCCGACCGGAGACGCCTTCCTCTCGGAGCGGCTCTACGACGACCTGGGCACCTGGGTCCCACACTTGACCCGGCGCACGCTGTCGGCCAAGCACTGGGTACCACGTACCAGGCCGGACCAACTGACTTCCTGGATAGCCGAGTTCGTCACCACGCACGAGGGCCGTCCGGCCGGCACGGCCGCGACGGCGCCCGTCCCCCGGGGGCCGTACGCCGAGCGGTTCGGCGGACAGCTCGTGCTGGTGACGGGTGCGGCCAGCGGCATCGGGCGGGCCACGGCGCTCGCGTTCGCGCAGGCGGGTGCACGGGTCGTGGCTGTCGACCGGGATGCGCGGGGAGTGACCCGGACGGCGGAGATGTCACGACTGGCCGGCGCGCCCGAAGCGTGGGACGAGACGGTGGACGTCAGCGACGAGCAGGCGATGGAGAAGCTCGCCGCGAAGGTCGCCGCCGAGTACGGCGTGGTGGACGTGCTGGTCAACAACGCGGGCATCGGGGTGTCGGGCTCGTTCCTCGACACCAGCGCCGAGGACTGGCGGAAGGTCCTGGACGTCAATCTGTGGGGCGTCATCCACGGCTGTCGGCTGTTCGGCAGGCAGATGGCCGAGCGCGGACAGGGCGGCCATATCGTCAACACCGCGTCCGCGGCGGCGTACCAGCCCTCCAGGGTGCTGCCCGCGTACAGCACCTCGAAGGCGGCTGTGCTGATGCTCAGCGAGTGTCTGCGCGCGGAGCTCGCGGGCAAGGGCATCGGTGTCTCGGCGATCTGCCCCGGAATCGTGAACACCAACATCACGGCCACGACGCGCTTCGCGGGTGTGGACGAGGCCGAGGAGAAGCGCCGGCAGCAGCGGGCCGCGCGGCTGTACCGGCTGCGCAACTACCCGCCGGAGAAGGTGGCCGACGCGATCCTGCGGGCGGTCGTGGACAACGAGGCGGTCGTGCCCGTGACACCCGAGGCCAGAACCACGTATTTCCTGTCGCGGTTCGGGCCGAGGGCACTGCGCGCGATTGCGAGGATGGAGCCACGGCTGTGATCCCGGGTCAGCAGGCGCAGCCGGCCTGCCGGGCGGGCCCCATGCCCGGCAGACAGTCTGTCTGCCCCGGACCCTTCCTGTTCAGCAGCAGGCGCCCCGCCGGCCTGCGACCCGTGCCCGGCGTTCCCGGCGGACTGCGGTCCGTGCGCGGCCGGCGGCGGGGTACGGCCGTACCCGGCTGTGCCCGGCGGTCGTACGATCCCTCGCACGAGGGATCGCTGAGCACGGCCGTCGCACAACTCGCGGCTTCGCTCGCGGCCCGTGCCGAGGCGGGCACGGCGGGCCGCGCCGCCTTGCCGTAGGCGGACTGTCATCGAGGGAGCGGCCTTGTCCGAACCGTCAGTCGCCGAGTACCGGATCGAGGATCTCGCGCACCGCAGTGGTGCCACGGTCCGTACGATCCGCGCCTACCAGGACCGCGGACTGCTGCCCAAACCCGAGCGGCGCGGTCGTTCCAACGTCTACGGCTCCCCCCACCTCACGCGCCTGCGGCAGATCGCCGACCTGCTCGACCGTGGCTACACACTGGCCTCGATCAAGGAGTTGCTGGAGGCATGGGACACGGGGCGCGGCCTCGGCGGAGTGCTCGGGCTCGTGGCCGAGGTGCAGGGGCCTTGGACCGACGAGGAAGCGACCCGTATCTCACGGGCGGAGCTGGAGGAGAGGTTCGGCGGGAAGCCGGACGAGGAGTCGCTGGCCGAGGCGGTGGAACTGGGCGTGCTGGAAAGCGTACCGGGCAAGAGCGACGAGTTCCTCGTGCCCAGTCCCCAAGAGCTCTCTGTGGCCATCGAGTTGCATGCCGCGGGCGTGCCGCTCCCCGCAATCTCCGCCCATCTGAGAGAACTTCGCGGCCAGATCGAGCACATTGCTTCGCGTTTCCTCGAGTTCACCACCGAGCACGTCTTCGCCCGCTATCTGGAACACAGACCGCCCACGGACGCGGATGCGGCCGAGGCGGCGTCCTTGGTCCGGCGGCTTCGTCCGCTCGCACAGCACACGATGGACGCCGAACTGGCCCGCGCCATGAGGACATTCGCGACACTTCACCTGCAACAGCACCTGAGGGCGGACGGGTCGCCCGCGGTGGGGATCGAGCACCGGGCGGTGACACTGCCCGCTCGGACAATCCAGGCGGTTCAGGCTCTGGTTGGCGAGGAGCACACCGCCGCGTTCATTGCCGCCGCGACCGAACGGGAGCTGCAGGCACGCGCCTTGGACTCTCTCGCCTCAACTCGTCGCCATGTGGAACAATTTGACCAAAAGGGTTAAATCACAGGACTGTTGTCCACAGAATCGCCAATTCCCCTGTGGATAACACTAGTTGGCTGTGGATCAAACCTGAGTGCCAAATTTTTACAGTGGCGTCGATGACCTTCTCCCGTGCACCCTGACGGGATGAACGAAAGATCCGACGCCACGCCCGACGAGCGGCGCACCGTCAAGGTGTCGAAGTACCTCTCCAAGCATCTGCGCCACCAGCCGGAACGGATCGGCATCACTCTCGACGCGAACGGCTGGGTGCCGATCGACGAACTGATGCGTGCGGCGGCCGAGAACGGATTCCGCTTCACCCGCGCCGAGCTCGACCATGTGGTCGCCGTCAACGACAAGCGGCGTTTCACCATTGACGGTGACCGCATCCGCGCCAACCAGGGCCACACCGTCGAGGTCGACCTGGGCCTCCCGCGGGCGGAACCGCCCGAGTACCTGTACCACGGCACCGGCGTCCGCAGCCTGGACGCGATCCGCGCCGAGGGGCTGCGCCCCATGAGCCGCCACGATGTCCATCTGTCGCCCGATCGCGAGACCGCGACCCGGGTCGGCGCACGCCGCGGCCGTCCGGTCGTCCTGTCGGTGCGATCCGGCGCGATGCACCGGGCCGGCCACATCTTCCAGGTGAGCGCGAACGGAGTCTGGCTCACTGCCGCCGTGCCGCCGCAGTTCATCAGCTTTCCGGACTCATAGCCCGGTCGAGCAGGCGTCGACCGGAACAACACGACGGAAGAGACAGCGAGTCGCCGGGCGCTGGGCCAGGCCCGGCACGTCGCCCCCTCAGCCGCCCAGCTGGGCCAGGCCCTCGGTCGCGATCTGCTCGAAGACCGCCTGGTCGGCGGCGAAGTCCGAGTCGGGAATGGGCGAGTGGACGACGATCTCGTCGAAGCCGAGCTCGAAGTGCCTGCCCGCGAAGTCGACGAAGGCGTCCAGTGACCGAAGCGGCCGGTCCCGATCGGGGGTGAAGCCGGTGAGCAGGATCTTGTCGATCGCGGACGCCTCCCGGCCGACGTCGGCACATGCCTTGGCGAGCTTCGCCATCTGGCCGCGGATGGCCTCACGGGACTCCTCGGGGGTCCCGGTCTCGAAGAGCTTCGGGTCACCGGTGGTCACCCATGACTGGCCGTGCTCCGCCGCCAGCCTCAACCCTCGCGGCCCGGTCGCGGCGACGGCGAAGGGCAGGCGGGGCCGCTGTACGCAGCCGGGGATGTTGCGGGCCTCGACCGCCGAGTAGAAGGTCCCCTCGTAGGTCACGGAGTCCTCGGTCAGCAGCCGGTCGAGCAGGGGCACGAACTCGGCGAAGCGTTCTGCCCGTTCCCTGGGCGTCCATGCCTCCTGGCCCATCGCCGTCGCGTCGAAGCCCGTACCGCCGGCGCCGATGCCCAGCGTGATCCGTCCGCCCGAGACGTCGTCCAGCGAGATCAGGTCCTTGGCCAGGGTGACCGGGTGCCGGAAGTTCGGAGAGGTCACCAGCGTGCCCAGCCTCAGCCGCTCGGTGGCGGCCGCCGCGGCGGTCAGGGTGGGCACCGCGCCGTACCAGGGACCGTCCCGAAAGGTCCGCCACGACAGGTGGTCATAGGTGTACGCGGCGTGAAAACCGAGCTGCTCGGCGCGCAGCCACTCGTCACGACCGCCTTGACGCCAGGCGCGGACAGGAAGGATCACGGTACTCAAACGCATGCGTCGAGCGTACGTCCCCCGAGCCACCCCCTGGTACTCACTCAGATGTGCGGGCGGCCGCACGCACGTGCAGCACGGTACGGGAGAATGGATCGGTGACCTCAGCTATCGATTCCCGCCCCCTGCCCACCAGCCCCCGGCTGATCGCCACCGACCTCGACGGCACCCTGCTGCGCGACGACAAGTCCGTCTCGGACCGCACCATCGCCGCGCTCGCCGCCGCGGAGGAGGCCGGGATCGAGGTCTTCTTCGTCACCGGCAGGCCGGCCCGCTGGATGGATGTCGTCAGCGACCACGTCCACGGCCACGGCCTCGCCATCTGCGCAAACGGCGCGGCCGTGGTGGATCTGCATGCGGGCGGGAAGCTGCTGGAGGTCCGCGATCTGCCGCGGGCTCGTGCTCTGGATGTCGTACGTACGCTGCGCGACGCCGCCCCCGGCACCTCCTTCGCGGTCGAGCTGGCGACCGGCATCCACTACGAGCCGCACTATCCCCCGTTCCACCTCGACCCCGGGGCGACCGTCGCCACCGCCGAGAAGCTGCTGAGCGAGGAGCGGCCCGGCGAGGGCGCCCCGGTGATCAAACTGCTCGCCCAGCATCCCGAGCTGACGCCCGACGGCTTCCTCACCCTCGCGCGCACCGCCGCCGGTCAGCTCGCGTCCTTCACCCGCTCCAGCCCGACCGCGCTGCTGGAGATCAGCGGCCTGGGAGTGAGCAAGGCGAGCACCCTCGCGCTGTGCTGTGCGCAGCGCGGGATCTCCGCCGACGAGGTCGTGGCGTTCGGGGACATGCCCAACGACGTGGAGATGCTGACCTGGGCGGGGACCTCGTACGCGATGGGCAACGCCCACCCCGATGTGATAGCAGCGGCTTCCGGGCGGACGATAGCCAACAACGAGGACGGCGTCGCCGTGGTGATCGAGGAGATCCTCGCCCGGCGGCAGAAGCAGCAGCGCTGACCACCGGTCGGCGGCGTGCTCAGAGAAACACCCCGCGCTCCTTCAGCCAGGCCACCGGATCCACCCCGGAGCCCAGATACGGCGTGAGCCGCACCTCGAAATGCAGGTGCGGCCCCGTCGAGTTGCCCGTGGTGCCCGCCTGGCCGATCCACTGCCCGGCGCGCACCTGCTCGCCGGTGTCGACGGTTACAGCCGCCAGGTGCGCATACTGCGAGTAGTAGCCGTTCGGGTGCTGGATAACGATCTCGATGCCGAACCCTCCGCCGCACGAGACGGACACGACCCGGCCCGCTCCGACCGACCGCGCGGGCGCCCCGATGCCCACCGCGAAGTCCTGCCCGGTGTGCCGGTGCGCCCAGCGCTCACCCGCACTGTCGAAACCGGCGGACAGGCTGTACTTCTCCACCGGCGTCACCCACTCCGAACCCCGCGGCACGCCCCCCGGCTGCTTGAGCCGCACGGGGCCGGCACACGCGCCCGCCGCCACACTGCGGTCCGCCTCACCCTGCAGATCCCACTGCGCGCTCTCCAGCTTGGTCTCGATGCCGCGCTTGATGTCGGCGAGCCGGGCGCGGCGGGCGTCGAGGTCGCGCCAGGCGGCCCGGGCCCGGTCCTCTGCCCGCGCCAGCCGCCGCTCGGCCTGCCTGGCCCGCTCCAGCAGCCGGTTGACCGCCACCTCCGCCTGCCAGGCCAGCCGCCGTGCCCGCATCAGCTCCTCGGGGTTGTCGGCGAGCAGCAGCCCGGCAGCGTGGACCAGCGGACTGCCGGTGCGGTACTGGTCACGGGCGACAGCGCCGAGGGCGTCGTGGATGGCACCAAGGGTGCGCCGCTTCCGCGTCAGCTGGCGCTGGAGTTTGTCGGCCGAGGCACCCTGCGCCTCGGCCGCGCGCCTTCCCCGCTCGTACTGCTCGGTGGCCCTGCCCGCCTCCTCGTACAGGCGCGCGACTTCGACGCTGAGGGCGGGACCGGGGCCGTCGGACGCGGTGGCGGTGGGTACTGCCGTGCCGAGGAGCGTGCACAGCACCACGGGAACGAGCAGCAGCCGGTCGCGGTGTCTCAAGCACATCCACGGATCGTCACCCGGCGCCGGTGTGATTTCCCGTACCGCTGAGGTGTCGTACGGCCACCTGGCCCAGTGACCGTCGCGACCGGGGCAACGGCGGACCTGATCCTCCGGTCCGGGCACTGCCCCCGGCCGGTACGTCCCGTGTCAGACAGGAAGTCGGGTACTGAGCAGGTCTGCGGCCCTCTCCCGCTCCAGCATCCGGCGCAGCGGCCCGTCGACATCGGCGAGCTCCTCGTACCGGCCGCGCTGCACGCAGCGCCCCTCCTCCAGAACGACGATCTCGTCGACTGCTTCCAGACCACGCAGCCGGTGCGTGATCAGCACGGTCGCCACACCTTCGGCGGCGCGGCTCTCGGTCGCCGCCAGCAGATCGGCGGTCAGCGCATCGGCCGTTGCGAGATCGAGGTGCTCGGCCGGCTCGTCGAGCATCAGCACCGGGAACCGGGCAAGCAGCGCACGCGCCAGTGCCAGCCTCTGGCGCTGACCGCCGGAAAGCCGCGCACCGTGCTCGCCCACGAGTGTGTCGAGACCGTGGGGCAGGGCATCGACCCACTCCAGCAGCCGGGCGTCACGCAGCGCCTGCCGCAGCTCCTCCTCCGTGGCCGCGGTGCGGGCGAGCCTGAGGTTCTCGCGCAGGGAGCTGTCGAAGAGATGGGCATCCTGCGCGCACAGCCCCACGAACGTGCGCACCGCGTCCTCGTCCATTGCCGCCGCGGTCACTCCACCGATGGTGTACGTCCCCGTGCGGAGGTCCAGGAAGCGCAGCAGCAGCTGGGCAAGGGTCGTCTTTCCCGATCCCGACGCTCCGACGACCGCGATCCGCTGTCCGGCCGTCAGCGTCAGGTCGAAGTCTTCGAGCGCGTCCCGCCGCTGGTCCGGGTGGCGGGCGCAGATCCCTCGCAGCTCGAGTGGGAACGCCGTGCCCGGCGGGGCGGCAGGCTGACGCGGTTCCTGCACCGGGACGGGCGCGTCCAGCACCTCGTACACCCGCGCGGCGCTACGCCTGACCCGCTGGCGGTACTGGACGGCCAGGGGCAGTCCTGTGACCGCTTCGAACGCGGCGAGCGGTGTCAGCACGACGACCGCCAGACTGACCCCGTCGAGCCGCCCGTCCCGCACGGCCTGGACCCCGACGAACGCGGCGCACACCACGGTCAGGCCGCATACCAGCGCGGAGAGGCCGGCGCCGAGCGCCGTCGCAGCCGCACCCCGGGCGGCGATACGAGTGAGCTCCCGGTCCGCCTCGCGTGCTCCTGCGAGCCACCGCTTCAGCGCTCCGCCGATCGTCAACTCGGCCGTCCCGCCGAGCAGATCGGCGATGCGGCCGGCCAGTGTCCCTCGCGCGGTGGCCAGCCGCCCCTCGGCCCGGCGCGCGAACGCCGCCCCGGCCATCGGCACGCCCACTCCTGCGGCGAGCAGCCCGGCGGCGAGGACCGCACCGGCCTCGGGCAGCAGCCATGCCGTGAACGTGACGGACGCCGCTCCGACGACAGCGGCTGTCCCCGCGGGCAGCAGCCAGCGCAGCCAATAGTCCTGGAGGGCGTCCACATCGGCGACCAGCCGTGAGAGCAGGTCCCCACGTCGGGCACGGCGCAGCCCGGCGGGGGCGATCCGCTCCAGCCTGCGGTAGACCGACACCCGCATCTCGGCGAGCATCCGCAGCACGGCATCGTGGGACACGAGCCGCTCCGCGTAACGAAAGACGGCCCGTCCGATACCGAAGGCCCGGGTCGCCGTCACAGCCACCATCAGATAGAGCACGGGCGGCTGTTCGGACGCGCGGGAGATCAGCCAACCGGACACCGCCATCAGCCCCACGGCGGACCCGAGCGCCACACTGCCCAGCGCCAGTGCGAGAACGAGCCGACCGCGCAGTTCCCCGGCGGCCGCCCGCACCCGCGCCAGCGGCGAGCGCGGCTCCGACTGAGGGGACACCTGCGCGTTCGCGGTTCGGGTCGGCAGCTCTTCCGGCACGGAACGTGTCCCTGGTCCGACGGGCGCAGCACCTTCTTCGGTACGTCCGCCCTCTGGCGCGGGGGCACTGCGCCGGGTGAGCGTGACCACCCGGTCCGCCACGGCCAGCAGCGCGGGACGGTGCACGACGAGCAGCACCGTCCGCCCGCGCGCCAGACGTCCCACGGCCCGGGCGATGCCCGCCTCCGTCTCGCCGTCGAGTGCCGCGGTGGGTTCGTCGAGCAGCAGGAGCGGCCGGTCCGCGAGGAACGCCCGGGCCAGCGCGAGCCGTTGCCGCTGCCCGGCCGAGAGTCCCGCCCCGTCCTCGCCGAGCCAGGTGCCCGCGCCCAGGGGGAGTGCGGAGACGAAGTCGTACGCCTCTGCCTCCCGCAGCGCCGCATGCACCGCCGTGTCATCGGCGTCCGGCCGCGCGAGCCGGACGTTCTCAGCGATCGTCCCGGCGAACAGATACGGCCGCTGGGGCACCCAGGCGATCTGCTCCCTCCACTGGTCGGGATCGAGATCGGCCAGGTCCGTACCGCCGATACGCACCTGCCCTTCGGCGGGCACGGCAAAGCCCAGCAGCACATTCAGCAGCGTCGACTTCCCGACCCCGCTCTCCCCGACCAACGCGACCGTCTCGCCGGGCTCCACCACGAGAGAGGCCGCATCCAGCGAGGCCTCATCGCGCCCCTCGTGCCGCACGGTCACCGCGTCGAGCTCCAGCCGGAGCGTGTCCGGCACCCGGCCCGTACCCGCCGCCCGTGGCTGGGTGCCCAGCACCTCGAAGATCTCCTCCGCGGCCGACAGCCCCTCCGCCGCCGCGTGATACTGCGCGCCGACCTGGCGGATCGGCAGATACGCCTCGGGCGCCAGCATCAGGATCACCAGACCCGTGTACAGATCCAGGTCACCATGGACGAGCCGCATACCGATGCCGACCGCGACCAGCGCCACCGACAGGGTCGACAGCAACTCCAGTGCGAACGACGACAGGAACGCGATCCTCAGAGTGCGCAGGGTCGCCTGCCGGTACTGGGAGGTGATGGCCCGGATCGACTCGGCCTGTGCCTTCGCCCGCCCGAACACCTTCAGGGTCGGCAGGCCGGCGACCACGTCCAGGAAGTGACCCGACAGCCGGGACAGCACATGCCACTGACGGTCCATCCGGGCCTGTGTCGCCCAGCCGATCAGCACCATGAACAGAGGGATCAGCGGCAGCGTCACCACGATGACCGCGGCCGAGATCCAGTCCTCGGTCACGATCCGCGCCAGCACCGCGACCGGCACCACCACCGCGAGCCCCAGCTGTGGCAGGTAGCGCGAGAAGTAGTCGTCCAGTGCGTCGATGCCACGCGTCGCGAGCGCGACGAGCGATCCACTGCGCTGCCCGCTCAGCCAGTCCGGGCCCAGCTCCGCGGCACGCTCCAGCAGTCGGCCGCGGAGCTCCGACTTGACCGCGGCGCTTGCCCGGTGCGCGGCCAGTTCCGTCAACCAGGCCACGGCCGCCCGGCCGAGAGCGACCGCCGCGAGCAGCGCGAGCGGCGTCGCCGAACCGGAGGTGGTCAGCCCCTGCTGGAACGCACCGACCACGACCTCGGCGATCAGCATCGCCTGGGCGATGACCAGCGCCGCCCCGGCCAGCCCGAGGGCCACCACCGCGATCAGGAAGTGCCGGGTGGCCCGGGCGTACCGGAGCAGTCGCGGGTCGATCGGTTTCACGTGAAACATCCCCCGCTAATGGGCATCGGCGATGTGCTGGGTGCCGATCCGCTTGCGGAACACCCAGTACGTCCAGCCCTGGTAGAGCATGACGAGCGGCGCGGCGATACCAGCACACCACGTCATGATCTTCAACGTGTACGGGCTCGACGAGGCGTTGGTGACCGTCAGGCTCCAGGCGTCATTGAGCGAGGACGGCATGACGTTCGGGAAGAGGGTGAGGAACAGCATCGCCACGGCTGCCGCGATGGTCACCCCCGACAGTGCGAACGACCAGCCCTCGCGGCCCGCCTTGATGGCTACGACCGCCCCGACCAGCGCCGCCACCGCGACGATCATCGCGATCAGGCTGGTGCCGTCACCGCGCGAGATCTGGGTCCAGAGCAGAAATCCGAGCGCCACCACGGCCGTGAGCAGTCCGAGCTTCAGCGCCAGTGCCCGGGCCCTGGTCCTGATGTCCCCCACCGTCTTCAGCGCGGCGAACACCGCGCCATGGAAGGTGAAGAGCGTGAGCGTCACCAGCCCGCCCAGGAGCGCGTACGGGTTGAGGAGGTCGAAGAAGGAGCCGACGTACTCCTTGTTCTCGTCGATCTTCACTCCGCGCACGATGTTGCCGAACGCCACACCCCACAGCAGGGCCGGAAGCAGCGAGGTCCAGAAGATCGCGTGCTCCCAGTTGGTCTGCCAGCGCTCCTCGCTGCGCTTGTGCCGGTACTCGAAGGCGACCCCGCGCACGATCAGACAGACCAGGATGGACAGCAGGGGCAGATAGAAGCCGGAGAAGAGCGTGGCGTACCACTCGGGAAAGGCGGCGAAGGTCGCGCCACCGGCGGTCAGCAGCCACACTTCGTTGCCGTCCCAGACGGGTCCTATGGTGTTGATCAGGACGCGCCGCTCGCTCCGGTCCCTGGCCAGCAGCTTCGTCAGGACGCCGACTCCGAAGTCGAATCCCTCCAGGAAGAAGTAGCCGATCCACAGGACGGCGATGAGTACGAACCAGACGTCGTGGAGTTCCATGCCTCAGCTCCTCAGCGGTCTCAGTACGAGAAGGCCATCGGGCGGTCGGCGTCACGGTCGTCGCCGCCGATCCTGGTGGGCGGATTGAGGTCGGCCTCGGTGAGCTCGGGCGGTCCGGCCTTGACGTACTTCACCAGCAGCCGGACCTCGATCACGGCGAGCACCGCGTATAGCAGGGTGAAGACGGTCATCGAGGTGAGGACCTCGGCCTGGGAGACACCGGGGGACACCGCATCCCGCGTGCGCAGCACGCCGTAGACGACCCAGGGCTGGCGGCCCATCTCGGTGAAGATCCAGCCCCAGGAGTTGGCGATCAGCGGGAACGCCATGGTCCACAGGGCGATGAGCCAGTACCACCTGCTCAGCCGGGGGCTCAGCGCCTTGTTCCGGAAGAGGACCAGATGCGGGACCTCGTCCTCGGAGGTCCGCAGCGCGGGCGGCAGAAGGAACTTCCTGCGGGTCAGCCAGAGGCCGAGCATGCCGATGCCGAGGGATGCCATCCCGAAGCCGATCATCCAGCGGAAGCCCCAGTAGGCGACGGGGATGTTGGGCCGGTAGTCGCCGGGGCCGAACCTCTCCTGCTCCGCCTTGTTGACGTCGTTGATGCCCGGGACATACGAGTCGAAGTCGTCGTTGGCCAGGAAGGACAGCAGGCCCGGGACCTCTATCGCCACCTTGTTGTGGCCGGCGTCGACGTCCCCGTAGGCGAAGATCGAGAAGGGCGCGGGCGCCTCGCCGTCCCAGAGCGCCTCGGCGGCGGCCATCTTCATGGGCTGCTGCTTGAACATGACCTTGCCGAGCAGGTCACCACTGACGGCGGTGAGCAGTCCGGCGATCGCGATGGTGACCAGCCCGAGCCGCAGCGAGGTGCGCATCACCGGGATGTGCTTCCTGCGGGCCAGATGGAAGGCGGAGATGCCGGCCAAGAAGGCGCCGCCGACGAGGAAGGCGGCCGTCATGGTGTGGAAGAACTGGGTGAGCGCGGTGTTCTGGGTGAGGACCTGCCAGAAGTCGGTGAGCTCGGCCCGCCCGCGTTCCTCGTTGATCCGGTAGCCGACCGGGTGCTGCATCCAGGAGTTGGCCGCGAGGATGAAGTACGCGGACAGGATGGTGCCGATCGAGACCATCCAGATGCAGGCGAGATGGATCTTCTTCGGCAGCTTGTCCCAGCCGAAGATCCACAGTCCGACGAAGGTCGACTCGAAGAAGAACGCGATCAGCGCCTCGAAGGCGAGCGGGGCGCCGAAGATGTCGCCGACGAAGCGCGAGTAGTCCGACCAGTTCATGCCGAACTGGAACTCCTGCACGATCCCCGTGACGACGCCCATGGCGATGTTGATCAGAAAGAGCTTGCCCCAGAACTTGGTGGCCCTGAGGTATTTCTCGTTCTCCGTGCGCACCCAGGCGGTCTGCAGGCCGGCGGTGAGCGCGGCGAGCGAGATCGTCAGGGGGACGAAGAGGAAGTGGTAGACGGTGGTGATGCCGAACTGCCAACGCGCCAGGGTTTCCGGCGCCAGAGCCAGGTCCACGTCGTCATCTCCTTACTCGCCATGATCACAGCGGCTGTTCACCCGGGGCCGATTCGCCCGATGACGGGAGAAAGCGATCGAGCTTGTGAACGCGTTCACATTCACAAGCATTATGGCGCACACGCATTCGGGGCCGTCGACCGGGGGTCCCCCAACGCCCCCAACCGAGAAAACCCCCCGTGAGCGCCTCGCTCACGGGGGGTGCGATGCCGGAGAGAGCCCGGCGCGGCCGGGCTACAGCTCCTTGCGGAAGGTCGCCGCGGTGTGCAGGAACAGTTCGTTGGCCTCGGACTCCCCGATCGTGACCCGCACCCCCTCACCCGCGAAGGGCCGTACGACCACACCCGCCTTCTCGCAGGCGGCCGCGAAGTCGAGAGTGTGCGCGCCAAGACGCAGCCAGACGAAGTTCGCCTGGGTCTCGGGCACCGTCCAGCCCTGCTCGACCAGGCCCTCGTACACCTTGGCGCGTTCGCACACCAGCGAGCCGACCCGCCCGAGCAGCTCGTCCTCGGCCCGCAGCGACGCCACCGCCGCGTCCTGCGCGAGCTGCGTGACGCCGAAGGGAACCGCGGTCTTGCGCAGGGCGGCGGCCACCGGCTCAGGGGCAACGGCGAAGCCGACCCGCAGCCCCGCCAGGCCGTACGCCTTGGAGAAGGTGCGCAGCACTGCCACGTTCGGACGCTCGCGGTAGATCTCGAGGCCGTCGGGGACATCCGCGTCGCGGATGAACTCCCGGTAGGCCTCGTCCAGCACCACCAGCACATCCGACGGCACCCGGTCCAGGAACCGCTCCAGCTCGGCCCGGCGCACCACGGTGCCGGTCGGGTTGTTGGGGTTGCAGACGAAGATCAGCCGGGTCCGCTCGGTGACCGCATCGGCCATGGCGTCCAGGTCGTGCACCTCACCGGCGGTCAGCGGCACCTCCACCGGCTTCGCCCCGCTGATCCGGGTGATGATCGGGTACGCCTCGAAGGAGCGCCAGGCGTAGATCACCTCGTCACCGGGTCCGGAGGTGGACTGCAGCAGCGACTGGGCGACGCCCACCGATCCGGTACCGGTCGCCAGGTGCGTCAACGGCACCCCGAAACGGTCCGAGAGCTCGTTCATCAGACCGGTGCAGGCCATGTCCGGGTAGCGGTTGAACCCCTGACTCGCCGCGATCACGCTCTCCATCACGCCCGGCAGCGGCGGATAGGGGTTCTCGTTGGACGACAGCTTGTAGGCGACCGGGCCACCGGCTGCCGCCGGCTTGCCCGGCTTGTACGTGGGGATGCCGTCCAGCTCGGCGCGCAGCTTGGGACTCGTCTCGCTCACCGCAGGTCCTCCTCGACCGTCGACCTCGGGCCGTACACATCGGTACCGCTCACCAATACTCCTTACCTTATGAGGATTCGCGCCCACTGCGAATGGCCGGCGGCAACGAAAGGGGGGAGCGCCCCACCCTGGCGCGCGCCGGTGGCTCACTCCGTGGCGCGCGTCCCTCGTAATGGTGAGTTGAGACCTCTTCGCAACCTGGGCCCTTCAACAGGCTCGCGTGGCCCGACACCCGAGACACCACGCCAACAGGCCACAACTCCCTTTGCTTCCATGGCCATTGATTGTTAATGATCATGCAAAAACGTGCCTGTCAGTACGCGCATATGCGACCGGCTCTACCACCCGTGCGAGCCCTACTATCGGCTCGCCATGACAGCAGCAGGGAAGCATCAGGTGAGCCGGACGGATACATCCCGCCGGGGCAGCCGGCGAGGTCGGGCGGGCATCCGAGACGTGGCCGCCGCCGCCGGGGTCTCCATCACGACTGTCTCCGACGCACTCAACGGGAAGGGCCGGCTCCCGGACGCCACCCGTCGGCATGTCCGTGAGGTCGCCGACCGACTGGGCTACCGCCCGTCCGCCGCGGCCCGCACCCTCCGTACCGGGAAGTCGGGCTTGATCGGTCTGACGGTGACGACCTACGGGGATGAACCTTTCACCTTCACGGAATTCGCGTACTTCGCCGAAATGGCCAGAGCCGCGACCTCCGCCGCGCTCGCACGCGGCTACGCCCTCGTCATCCTGCCCGCCACCTCACGCCATGACGTCTGGTCGAACGTCGCCCTCGACGGCACCGTCGTCATCGATCCCTCCGACCACGACCCGGTCGTCACCGAGCTGGTCCGTCAGGGTCTGCCCGTCGTCTCCGACGGACGCCCGGCCGGCACCCTCCCGGTCACCGCCTGGGTGGACAACGACCACGAAGCGGCCGTACTCGATCTGCTGGACCATCTCGCCGCCGCCGGCGCCCGCCGGATCGGCCTGCTCACCGGCACCACCACCGACACGTACACCCGCCTGTCGACCACCGCGTATCTCAACTGGTGCGAACGCGTCGGACAGGACCCGGTGTACGAGTCCTACCCGGCCCACGACCCGCGCGCGGGGGCCGTGGCCGCCGACCGGCTGCTCGCCCGTCCCGACCGGCCCGATGCCGTCTACGGGCTCTTCGACCCCAACGGCACCGATCTGCTGGCCGCCGCCCGCCGCTACGGCCTGCGCGTCCCGGACGATCTGCTCCTCGTGTGCTGCAGCGAGTCGACCGTCTACGCCACCACCGAGCCGCCGATCACCACGCTCTCGCTCAAGCCGCGGCGGATCGGCACCGCGGTCGTCCAGTTACTCATCGACGCGATCGAGGGAGTCGACGAAGACCGGCCGGTCGAGCAGGTGATACCGACCGAACTGATCGTCCGGACGTCGTCGCAGCGCCGCCCTCCACGCACGACCGTGAGCGCCCCGCGCTCACCAGAGAAGGACTAGACCTTCCCAATCGGGACGAAACGGTCGGTGAACCAGGGGTGCACGCGGATTCACCACCCCTGGTGCGTCACACAGCGCCGGGCTCATTCCTATGATGGGCGAACGACACCGCGGACCACCCCGACCAGGCTGGGCCGAAAGGTGAACGGCGGCGCGACGGTGGTGGAGGGGTCGATGACTCAGGGGGCCGGTCAAGGACCCGTGGTGCGGACGGCGACGTTGCGCGATTTCCGCGTACCGCCGTACGCGCAGGTGCCCGTGCAGTCAGAGGCGATGGACTCCAGCCATCCCGGAAACGTCTTCCCCGAGGGTGAACCGCCGGAGGGCTACACCCCCACCGCCCGCGATCTCCCGGTGATCAATCGCGGCGGCCCCGGCGACACCGTCCAGGTCCAGGTCGACGCCGACGAGCAGCCCGCGCCCGAGGGGCTCGGCCCGCTCTATGTCGTCGGCGATGTCCACGGCTACCTCGACGAACTCGTCGCGGCACTGGCCGAGCAGGGTCTCATCGACGCCGAAGGCAACTGGGCCGCGGGCAATGCCCGCCTGTGGTTCC
This sequence comes from Streptomyces sp. NPDC002889, assembly GCF_042888425.1. Taxonomy (NCBI): domain Bacteria; kingdom Bacillati; phylum Actinomycetota; class Actinomycetes; order Kitasatosporales; family Streptomycetaceae; genus Streptomyces; species Streptomyces sp. NPDC002889. The sequence goes on from NZ_JBIAPT010000008.1 coordinate 48,265, forward strand.
TCGGCGACTTCACCGACCGGGGCCCCGACGGCATCGGCGTCATCGACCTCGTCATGCGGCTGTCCGCCGAAGCGGCCGCCGCCGGCGGCTACTGCAAGGCGCTGATGGGCAACCACGAGCTGCTGCTGCTCGGCGCCAAGCGTTTCGGTGACACTCCCGTCAACTCCGGCGCGGGCACCGCCACCTTCCAGGCCGCCTGGCTGCTCAACGGCGGCCAGAAGGCCGACATGGACCGGCTGCAGGAAGTGCATCTGCAGTGGATGGCGCGGCTCGACGCCGTGGTCGAGGAGGAGGGCCACCTGCTGCTGCACTCCGACACGACCGCCTACCTCGACTACGGCTCCACCATCGCGGACGTCAACGACACCGTGCACGCGATCCTCACCCGCAACGACGCGGACGAGTGCTGGGACCTGTTCCGCAAGTTCACCAAGCGCTTCGCCTTCCGCGACGAGGCAGGTCCCCAGGCGGTGCGCGAACTGCTCTCCACCTACGGCGGCGGACGCGTGGTGCACGGCCACAGCCCCATCCCGTACCTGCTGGGCGAGGTCGGCACCGAGGAAGGCGAGGACGGGGAGCGTCCCGTCGTCGAGGGCCCGCACGTGTACGCCGACGGGCTTGCGATCGCCATGGACGGCGGCGTGACCATGGCCGGAAAGCTCCTTGTCGTGCAACTCCCCCTGTCCAACTGAACCGCACGGCACCGGGCGATTTATGGAAACCCCCTGTCACCCCCCGCGGTAACCGCTCTACCATCGGCTTATCCGTAGCAGACTCTCCTCCGTTTCCGCCCAACCCTCCCGCACATGCAGGAAATCCGGGCCCTACGGAGCATCGGGGGATGCACATGAACAGCGCTCCGCACCTGCTGACCGAGGACCGCGCCGAATACGAGCGGATCCTCGACGACGCGCTGCGCAACGCCCGTGAACGTCCGGACCTCGCGGCCGTGGGGCTGCGCCTCAACGCCGAACAACTGCGCACCATGGCGCTGAACGCGACGGCGCTGATCACCACGTCGGCCGCTGCCGAATACGATCACTACGTAAAGATCCGCTCACAAGCACGCACTCCTGCGGCCACCACATCCGAGCGCGCCTCCGGCCTCGCCACTGCGGACGAGGCCGACGGGAGCGGCGCGGGCTTCGCCGCCGTGATCGCCGTTCTGGCGCCGGTGCTCGCGGGCACCGCCGCTCTGATATTCCTGCTCGTCGGCTACATCCTGCAAATGCTCAGCCCGACCGCGTCCTTCGCCGGCACCCTGCTCACCGCCGGCTGGTTCTTCGGGGCTCTCACCGCGGGAGCGATCCTGGTCGCCGCCGTGGCGCTGCTCCTCACCGCCCTGCGCAACGGTGCCACCCAGGTCGCGGCCGAGGAGACCACAGGGGAGCTGCCGGACGAGGTCGCCCGTGCCAAGGACGCCTGGCGCCACGCCCTGCTGGAACGGGGAATCCTGCCCTTCCTGCGTGCTGCCCTGGACGACCCCAGTGCCGACCCTGCCTCTGCTCGACCGCCCCGCCCGGTGAGCCGTATCCCCAAGATCGGCTACAGCGGTCCCGACTTCTCGAGCCCCAGTGAGGGCTCGACCGCGGGACAGCGGCCGACCTTCACCAGTCCGGACTTCTCCAGCCCCGACTTCGGCGGCCCCGAACACCAGCCGGAGTAACGACACCCGCCCCAGGTCGCGCTTCACAAAAGCGTCCCCCAGGAATGTCCTGGGGGACGCTCGGCCGCCGGAGGATCAGTCGGCGGGTCGGAGAACGGCGCTAGAGGAACCAGCCCCGCTGAGGCGAATGCTGCCGGGGAAAGGCGGTTCTCGAAGACTCTTGCTTATGGGGGGCCGTCCGGTCCGACTCACGCAGTGACGTGCGCGGGGCCTTGCCGACACGTGCGGCGGACGCGCGCCGGCCGGCAAAGGACGAGACACGGGTGCGGTGGCGCGGGGTGCTCTGGCGGGGTGGCCGAACCAAGGTGATGAGCCGGACGAGTTGTTGGAAACAGGCCAGTGCTGCGAGGGGAGGCAGTGCGGCGGTGGCGGCGTCGGTGAGCGTCCTGGGTGCTTGCGTCACGCACAACCAGGTGGCGACGGTGGAGAAGAACAGGACGACGGACCAGGAGTGCACCGTCCGGCGCTGATGCAGCGACGCATGCAGGATGCAGAGAGACGCCACCATCCAGGGCCCGTAGACCAGAAGCGGCCACCAGCCGATCAGGCCCTGGGAGGTGCGTGACTCGGCAAAGTCGCGCAGCGGGTCCAGGGCGACCATGCCCCCGAAAACGCTGACCATGGAGACGATGACGACGGTCAGTGCGGCAATGGAGAAGCTGGCTGTCTGCACCAGAGTGAAACTGGGGCTCCGTGCGGGAGCCCGCCGACGATGGCCGGGAGACGCGGGCCGTACGTGCGGCAGTTCGGCGGTGGCTCCACTCAGCCCTACGAGCGCACTGTCCTTCAGTGATTCGGACGTGCGGCCATAACCGGAAGAGGCGCTGCAGAATTCATGGCCGTCAGGGGGCTGCAGCAGCAGCTGCTGCAGTTCCACCGCGGGATCCCACGACGCGTCAAGGGTCTCCAGTCCGAGAGGAGCCATCGGCTGGTGATCGCCCAGCGAGTCCCTGGGGGAGGTGGCATACGGGTCAACCCATGTGGCATAGCCGCTCACATTCGGATGTGCGGTTGCTGACACGAACGAGCCGTACTCGTCATACATGGAGGCTTCGCCCCGTCCATCCGTCGCCGTGCATGATCGACGACACGTGCGCCCTGTTCGACCGTCGGTGGAAATCGGCCTGAATCTGGCCCATCACCGTCAGAAAGTCACCCAGCACCGAGGAGGAGTACGTCAGCTCGATGCGCTGGTCCTTGTAGTGGAGCGTCGCGTTACCCCCCGGTGCGCGCTGGGAAGAGCCGGGGATAAAGGCCCACTGCGCTGCATCAGCGCCGGCCACACGCCAGGCAGTAAGGGCGGGCGAGTTCTGTGCTCTCGTCATAGTCCAACAACGACCGCATCCATAACCCTGGTGCGCGGCAACCGGGTGATGTCATTACGCCGAATAGGCGATTTCTCCAGGCATTCCATCGCTTTGTACGAAGAGAGCGTCGGTCGGCAACCTCTAGCGGCAGGGTGGACCTGAGCGGTGGGACGAGGCACGCTCCCGGATCCGCAGGGATCGGGAGCGTGCGCGCGCCGAAACGCTGGGCTGCCGGGGGTTACTCGGCGAGAGGAAGGTAGATCCGGTTCCCCTGTGCGGCGAACTCGGCCGACTTGGCCATCATCCCGGCGTGGATGTCGTCAGGGCTGGTCACCCCGTCGTCACCGCCGAACTGCTCTGCGATGCTTCGACTGATCTTCATCGAGCAGAACTTCGGACCGCACATGGAGCAGAAGTGCGCGGTCTTCGCCGGTTCGGCCGGCAGCGTCTCGTCGTGGAACTCCCGTGCCGTGTCCGGGTCGAGTGCCAGATTGAACTGGTCCTCCCACCGGAACTCGAACCGGGCGTCCGACAGCGCGTCGTCCCACTCCTGTGCCCCCGGGTGCCCCTTGGCCAGGTCCGCCGCATGTGCCGCGATCTTGTACGTGATGACGCCGGTCTTCACATCGTCCCGGTTGGGCAGGCCCAGGTGCTCCTTGGGCGTGACGTAGCAGAGCATCGCGGTGCCCCACCAGGCGATCATCGCCGCACCGATGCCTGAGGTGATGTGGTCGTAGGCGGGCGCCACATCGGTCGTCAGGGGCCCCAGGGTGTAGAAGGGCGCCTCCTCGCAGATCTCCTGCTGAAGGTCGATGTTCTCCTTGATCTTGTGCATCGGGACATGTCCCGGACCCTCGATCATCGTCTGCACGTTGTACCGCTTGGCGATCGAGTTGAGCTCCCCCAGCGTCCGCAGTTCCGCGAACTGCGCCTCGTCGTTGGCATCCGCGATAGAACCGGGGCGCAGACCGTCACCGAGGGAGTAGGTCACGTCGTACGAGGCGAGGATCTCGCAGAGCTCCTCGAAGTTCTCGTACAGGAACGACTCCTTGTGGTGCGCCAGACACCAGGCCGCCATGATTGAGCCGCCGCGGGAGACGATCCCTGTCTTGCGGCGCGCGGTCAGCGGGACGTACCGCAGCAGCACGCCCGCGTGGACCGTCATGTAGTCGACGCCCTGCTCCGCCTGCTCGATGACAGTGTCCTTGTAGATCTCCCAGGACAGCTCCTCGGCCTTGCCGTCGACCTTCTCGAGGGCCTGGTAGAGCGGCACCGTGCCGATCGGGACGGGGGAGTTGCGCAGCACCCACTCGCGCGTGGTGTGGATGTTGCGGCCGGTGGACAGGTCCATCACCGTGTCGGCGCCCCAACGCGTCGCCCAGGTCATCTTCTCGACCTCCTCCTCGATGGAGGAGGTGACCGCGGAGTTGCCGATGTTGGCGTTGACCTTCACCAGGAACCGCTTGCCGATGATCATCGGCTCGATCTCCGGATGGTTCACATTCGCCGGGAGGACGGCCCGGCCTGCCGCGATCTCCTCACGCACCACCTCGGGCGAGACGTTCTCGCGGATGGCGACGTACTCCATCTCCGGCGTGATCTCGCCCCGGCGCGCATACGCGAGCTGCGTCACCGCCTGCCCGTCGCGGCCCCTGCGCGGCTGACGCGGACGGCCCGGGAAGACCGCGTCGAGATTGCGCAGCCCTCCGCGCGGCGAAGTGTGCTTGATCCCGTCGTCCTCGGGGCGGACCGGGCGGCCCGCGTACTCCTCGGTGTCACCGCGGCCGATGATCCAGTTCTCCCGCACCGGCGACAGCCCACGGCGGACATCGGTCTCCACGGCGGGATCGGTGTACGGACCGGACGTGTCGTACAGCGTCACGTCCTTGCCATTGGTGAGGTGCACTGTGCGCACCGGCACCAGGAGATCGGGGCGCGAGCCCTCGACGTATCCCTTGTGCCAGCCGATGGACTTCCCGGCCTCGTCGATCTGCGTCAAGGCAGGCGTGCGTGCGTCCGATACGGTCATGAGACCTACTCCCTACGCCGGCATTACCCGGTAACAGGTTCGGCGGTCGGCGCAGCTTCGTCAGCGCCCTCTCAGCCCGGTGCTCCGAGCTCCCGCGTGTGCAAAGGTCCCACCACGCTAGCGTCACATCTGGCGTGCTGAACAGTGGGCCCCTCTCGTTCTTGCGATGATCGGCCCGTGACCTCATCGCCGCACACCCCCGAGCCGCAGGGCCACGCCCCTGGCCATACGCACAGTCACGGGCCCGCAGCGCCCGTCTCGCAGCATCTTCGCAAGGTCATCGCCGCGGTACTGATCCCGTTCGCCACAGCGGTGTTCGTCGGCCTCGTCGTGCTGTGGCCGGGCGGAGTGCCGGGTCATGAGCGCACCGGTGTGGGCTTCGACCGGCAGACCGAGCAGGGCAAGGTGGTCAAGGTCGAGCAGGTCGACTGCAAGGACGTGAACGTCGGCCAGGTTCCACCCACCGGCGACACCTCGACGCCCGAGGGACGCAAGGCTGTGGAGGCGCAGCAGGGCAGTTGCGGCAAGGCCACCGTCGAGGTCACCAGCGGCAAGGACAAGGGCCGTACCTTCACCGAGATCGTCCAGCCGGACGCGCCGCGGCAACTGCACGAGGGCCAGGGAGTGGTGGTGGCCTACGCACCCGATGCGCCGCCAGATCTCCAGTACTCGGTGACCGACGTCGACCGTGGGCTGCCGATGATGGTGCTGGCCGGGATCTTCGCCCTGGCAGTGGTGCTGGTGGGGCGGATGCGGGGCGTGATGGCACTGATCTCGCTCGTCATCTCGTTCGCCGTGCTGACCCTGTTCATCCTGCCCGCGATCCTCCAGGGGTCCAATCCGCTGATCGTCGCGGTCGTCGGGGCCAGCGCCATCATGCTGATCGCGCTCTACATGTGCCACGGGCTGACCGCACGCACCTCGGTCGCGGTGATCGGCACGCTCATCTCACTGCTGCTGATCGGGCTGCTCGGATCGCTGTTCATCGACTGGGCGTTCCTGAGCGGGAACACGGACGACTACACGGGCCTGATCCATGGCCTGTATCCGGACATCGACATGAGCGGTCTGCTGCTCGCCGGCATCATCATCGGCTCGCTCGGTGTGCTCGACGATGTGACGGTCACCCAGACGTCTGCGGTCTGGGAACTCCATCAGGCCGATCCGGCCATGGGCTCGCGCGCTCTCTACCGGGCGGGCATCCGCATCGGCCGCGACCACATCGCGTCCGTCGTCAACACGCTCGTACTCGCCTATGCGGGCGCGGCGTTGCCCTTGCTGCTGCTCTTCTCGATCGCAGAGTCCAGCGTGGGCACCGTGGCCAACAGCGAGGTGGTCGCGCAGGAAATCGTGCGGACCCTGGTGGGGTCGATCGGTCTGGTCGCCTCCGTCCCCGTGACCACGGCGCTCGCGGCGCTGGTGGTTTCCGCCGACCGGCCCGCAGCCGCGGCAGCGCAGACCGGATCGCCCGCTGCGCTGGGCGGATCGCCGGGACACGGCGGCCGGGGCCGGCGGCGCAAGAAGTAACCGCGGGCGGTCATGAGTACGGCTCGGGTCAGCCGGCGCTCTCCTCGGCAAGGATGCGCCCGAGCTCCGCCTCCAGACTGTCCTCGAAGTCGCTGAGCGTGCGCTCCCGGCCGAGGGGAACCAGCTTGTCCGTACGGTCCAGGAACGCCACGAGCGGTGCCGCGCCCGCCCGGAACAGCGCCGAGTCGCTCCCGACCCGGAGCCGGATCCTGACGTCGGACAGGCCCTCGGGCTCGGCCGGCGCGATGTGCACATCGCCGTCCCCGCTGGGCCGGTTGATCCCGTCGAGCAGCAATTCACGCCCGAATGCCCAGGTCACCGGCGCATCACCGGGCAGGTGGAACGTCATCCGCACCGCATAGGGGTCCCCCATCTCGTAGTTGAGCTCCACCGGGATCCGGAAGGAGAGCTCCTCGGAGACAAGGAAACTCATCAAGACCTCGGCCTGGACCGACTCGCGCATCACATACCTCGCAGGTGATGAAGCTGAATGAACCGTGCTGACAAAGCAGGAAAACGGCCAGGAACGATCCCCGTTGGCCCTCTTGACGCAAGCGTGGTGGAAGCGCTAGCAGATCACAAGGAGTGATTTTTCAGATACTGATAGAGAACGCGAGTGACCCCAGAAGTCCACCGACGCCATGGCGTAGTTGTTCCACCGCGGGGAGCAGCCGTTCCTCCTGGTGGAGGGGCAGCGAAATGGCCACGGTGGCCGCGGCCGAACCGGCCGTGACGGGAATGGCCGCACACACCGTGCCGATCGCGTACTCCTGACGCTCGACCACTACCTCCGGGCGCCCGACGCAGGAGAGCCGTTCCAGCAGCGTGCGCCGGTCGCGCACGGAGTGCGGAGTCACGGGCTGCACGGGATGACGGTCCAGATGATCACGGCGGGCCCGCTCGTCGAGCTGGCTCAGCAGGCACTGCCCCAGCGCATGCGCATGACCGGTCTCCCGGAAGTCGGCCCACTCCGTCACGGCGGGGGCATGGGGGGTGTCGGCGACCGCGACGAGTTCGATCTCGTCCTCGCGGTAGACCGCGCAGTAGACCGGAACGCCGATCGTGTCCCGCCAGTGCGCCAGCAAGTCCTCGAGGGTGGTGCGACGATTCTGCACCGTGCCGCCGATGGCCAGCCGACCGACCGCCGCGCCGAGGGCGAACAGGCCCTTCTCCCGGCGCAGATAGTCCTCATGGGTCAGGGTGCGCAGCAGATGATAGGCGGTGGGCAGCGGAATCCCGGCCGCGCGGGCGAGCTGCTTCGCGGGGGCTCCGTCCGGATGGGCGCCCGCCGCCTCCAGCAGTCTCAGCGCCCGCTGCACCGAGCCGATCAGGGTAGGAGCGGCGTTCGTAGACCCGGCCACAGGTCACCCCCAGGCGTGGTGACGGGCATCCCGCCCGCCCGCGGGGGCCGCCCCCGCGCGGCCGCCGCACACTCGGGCACCGAGCCGGAATTCAGTCTCAGCAACTCTGAAAGTGCTGGTCAGACGGCTGTCGTCCGGGGAATTGCCCCAGGGGCGGCGAAGATTTGCCACTCTAATGGCAGCATCGGCCCAAGGGCGGGGTTCGACGGGAGCGTTCCCCCGGCCGGGCTAACAGTCGTACAGGCTGCTTCCGGTCGCCCTACCAGTCGCTGCGCGAGCCGGTGGAGGCCATGAACTTCCGTACGACGAACACGAGTCCACCGACAAGGGCGACGAAGACCAACACCTTGAAGAGCAGTCCGATCACAAAGGTGACGACGCTCGCAATGAGCCCACCGAACACCACAAGGGCGATGACGGGCACGGCAACCCACTTCACCCACCACGGCATCCCCGTGAACATCTCCCGCACAGCCATCGTCCTACCTCGTTTCTCTGAGCCTCTTCGCGTATCTGCCATCGATGCTAGGCGCGAGACAGGGGCATCCGGGGGCCCGCGAGCCCTTGATCTCCCCTGACCGAACCCCTAGGGATCGGTCAGGGTCGCCCTCAGCTCTCGGGGGGAGAAAAGACCACCATCACCCGCAGATCCTCGCTGATGTGGTGGAACTTGTGCGGCACTCCCGCGGGCACGTACACGACACTGCCACGCCCCACCTGCGTGGTTTCCATGCCCACGGTGATGGAGGCCCGGCCGCTGACGACGAAGTAGACCTCGTCCTGGTTGTGGGGCAGCTGAGGGTCGGTCTCGCCCGCGTCGAGCGCGTACAGCCCGACGGACATGTTCCGCTCGCGCAGAAACTGGAGGTAAGCCCCGTCGTTCGCGGCGCGCTCCGCCTCCAGTTCATCGAGTCGGAATGCTTTCATCGCCCTTCAGCCCCTCCACTTGGCCCGATCACGTCTGCCACGATCAGACACATGACGAATTTTGTAGTCAAGACGATCGCCAATGCTGGCGCCCTCGCGGTGGCCATCTGGCTGATGCAGGACATCACCCTCACCGGCGACTCCACCGGCAAGAAGACACTGTCACTGATCCTGGTGGCCCTGCTCTTCGGTCTGGTGAACTTCCTGGTCAAACCCGTGGTGAAACTGCTCACCCTGCCGCTGTTCATCCTCACCCTCGGCCTGATCACCCTGGTGATCAACGCCCTGATGCTGCTCCTGACCTCATGGCTCGCCGACGAGCTCGGCCTGAACTTCCACGTCGAAGGCTTCTGGACCGCCGTGCTCGGCGGCCTGATCATCTCCATAGTCTCGTGGGCACTGAACGTCGCCCTGCCCGACAAGGACTGAACACCGCGTGAGAACCCCGTATCGCGTCTGCTTCGTGTGCACCGGCAACATATGCCGCTCGCCGATGGCCGAGTCCGTCTTCCGCGCACGCATCGAGGAAGCGGGGCTGACGGCTACCGTCGAGGCGGACAGTGCCGGCACCGGAGGCTGGCACGAAGGCAACGGCGCAGACCCGCGCACCGTTGCCGTCCTGGAAGCGGCCGGCTACGCGAGCGCGCACACCGCCCGCCAGTTCCATGCCGCCTGGTTCACCCGGCTCGATCTTGTGATCGCGCTGGACGAAGGACATCTGCGAGCCCTGCGAGGGCTCGCACCGACGCCCGCGGACGCCGCGAAGGTGCGGCTGCTGCGGGCTTACGACCCCAGGCAACCCGACGACCTGGACGTGCCCGACCCCTACTACGGCGGCACGGACGACTTCGAGGACTGCCTTGAGATGGTGGAGGCGGCGAGCGAGGGCCTGCTCGCCGCCGTACGGACAGCAGTTGAGGAGCACCTGGCATGACGGTCGGAGACGGCACCAGAGCCGTACGGGCGGGCCTGCCCGAACCGGTGAAGTACGAGCCGCCCCTGCCTGGGCCGGTCTTCGCAGCCCACTTCCACCTCCCCGGCGAGGCGACGGGCCCTTACACCTACGGTCGCGACGACAACCCGACCTGGACCCATCTGGAACGGGCCATCGGTGAACTGGAGGCGCCCGGAGAAGACGTCGAGACGCTCACCTTCGCCTCCGGGATGGCAGCGGTCTCCGCCGTGCTCTTCTCGCAGCTGAGGGCGGGCGACACGGTCGTGCTGCCCGCCGACGGCTACCAGGTGCTGCCGATGGTGCGGGCCCAGCTCGAGGCCTACGGCATCCAGGTGCGGACCGCACCTACCGGAGACGACGCACAGCTGTCCGTCCTGGACGGGGCGCGACTGCTGTGGCTCGAGACCCCCTCCAATCCTGGTCTCGATGTGTGCGACGTACGGCGGCTCGCCCATGCGGCGCATGCCGCGGGGGCACTCGTCGCCGTCGACAACACCCTCGCCACCCCGCTGGGGCAACGGCCGCTGGAGCTCGGTGCGGACTTCTCGGTCGCCAGTGACACCAAGGGGATGACGGGCCACGGTGACATCCTGCTCGGCCACGTGACCTGTCGTGACGCCGAACTGGCGGCGGGTGTACGGCGCTGGCGCAAGATCGCCGGGGCGATCCCGGGCCCGATGGAGGCATGGCTCGCGCACCGCTCGCTGGCCACCCTCCAGCTGCGCGCCGACCGCCAGTGCGCCAACGCGCTCGCACTGGCCCATGCGCTCGACGGGCGCGTGGAGGTGAGCGGGCTGCGGTACCCGGGGCTGCCCACCGACCCCTCGCACCGGACCGCCGCGCGGCAGATGCGGCGCTTCGGTTGCGTGGTGTCCTTCGTGCTGCCCGACCGCGCGCACGCGGAGCGCTTCCTCGGCAGTCTGCGGCTGGTAGACGACGCCACCAGCTTCGGCGGCGTGCGCTCCACCGCCGAACGCCGTGGCCGCTGGGGCGGTGACGCCGTCCCGGAGGGCTTCATCCGTTTCTCCGCGGGCGCCGAGGACGCCGACGACCTGGTGGCCGATGTGCTGCAAGCGCTCGACGAGGCGGCGAAGTAGCGGTGGTCCGGCCGCGAGGCAGATGAGGGCACGGCCGTGGGAGGGGGACGTAGCCGCCGCTACGCAGGCGCGCTTAGCACGGCTACGTACAACGGACGGTCCGAGCCTCCCCCCTCATGGCTCGGACCGTCCCGGTTCCTACGCGCAAAGAACCATGCGGACAAGGCTAGTTGACTCTGCGTCAGTGTCCAATCACGGTAGCGACAGAGACCTATCGACTTATTTATAGTTGGCCGGGTTCGGGGCAACGTCGGATCGGGAGGGGCATGGCATGGATCTGGCCCTGCTGCGCACGTTCGTCACGGTGCACCGGGCCGGCTCCTTCACGCGCGCCGCCGCTCTGCTCGGACTGTCCCAGCCCGCCGTCACCGGGCAGATCCGCACCCTGGAGCGGCAGCTCGGCCGCCCCCTCTTCCTTCGCCAGGCCCGCGGCGTCACCCCCACCACCATCGGCGACGAGCTCGCCCATCGGGCCGCCCCGCACCTGGACGCGCTGGTGGAGATAGCCGAGGCCGGACTCGACGACGAGACGGGCATCCGGACCCTGCACCTTGCCGGGCCTCCCGAGTTCACCTCACTGCGTGCCCTGCCGGCCCTCACCCCGCTGATAGGCCAGGGACTGGCGTTGCGCGCCTCGTTCGGCAATGCGGAGGAGACCCTCGAGGGGCTCGCCGCCGGACACCATGACGTCGCCATCACCACCGCCCGCCCCCGCGGCGGGCTGCTCACCGCGGCCGCCCTGTGCGACGAGGAGCACGTTCTGGTCGCTGCCCCCCGCTGGGCCGCCCGCCTGGGGCCCGCCGTACTGCGCAAGGGCCATGTGGTCCTCGAACAGCTTCCGGTGGTGGAGGTCCATGAGTCCTTACCCCTCGTCTCGCGCTACTGGAGCGCCGTGTTCGACTCCCGGCCGGCCGCGGCGGGCGCCGTCATCGCGCCCGACCTGCGGGCCGTGCTGGAAACCACCGCAAGCGGCGCGGGGCTCGCCGTACTGCCGCGCTATCTGTGCGAGGACGCCCTGGAACGAGGCCGCGTCGTCGCCCTTCTCGACCCTCCCGTGCCTCCGCTGCGCACCTATTTCCTGGTGATACGCACCGGCACGCTCGCTCATCCGCACATCGCCCGGGCCCATGAGTGGCTGCTGCGCGCGGCCGTCGACTGGTGAGCGCGAACAGTACCGAGCGTCCCGAAAGCCCCCGACGGCGAGAGTTTCCCGGGGCCCGCGTTTCAGATCCGCCGGCGTGGGCCACTCTCTTGCCATGACCGAACGACCCGTGGTCAAGCGCACCGCACGCGCCATCCTGCTCGACGGCGACGACCTCGTCCTGATCAAGCGCACCAAGCCCGGCGTGGACCCCTACTGGCTCACCCCCGGCGGCGGGGTCGAGCCCGAGGATGCCACCGTGGTCGACGCCCTCCACCGGGAGGTGGACGAAGAGCTCGGCGCAAAGATCACCGATGTGGTGCCGTGCTTCGTCGACACAGTCGAGCACATCGCGGACGGCGGGGTGACCGGGGTGAAGGTGCAGCACTTCTTCGTCTGCCGGCTGGAGTCCATGGACCCTTCCCTGCGGCACGGCCCCGAGATCGACGAACCCTCCGGGGAGTACGAGATCGTGCGCGTGCCGTTCAGTCGCGTCGGGATTGCCGCCGTCCACCTCGTACCGCTCTCCCTGCGGCACTACCTGGACGGCAACATCGAGGGCGTGCGGGCCATGCATGCCCCGGACCTCGGCTGACCGGGCGGCCCGGGGCCGGCTCCGGCGGGACGGGCCCGTCCGGGGCATGAGGGTTGAAGCGGTCCGGGGCGTCAACATCGGGCCTGGTCCGCCGCGGGCCGCTGCAGCCAGGTCCTGTCCGGGCGGACAGGACCTAGTTGGCGGCCGCCACGAGCTCCTCGAGCGAGTCATGGCGGATGCGGTCCGAGGGGATCCCCATGCCCCGCAGCGCGTCCACACCGCTGCGGATCATCCCGGGAGGGCCGGAGAGATAGGCGTCGTACTCGTTCCACGGCCCATTGCGGCCGAACTCCCGTACAGCGTCCGGGAACTGCGCGCGATCGTCGACCACCGGCCGCACCGACAGCCACGGATGCGTCTGCTGGAGACGCAGCATGGTGTCGATGTCGTACAGGTCGTAGTCGGTGCGCGCCCCGTAGAAGACCTCCACCGGACGCATCTCGCCGTGCTTGGCCACATCCTCGACCAGCGCCTTGATGGGCGCGATGCCGGTGCCGCCGCCCAGACACAGCAGCCCGTTGTCGGTGCTGTGGTCGACCGTCATCGAACCGGCGGGCGGCCCCAGCCGCAGCACATCGCCGGGACGGGCGTGGTGCACCAGGGCATTGGAGACCCATCCGGCCGGAACCGCCTTGACGTGAAAGGACAGCAGACCGTCGGTCCTGGGCGCTCCGGCGAAGGAGTAGTGCCGCCAGATGCGCGGCCACCAAGGCGTCTCCAGACTCGTGTACTGGCCTGCCAGGAACGCGTACGGCTGGTCCGGACGCACGGTGACGATCGCTATGTCGGGGGTGCGCAGATCGTGCGACACCACTTCGGCCTGCCACCAGGCAGGCGCACGGCGCTCGTTCTCGGCGGCAGCATCGATCATGATCTGCGAGATCGTGGTGTAGGTGCGCACCCACGCGGCCTCGGTCTCCTCGTTCCAGGTCGAGGTCGCGTACCGGCTCAGCGCCCCGATCAGGGCCTCGCCGACCGCCGGGTAGTGCGCGGGCTGCGTGCCGTACTTGCGATGGCCGCGGCCCAGGTGCTGCAGGTAGTCGGTCAGCACGGCAGCGTTGTCCATATGGTCGGCCGCGGTCAGCAACGCCTTGAGAAGGCGGTCGCGCTGGGCATCCATCGCGACGGGAAACATGGAGCGCAGTTCGGGGTGGCGCACGAAGAGCAAAGCGTAGAAGTACGAGGTGACCTTGTCGGCGACGGCGGCGACCTCCGTCATCGTGCGGCGGATGAGAACCGCATCGGGCGAGGCCTGGCGTGCCGGGGCGGCCGGGGAGGCGGCCGGTGTGGGCTCGGTCCGCGGCAGCGGCCCGGTGCCGGAGGCCGGTGCGGTGCGCGGGGCCGGTTCGCTGTGGGTGGCCGGGGACTCGTCGCGCCTGGGGGCTGCCTCGTGCGGCGCCGCCCCGTGAACAGGGTGCCCTCTTGGAGCGTGCGCGGTGCCAAGACCCTCTGCGGCCCGAGAGGCACCGGAGCCCACCGGTCGTATGGAGGCGAACGAGCGGCTCGGGGTGACTATCCGGTCCTGCCCGGTGTCGTCCGCGTCCTGCGCACCCTCGGCCGGCCGCCCCTCGGCCGGCTGTTTACGAGGGGTGAACCAGCCGTCACCGCCGCTGTCACCTGGAGTGCCGTTCTCGGCCGACGTAGTGGTCGGAGCGTCCATTGTCTGCCTCGCCTCGAACATCTCTGGGTCGGTCCACGCACTTCCGCCTCCGGAACGTGCTCGATTCCCCGCTCTGTCTCAGGACTTTGCAGGCCCACACTAACCTCGGCCGTGCGCCGAATCGGGGCGGGTGGCCCTGGATCGAGTCATTGCCCGCAGCACCCGTCGTCGCAGCATGCCAGGTGGTGCCGCTGCACAGCACAAAGAGCGGAAAGTCCGGGCATCAGCCCCTGATATCCCGTTAGGCTGCATTTCCCCCATGCCCATATTCGGGGCCTCTTCTGCCTCCCCAAGACCTGAACTACTCCTGGGTTCGCACGAGTTCATAGGTCTCGCGAAGATCTCTCCCCGTATAGCTGTGCGTAGCCAGGCCGGTCAGATGGTGATCGGCATTCACTGCCACCCTCGTGGGCACCGACGCGAAGATCTCAGCGTCCGACATGGAATCACCATAAGCAACACATGCGTCCAGACCTACCCCGAACTCTGCACAGAGCCGGTTCGCGATCTTCACCTTCGCGGCAGCACTGAGAATCCCCGTTGGCTCCACCGGCCGGCTGAAAGGAAGATCCGGAAAGCGCGAACCGTGCCTCGGTCCGTTCTCCATGTCCGGCATGTACGCCGAGGTTAGTACCCGCGATTACTCCCGCTGTCAGACGCGACCGACCACCTCAGCCCGGCACTGTGTTTCACGTGAAACCACTCAAGCGTCCCGTTCGCCGGACCATCCTCGTCCTCCATGTCACCGCCTCCGCGGGCTGGCTCGGGCTTACTCTCGGCCTGCTGGCGCTTGCCCTCACGGCCAACACCACGAGATCCGCGGCCATGGCCGAAGCCGCATGCCGCTCGATGAAGGTCTTCACCGACTGGCTCGTGCTCCCGCTCGCACTGCTCACGCTGCTCAGTGGCCTCGTCCTGTCCCTGGGCACCATATGGGGACTGGCCAGGCACCGCTGGGTCCTCACGAAGTTCTGGCTCACCCTCATCACCACCACGGCCTCCGTCTTCGCGCTGCGTCCGGGAGTCAACAGCGCGGCCGACACCCTCGCCTCGGGCGGTGTGCTCGCCGACCCTCTCGACCTGGTGATGGGCCCCGCCGTCTCCCTGAGCGCCTATGTCTTCATGACGGTCATCTCCGTCCTCAAACCATGGGGTCTCACAAGGCACGGCCGTCGACTGCGCGCATCGACCGCTTCGGCAAAAGCGCTGGACAAACGATCACTGGGTCGGACAGCCTGATCCCCATGCCGTCACCGCTCTCCGATCTCCCCATCAGGCGTCTGACCTCGAAGGACGTCGTGTCCTGCGCCGATCTCTCCGAAGACCGCGGCTGGCCACGCGAGGACCACAAATGGGGTCTGCTGGTGACGGCCGGAACCGGCTACGGGATCGACGCCCCTGACGGCAAGGGCCTGACGGCCGCCTGCGTACTGACCTCGTACGGTGCGGGGCTCGCCGCGATCGGCATGGTGCTTGTCGCCGAGCGGTACTCCCGCCAGGGGATCGGACGCCGCCTTATGGAGCACGTGCTGGCGGAGGCCAAGGACACCCCGCTCACCCTTCATGCCACCCCCAGCGGCAAGCCTCTGTACGAGGAACTGGGCTTCACCCTCACGGGCCGCGCGGAAATGGTCCGCGGCCGGTTCACCCCCTCGGGCCCGGCGGTCGCTGTGGCGACCCGTCCGGCGGTCGCCGAGGACCTTCCCACTCTGCTGCGGTTGGATACCGAGGTCTTCGGTCAGGACCGCACCCACATGATCACGCGGCTGCCCGGCTTCGCCGACCACCTGCTGGTGGCGGAGGAGGACGGAGTGCTGATCGGGTACGCCGCACTCTGGCCCAATATGAACACTCATGTCATCGGCCCGCTGATCGCCCGGGACACACAGACCGCCAAGGCGCTGATCACCGCCCTGGCCTCCAGGACGGACCGTCCGCTGCGGACGGACATCGACGTACGTCACGAAGAACTCCTCGCCTGGGTGAAGGAGCGCGGACTGGAGCCGGTCGCCTTCAACGCCGTGATGACCTACGGCATCACCTTCCTTCCCGGTGACTGGACGCGCCGCTTCGCCCCGCTCACGGTCGCCGCGGGGTAGGCCGGACCGACACGAGCCCTCCACGGCGACGGCGGCACCCCAGTAATTAGTTGCAAGCGCCGTATATTGCGTCGATCGTCTATCCTGGATGCCACCACGCTGGGAGCCGAGGACGAGGAGGAGACACAGATGACAGCGACCGACCCAGGCCTCACCGCCCTGTCCCAGGGCTGGTGCGCCCTCTCGCTGCTGCACGGGAAGATCGAGGCCCACATCGAGCGAGCCCTCGAGACCGGGCACGGCCTGAGCGCCCGTGAGTACTCACTCCTCGATGTCCTCAGCCGCCAGCACGAGGGCGAAGGCGGCCACCTGCAGATGAAGCAGGTCGCCGATGCCGTGGTCCTGAGCCAGAGCGCCACCACGCGACTCGTCACCCGACTCGAGGACCGTGGCCTGCTGTCCCGCTACCTGTGCCCCACCGACCGCCGCGGCATCTACACCGACGTCAGCGAAGCGGGCCTTCAGCTCCTCGCCGAAGCCCGTCCCACCAACGACACCGCCCTGCGCGAGGCCCTCGACGAAGCGGCCAAGAACCCTGAGCTCGCCCCGCTGGTGAGGGCCGTCGAACAGCTCCGGGCCCCCGGCCGGCCGACGGACACTGCGTAGTCTGCGGATCATGAACGATCCGCAGATACGCGCCGCCGTACGCGAAGACCTCCCGGCGATCGTGACAATGCTCGCCGACGACCCGCTCGGCGCCCAGCGGGAGTCGCCGGACAACCTCTCCCCGTACACCGCCGCCTTCGAGCGCATGGCCGGTGACCCGAACCAGCATCAGACTGTCGCGGTGCGCGGAGGACGGGTCGTCGGCGTCCTTCAGCTCACGATCATTCCCGGGTTGTCCCGCCGCGGCTCCACGCGCTCGATCATCGAGGGCGTACGTGTCCACGCCGACGAACGCGGCAGCGGCCTTGGCACCCTGCTCATCGAATGGGCCATCGATGAATCACGCCGCCAAGGCTGCCAACTGGTGCAGCTCACGTCGGACGTCACCCGTACCGACGCCCACCGCTTCTACGAACGGCTCGGGTTCGAGGCCTCCCACATCGGCTTCAAGTTGAGCATCTGAAGCACCCCGTCACATGTCGGTTTCACGTGAAACATCGTCCGGCTCATACGCTCAGTCCGCGCCAGCCGTCCTTGTCCACACCGCCGGGAACCGCGTCACCCGGCTCGTAGGGCTCACGCGTGAAGGCGAACGACCCCAGGTCCAGATGGCTCACCGAGCCGTCCTCGCGACGCACCACACGCAGCGTCTCCCCCGCGTAGTAGCCATCGAGACCGGCCCACGTCTCCGTCTGCCCCGGGGCCGCGACGAAACGCGACTTCCGGCCCCCTCCTTGCAGCGGTTCCAGCTCGAGGCCGCCATCAGCGACCAGGCGCAGGCCGTAGGCATACGTACCCCAGTACCAGGGACCGGTCAGCTCCAGCAACGCCTGGCCGACCTCCGGCAAGGGACGCCAAGGCTCGGGGATACGCGGTTCGGCTTCCGCCACGATCCCCACGAGGTCGCCTGCGACCACCCCGGTCGGTGGCCCAGAGGTGACGTTGGCGAGCGCCACCGCCCCGACGCCGTCCTCCACACTCACCCACAGCCCTGCCAAGAAGCCCGGCAACGAACCACCGTGCCCGATCAGGGTGCGCCCGCCCCTCCGCACGATCTGCAGGCCGAGGCCGTACAGGTTCTCCCAGTCCTCGATCTCGGGCGGCACGGAGGGAGTACGCATCTCGCGCACGGACGCGGCGCTCAGGACACGATCGTCGCCTTCGGCGAGGAAGGCGGCGAAACGACAGAGATCCGCGGCGGTGGACCAGAGCTGCCCGGCCGGAGCCATCAGACCGAGGTCCTCGGACGGCTCGGGCAGCATCACATCCGCCCACGGGTGCACCGCCCAACCGCCCGCATGCGGCATCCGGGGCTGCACACTCGTTCGTTTCAGCGCCAGGGGCTCCAGAACCTCGCGGCGCAGCACCTCCTCCCACGACACGCCACGCACTGTCCCGACCAGCGCACCCAGCAGGGTGTAGCCGGGGTTGGAGTAGTGGTGTCGCCGGCCGGGCGGGTGCAACCGCGTCTGCTCACCCAGCACATCGGCAAGCTCGGGTCGCACCGACCCCGGGGTCCTCTCCCACCATGGGGCGGGGGACTCGGCGCTCAAACCCGCGCTGTGGCCCAGAAGCTGAGCGATGGTCACCTCACCCACGCCCGTGCCGGGCAGATGCTTCTCCAAGGGCTCGTTCAGATCGAGCAGCCCCTCGTCGCGCAGCCGCATCACCAGAACTGCCGTGAACGTCTTGGTGATGGAGCCGATGCGGTACTGGGTGTCGGCGTCAGGCGCATGCCCGTCGACCGAGCTTCGCGACCCGGTCCACACCAGGTGCCCATCGCGCTGCACGGCGGCAACGAGCGAGGGTGCGCGTCCCTCGGTCTGCGCGACGGCGATGCGATGCAGAAGGGCTCGCCGGGTACCGGGAAGCAGTTCTTCCAAGGATGACGTCATGGGGGCAGGTGTACCGGTGCCGACCCGCCGCGTCGACCGCATTACGCGGCGCGCGGAACACAAGTGCGGGAGGCGGCCCGCGCTGTCATCGCGGTTGCTTCGGGTCGCGGTTGAACTTCGAGGTCGACCAGAAGTAGCCGAGCACCGCGAGACCCAGGCACCAGGCGACGGCGAGCCACCCGTGGTGGCCGATCTCGCTGCCGAGCAGCAGGCCCCGCAGGGTTTCGATGGCGGGCGTGAACGGCTGGTACTCGGCGATCGGCTGGAACCAGCCGGGCATGGAGTCGACCGGGGTGAAGGCGCTGGAGAGGAGCGGCAGCAGGATCAGCGGCATCGCGTTGTTGCTGGCGGCCTCGGCGTTCGGGCTGATCAGGCCCATGCCGACCGCGATCCAGGTGAGCGCCATGGCGAAGAGCACGAGCAGCCCGAACGCCGCCAGCCACTCCAGGGCGGTTGCGTCCGTGGACCGGAAGCCGATGGCCACGGCGACAGCGCCCACGAGGACCACGCTCGTGATCGACTGCAGCACGCTGCCGACGACGTGCCCGACGAGCACCGAAGGCCGGTGGATCGCCATCGTGCGGAAGCGGGCGATGATGCCCTCGGTCATGTCGTTGGAGACGGACACCGCGGTTCCGACCACGGTGCTGCCGATGGTCATCAGCAGCAAGCCCGGGACGACATACGCGATGTATGCGGAGCGGTCCGGACCGCCGCTGATGCCCGAGCTCATCGTGTCGCCGAAGATGTAGACGAAGAGCAACAGCAACATGATCGGGGTGAGCAGCAGGTTCAGGGTGAGGGACGGATAGCGCCGCGCGTGCAGGAGGTTGCGGCGCAGCATCGTGGACGAGTCGCGTAGGGAGAGGGAGCTCATCGGACAGCCTCCTTGGGCTGGCTGGGCAGGCCGGGCTGCGGGTCGGTGCCGGTCAGGGCGAAGAACACGTCGTCGAGGTCGGGGGTGTGCACGGTCAGCTCGTCCGCCTCGATGCCGGTGGAGTCCAGCCAGTCGAGGATGGAGCGCAGCTCGCGCTGACTGCCGTCGCTGGGGATCTGCAGCGCCAGTGCCTCGTCGTCCCGGGTGACCTCGCGCAGGGCGAGGGCGGCGCTCTGGTACGCGGCCGGGTCGGCGAAGCGCAGCCGCACGTGTCCGCCGGGGATCAGCCGCTTCAGCTCCTCGGCGGTGCCCTGGGCGGCGATCTTGCCGTCGTTGAGCACGGCGATGCGGTCGGCGAGTTCGTCGGCCTCCTCCAGGTACTGGGTGGTGAGGAAGACGGTGACGCCGTCGGAGACCAGCTCGCGGATGATCTGCCACATGTTGTGCCGGGAGCGCGGGTCGAGGCCGGTAGTCGGCTCGTCGAGGAAGATGATCCGCGGGTTGCCGACCAGCGTCATGGCGATGTCCAGGCGGCGCTTCATGCCGCCCGAGTAGGTGGAGGCGGGCTTCTTCGCCTCCTCGACCAGGTCGAAGCGCTCCAGCAGCTCGGCGGCGGTGCGCCGCCCCTCGCTGCGGGAGAGGTGGTGCAGGTCCGCCATGAGGAGCATGTTCTCCTCGCCGGTGATCAGCCCGTCGACGGCGGAGAACTGGCCGGTGACGCCGATCGCGGCACGCACCGCCTGGGGGTCGGTGGCCAGGTTGTGGCCACCGATATGGATGTCGCCGGTGCCCGGGTCGGCAGAGATGAGGGTGGAGAGGATCTTCACGGCGGTGGTCTTGCCGGCGCCGTTCGGGCCGAGCAGGGAGAAGATCGTTCCTTCGGGGACGACCAGGTCGACGCCGTCGAGCACGACCTTGTCGCCGTAGGACTTGCGCAGCCCGTTCGCCGCGATGGCCAGGTTGGTCATGATGGGTGCTCCTCAGAGGCTGCGGGTGGTGATGTCGCCATAGGCGGTGGACGCGTGGATGTTCAGGCCGGCGGCGGCGCCGTCAGTGTTCTTGAGCGCGTTGTGGATCCGGCCGTACGTGGTGCCGGCGTCCAGGGAGGCAGATACTCCGCGGGCGGCGCCGACCGACACGTCGCCGGACTCGGTGCGCAGCACGACCGTGCCGCGCACCGCCTCGGCGATGTGGACGTCGCCCTTTTGGGTGCTGATCTCCGCGGGGCCGCCCAGGCGGCCGACCGAGACGTCGCCGGCGAGGAGGGTGAGGCGGGCGCTCGCGGCCTCGTCGAGCTTGACCGAGCCATGCGCGCCCTCGAAGGCGACGTCGCCGAGCCGTCCGACGCCCCGGCATTCGGCGCTGGCCGTCTTCGCCTCGATGCTGGAGCCGGAGGGCAGCTGGATGGTCACCTCGATGGATCCGGAGCTGCCGAGGATCCGGTTCTTCGCCGGTGAGGCCTCGATCCGCAGGACGCCATCGCCGTATTCGACCGTGGTCTGCTCCGCCGCCTTCACGTCGCGGCCCTTCGAGGCGTCCGCGGGCAGGACCTCGACCGTGGTGTCGGCCCGGTCGGCGGCGATGAACCGGATGCGTCCCGCGGGGATGTCGAGGACGGCGGAGACCGGGGCGGGGGTGTCGAACTTCTGCATCGTGCTCTCCTTCGTACGTCGTTTCTGATGCTAGAAACGCTACGTTGCATTCAAAGATCTGACAACACAGTCGTTGCGCATGATCACTATCCTGGCTGTTCAGAGCAGGTAAGTCGTTGCAATGGATTTGATTCTAATGCAACAATCGTTACCCTGTTCGTTGCAATGAATTAAGAGTGAACGCTATACTGGAGGCCCATCAAGGAAGCACGGAGGGAGATCGCGATGCCAGGAGGCAGGCTCACCCAGCAGGAACGCCAGCAGATCGCGCTGGGGCTGGCCGACGGGCTCGCCTACGCGGAGATCGCCAGACGCCTCGACCGCCCCACCTCGACGATCACGCGTGAGGTGATGCGGAACGGCGGCCCCACCGCCTACCGCTCCGACCTGGCCCACCGCGCCACCGAACGCCGCGCCCACCGGCGCAGGCCGGCCTCGCCCCGAGGGCAGGGGGCGCCGGTGCAGGGCCACGGGCGCGACGACGAGGCCGTGCGCGAGTACGAGGAGGCGTTCACCACCCTCCTGATGCAACAGGGCCTGCCCAAGATGACGGCTCGGGTGCTGACCTCCCTCTTTATCGCCGACGCGGGCAGCCTCACCGCGTCCGAACTCGTCCAGCACCTCCAGGTCAGCCCGGCGTCCGTTTCCAAGGCGATCGCGTTCCTCGAAGATCAGGGCCTCATCCGCCGGGAACGCGACGAACGCCGCCGCGAGCGCTACTTCGTCGACGACGACGTCTGGTACCAGTCGACGATCGCCAGCGCCCGCGGCATCGCCCAGGTCGCCGAGACCGCACGGCAGGGCGTCGGCATCCTCGGCAGCGACACCCCGGCCGCCGCCCGCCTGGAGAACATCGCCCGCTTCAGCGACTTCATCAGCGAAAGCATCCTCCGCGCCGCGGAGCAGGTCCGCGAGGTCCTCTACACGAAACCCGAAACGACCTCAGGCGGCACTGCCGAGCCAAGTTCAGATCGCGGATAGACAACCGTCTTGATGGCCACAGCCAGTGGTGCCCGCGCCGGATCCTTCAGTCAGAGCCGACCCCATCGCTCGCCCGCCAGGCGGCCTCGTTCATGCGGGGGCGCTGAGGTCGGCATGTCCTTCAGCGCAGCTTCGTGGCTGATCGGGTGGCGGCATCCGCCGGAGTACGGGGGTGGGGCACGGCCACGGCCGGCCCCAGGTCGAGCCGGGTGTCCATGTCCAGACGGAAGGCGCCGTGGGGGTTCACGTTCGACAGACCGGCGACGTCATGCGGTGCCGCTGCTGCTGGGGGCGCCGACTCGGGATCAGCACTAGTACGGGCGAACGATCAGACGGGAGTTCGTCTCACTGCCTTGTCCCTTGGGCCAGAAAAAGGCCATCGTCAAAGAGAAAGGGACATCGGAAAGGCGAGCCTACAGCTGAGGAATCAGGTCTGCGCCATGTCCACAAAGCGCGAATAGTGCCCCTGGAAGGCCACCGTGATCGTCGCCGTCGGACCGTTACGGTGCTTGGCCACGATCAGATCTGCCTCGCCCGCGCGCGGCGACTCCTTCTCGTACGCGTCCTCGCGGTGCAACAGGATGACCATGTCCGCATCCTGCTCGATCGACCCCGACTCACGCAGGTCGGAGACCATCGGCTTCTTGTCCGTACGCTGCTCCGGGCCACGGTTCAGCTGGGAGAGCGCGATCACCGGAAGTTCGAGCTCCTTGGCGAGCAGCTTCAGGTTCCGGGACATGTCCGAGACCTCTTGCTGACGGCTCTCGGCCCGCTTGGAGCCGCCGGACTGCATCAGCTGCAGATAGTCGATGACCACGAGCTTCAGATCGTTGCGCTGCTTGAGCCGGCGGCACTTCGCCCGGATCTCCATCATCGAGAGGTTCGGTGAGTCATCGATGTAGAGCGGGGCCTGCGACACATCCGGCATGCGGCGCGCGAGACGCGTCCAGTCCTCGTCCGTCATCGTCCCGGACCGCATGTGATGCAACGCCACCCGCGCCTCTGCGGACAGCAGGCGCATCGCGATCTCGTTACGGCCCATCTCGAGGGAGAAGATCACGCTGGGAAGGTTGTTCTTGATCGAGGCGGCCCGCGCGAAGTCCAGTGCCAGCGTCGACTTACCCATGGCGGGACGGGCCGCGATCACGATCATCTGACCCGGGTGCAGCCCGTTCGTCAGCGAGTCGAAGTCCGTGAACCCGGTCGGCACACCGGTCATCTCACCGCTGCGCGAGCCGATGGCCTCGATCTCGTCGAGCGCGCCTTCCATGATGTCGCCGAGCGGCAGGTAGTCCTCGCTGGTGCGCTGTTCGGTGACGGCATAGATCTCGGCCTGCGCGGAGTTGACGATCTCGTCGACGTCTCCGTCGGCTGCGTACCCCATCTGCGTGATCTTGGTGCCGGCCTCCACCAGCCTGCGCAGGACCGCGCGCTCATGAACGATCTCCGCGTAGTACGACGCGTTGGCCGCGGTCGGCACCGACTGGACCAGCGTGTGCAGATACGGAGCTCCGCCCACCCTGGTGATCTCGCCACGCTTGACCAGCTCCGCGGCGACCGTGATGGGGTCGGCGGGCTCACCCTTGGCATACAGGTCAAGAATTGCCTGGAAGACCGTCTCGTGGGCGGGCCGGTAGAAGTCGTGGCCCTTGATGATCTCCACGACGTCGGCGATCGCGTCCTTGGAGAGCAGCATGCCGCCGAGCACCGACTGCTCGGCGTCCAGGTCCTGAGGAGGTACGCGCTCGAAGCCGGACGACCCTCCGTCCCAGCCCCCGCTCTCACTGCCCCGGTCGTGCTGGTCGTCGCGTCCACGGCCTTCGTCGCGGCGGCGGCGGGACGCGGGCAGACGGTCGCTGGGGCTGGTTTCGGCCGCCCACGGGTCGTCCAAGGGCTCGGAAATGCTCACCCCGCCCACCTCCTCCCGTCCGTTCCACGGACCTCGCGGTGCCACTCTTTCTACGGCACAGCACTGACATACCAGGCCGCCGAACCCCGCTTCCGGCGAGTCGGGCGACGGTCCACGGTAGGCCCGGCGGCACCTTCAGCCAATCTGGTTATCCACAGGCCATGTGGACGACGGACCAGATGCTGTGGAGAACCCTCCGGAACCTGTGCACGGACCGGGGGACAGCACTGTGGACAAATTCATAGCCGCCCTCACCTAACGCCTCTGACCTGGCACTTTTCCATCCACCGGCTGTGGGGGAGAAAAACTTTCCCGACTGGGCCAAGATCAGAACAAACGGCACGCGGAAGAGCGCACCACCCCCGCATCCGTAAGGACTGCAAGGCGATTGCATCTCTTACCTGTGGAAGATTAGATTGATGCCATGACACAGGCCCCCGCGGCATCGAAGGCCCGTCGACGGCAGCATGACCGAGAGATCATCTCGCTCGCTGTCCCGGCCTTCGGCGCACTCGTCGCAGAGCCGCTCTTCGTGATCGTCGACAGTGCCATCGTCGGCCATCTCGGCACCCCCCAGCTGGCGGGGCTCGGCATCGCCGCCGCGCTGCTGACGACGGCCGTGAGCATCTTCGTCTTTCTCGCCTACGCCACCACGGCCGCCGTTGCGCGACGCGTCGGCGCGGGCGATCTCCCGTCAGCCATCCGGCAGGGCATGGACGGGATCTGGCTGGCCCTTGTCCTCGGCGTCGCCGTCATCGCGGTCACGCTCCCGGGGGCCCCGTGGCTGGTCGACCTCTTCGGCGCTTCCGACACTGCGGCTCCCCATGCCATCACCTATCTGCGCATCTCCGGCTTCGGCATTCCTGCGATGCTGATCGTGCTCGCCGCCACCGGTGTGCTGCGCGGACTGCAGGACACGAAGACCCCCCTGTATGTCGCGATCGGCGGATTCGCGGCCAACGCAGGACTCAATGCCGCCCTGGTCTACGGTGCCGGCCTCGGTATCGCGGGCTCCGCCTGGGGCACTGTGATCGCCCAGTGCGGTATGGCGGCCGCCTATCTGGTCGTCGTGGTGCGCGGGGCGCGCAGGCACCATGCGTCGCTGCGACCGGACGCAGCCGGGATACGGGCCAGCGCCCAGGCAGGTCTGCCGCTGCTGGTCCGTACCCTCTCGCTGCGGGCGGTGCTGCTGATTGCCACGGCTGTCGCCGCCCGCCTCGGCGACACGGATATCGCCGCGCATCAGGTGGTGCTCGCCCTCTGGAGCCTGCTGGCCTTCGCGCTCGATGCCATTGCCATTGCCGGCCAGGCGATCATCGGTCGCTATCTCGGTGCGGGTGATGCAGAGGGCGCTCGGCAGGCATGCCGGCGCATGGTCGAGTGGGGGGTGGCCTCGGGTGTGGTGCTCGGGGTCCTGGTGGTACTGGCGCGCCCCCTCTTCATCCCCCTGTTCACCGGCGACCAGGCAGTGCAGGACACGCTGCTTCCCGTCCTGCTGGTTGTCGCCGTGTCCCAGCCGATCGCCGGCGTGGTCTTCGTCCTGGACGGTGTACTTATGGGCGCGGGCGACGGGCCGTATCTGGCCTGGGCGATGCTGCTGACGCTGGCGGTGTTCGCACCGGTCGCCCTGTTGATACCCAGCCTCGGCGGTGGGCTGGCAGCCCTGTGGTGGGCCATGACGCTGATGATGGCCGTGCGGATGCTGACGCTCTGGTGGCGCGCCCGTTCCGGCCGGTGGATCGTCACGGGCGCGACGCGCTGACCGCCGTTTCACGTGAAACACAGCGTGCGACGGCGAAGGGCCGCATCCCAGAGGATGCGGCCCTTCCTATGCTCTGCAGAGCTGATCGCTGCGCTTACGCGGCGACGACCTCGACACCGAGCTGTGCGGCAACCTCGGGGTGCAGACGCACGGACACCTGGTGCGAGCCCAGGGTCTTGATCGGCGAACCGAGCTCGACGCGACGCTTGTCGACCTCCGGACCACCGGCGGCCTTGATCGCCGAGGCGATGTCGGCCGGGGTGACGGAGCCGAAGAGGCGGCCGGCGTCGCCGGAGCGAACGGCCAGGCGCACCTTGACGGCCTCGAGCTGGCCCTTGATGGAGTTGGCCTGCTCGATGGTGGCGATCTCGTGGATCTTGCGGGCGCGGCGGATCTGCGCCACGTCCTTCTCGCCGCCCTTGGTCCAGCGGATCGCGAAACCGCGCGGGATCAGGTAGTTGCGAGCGTAGCCGTCCTTGACGTCCACGACGTCGCCGGCGGCACCGAGGCCAGAGACCTCGTGGGTGAGGATGATCTTCATGTTTCGGTCACCCTTCCCTTATCGCGCGGTGGACGTGTAGGGCAGCAGCGCCATCTCACGGCTGTTCTTGACGGCCGTGGCGACGTCACGCTGATGCTGCGTGCAGTTGCCGGTAACGCGGCGGGCACGGATCTTGCCGCGGTCGGAAATGAACTTCCGCAGCATGTTCGTGTCCTTGTAGTCCACGTATACGGTCTTGTCCTTGCAGAACGCGCAGACCTTCTTCTTAGGCTTGCGCACAGGCGGCTTCGCCATGGTGTATCTCCTGTGTGATCAAGAAGTGGGGTACGAGCTGCCCTTAGAAGGGCGGCTCGTCCGAGTAGCCGCCGCCGGAACCGCCGGAGCTGCCGGAGCTGCCGCCCCAGCTGCCCCCACCCTGCTGGCCCTGCTGGCCGCCGCCGGCCGGCGCGCTGGTGGCCCAGGGGTCGTCGGCGGGTGCACCGCCGCTGCCCTGCTGCTGACCACCGCCGGGGCCGCCGCCCCAGTTGCCGCCGCCCTGCTGGCCGCCGCCGTAGCCGCCCTGGCCACCGCGACCGGTGGTCTTGGTGACCTTGGCCGTGGCGTTCTTGAGACTGGGGCCGACTTCCTCGACGTCCAGCTCGTAGACCGTGCGCTTGACGCCCTCGCGGTCCTCGTACGACCGCTGCTTCAGGCGGCCCTGCACGACGACGCGCATGCCGCGCTGGAGCGACTCGGCGACGTTCTCCGCCGCCTGACGCCAGACCGAGCAGGTGAGGAAGAGGCTTTCGCCGTCCTTCCACTCATTGGTCTGACGGTCGAAGGTGCGGGGAGTGGACGCGACACGGAACTTCGCGACCGCCGCACCGGACGGGGTGAAGCGCAGCTCGGGGTCGTCGACAAGATTGCCGACGACCGTGATGACGGTCTCGCCTGCCATGGGTGAACCTCTCGGCGGGATTGCTTCTGGCTGCTTGCTGCTACTCGAACCCGATGACCTCTGAGCTAGATGCTCAGTGGGTCTCGGGACGGAGGACCTTGGTCCGGAGGACCGACTCGTTCAGGTTCATCTGGCGGTCGAGCTCCTTGACGACCGCAGGCTCGGCCTGCAGGTCGATGACCGAGTAGATGCCCTCGGGCTTCTTCTTGATCTCGTAAGCGAGACGACGACGGCCCCAGGTGTCGACCTTCTCAACCTTTCCGTTGCCCTCACGGACGACGGAGAGGAAGTTCTCGATCAGCGGGGAGACAGCGCGCTCCTCGAGATCGGGGTCGAGGATGACCATCACCTCGTAGTGACGCATGTAAAACCCACCTCCTTTGGACTCAGCGGCCACGGTCGTTCCGTGGCAGGAGGGTCGTGATGCGTGAGCAACGGTATCCGCCCCCACTGACAATCCCCTCTCGTCGAGCTGGGACTGTGTTCTGGCCTGGGCAGACACCGGTGCAGACCGTACAGAGTACCCGCACACCCGCTTCCGGTTGAAATCCGGTGCCCGACGGACGCAATCTGTACACATCGGGTGGGCGCACCACTACGATGCGCCGCCTTCCGGCAAGGCCAGGAGGTGCCTCATGGCACAGGCAACGCGACCCCATCCCTCCGTTTCCCTGCTCGCCACGGATCACAAGCCTCATCCCCTCCAGGACACCCTGCTCGCCGCGACGCTGGTGCTCGGTGCTCTGGCCTTCGTCTCGGCGATGTTCCACAACCTGCATCTGCTGAGCTCGTGGGCCGGGCTGATCGGAATCCTGACGGGCGCGTACGGGCAGTTCATCTCGGAGACGACCCGTGAGCGCTTCGCGCTGATCATCGGCCTGGGTGCCTCGGCGGTGGGGTTCTACCTGGGCATGGCGAACGGCGGGCTCTTCGGAGGAGTTCTCGGGTAGCGGGTTCCTCGGCAGGTGGGTTGCCGGGCCGGGAAGGGCACGAGCGGACACGGCCGAACGACGCTCTTGCGTACAGCCATCCGGAGTTCTTCCCCCGCCCAGTAGGCTTCGGCGCGAGAGCCGGAGCCCCTGTACCCATGGGGACACACCTGCCGAGGAGCGCCCCGCATGAGCCTGACCCTGAGGACCATCAGCCGTGAGCAGCATCTGGCCTATATCCAGAGCCTGCCCGCGGCCAGTCACTGCCAGGTCCCGGCGTGGGCGGACGTGAAGACGGAATGGCGCTCGGAGAACCTGGGCTGGTTCGACAAGAACGATCAGCTGGTGGGTGCCGGCCTGGTCCTGTACCGGCAGCTCCCCAAGATCAAGCGGTACCTCGCGTATCTGCCCGAGGGGCCGGTGATCAACTGGTACGCCCCGAACCTGGACGACTGGCTGCAGCCGATGCTGGCGCATCTGAAGAACCAGGGTGCCTTCTCCGTGAAGATGGGCCCGCCGGTGGTCATCCGGCGCTGGGACGCGCCGGCGATCAAGGCCGGTATCCAGGACCCCGACGTGAAGCGCCTGCGAGACGTGGAGGCAACCCACGTCGAGCCCCGCGCGTTCGAAGTGGCCGACCGGCTGCGGAAGATGGGCTGGCAGCAGGGCGAGGACGGCGGCGCCGGCTTCGGTGATGTGCAGCCTCGCTACGTCTATCAGGTGCCCCTGGCGAACCGGTCCCTCGACGACGTCCTCAAGGGCTTCAACCAGCTGTGGCGACGCAACATCAAGAAGGCCGAGAAGGCCGGTGTCGAGGTCGTCCAGGGCGGTTACGAGGATCTGGCCGAGTGGCAGCGGCTGTACGAGATCACGGCCGAACGGGACCGCTTCCGGCCGCGCCCGCTGTCGTACTTCCAGCGCATGTGGACGGTGCTGAACAGCGAGGACCCGAATCGCATGCGCCTGTATTTCGCGCGCCACGACGGGGTGAACCTCTCGGCGGCGACGATGCTGGTCGTCGGGGGCCATGTCTGGTACTCGTACGGCGCCTCGGACAACATCGGGCGCGAGGTCCGGCCCTCGAACGCGATGCAGTGGCGGATGCTGCGCGACGCGTACGCCATGGGCGCCACGGTCTACGACCTGCGGGGCATCAGCGACTCCCTGGACGAGACGGACCACCTGTTCGGTCTGATCCAGTTCAAGGTCGGCACCGGCGGCGAGGCCGTCGAGTACGTGGGTGAGTGGGACTTCCCGCTCAACAAGCTGCTCCACAAGGCGCTCGACATCTACATGTCGCGTCGCTGACGGCACCGCGGACGGCTCCGTTACCGCGGGCGACTCCGTAATCTCGTGCATATCTCTGATACACCGCAGCCACCAGAAAGGTTCCGGGCCGGCCATGGCGCTCTCCCTCTACGTAGACACCGCACGCTGGCGGGCGCACCAGAAGTCGGTGATCGACCAGTTCCCCGGACTCGTACCCGTCTGCAAGGGCAACGGCTACGGCTTCGGTCATGAGCGGCTCGCGGACGAGGCGGCGCGCTTCGGTTCCGACATGCTCGCCGTGGGCACGACGTACGAAGCGGCGCGGATCAAGGACTGGTTCGGCGGCGACCTGCTGGTGCTGACACCGTTCCGGCGCGGCGAGGAGCCGGTGCCGCTGCCTGACCGGGTGATTCGGTCGGTGTCCTCCGTCGACGGTGTCCACGCCCTGGTGGGGGCACGCGTCGTCATCGAGTGCATGAGCTCGATGAAGCGGCACGGCATCACCGAGCAGGAGCTGGGCCAGCTGCACGCGGCCATCGAGGACGTACGGCTGGAGGGCTTCGCGCTGCACCTGCCGCTGGACCGCACGGACGGCTCGGACGCGGTCGAGGAGATCATCGGCTGGATGGACCGGCTGCGTGTGGCGAGGCTGCCGCTGCACACGATGTTCGTCAGCCATCTGCGTGCCGAGGAACAGGCGCGGCTCCAGCAGCAGTTCCCGCAGACCCGGTTCCGGGCACGTATCGGCACCCGGCTGTGGCTGGGCGACCACGAGTCCACCGAGTACCGCGGTTCGGTTCTCGATGTCACACGGGTCACCAAGGGCGACCGTTTCGGCTACCGCCAGCAGAAGGCGGCCTCCGACGGGTGGCTCGTGGTGGTGGCCGGCGGTACGTCGCACGGCGTCGGCCTCGAGGCGCCGAAGGCGATGCACGGTGTGATGCCGCGGGCCAAGGGTGTGGCGCGTGCGGGTCTGGCGACGGTCAACCGCAATCTGTCGCCGTTCGTGTGGGCGGGCAAGCAGCGCTGGTTCGCCGAGCCGCCGCACATGCAGGTGTCGATCCTGTTCGTTCCTGCCGATGCGCAGGAGCCGAGGGTCGGTGACGAGCTGGTCGCTCATCTGCGTCATACGACGACGCAGTTCGACCGGCTCGTGGACCGTTAGGGCGGATCAGGCGGCGTGGGCGGCCCCGCGCCGCCCCACACTGTGACGGGCTCGGGACGGGGCTGCCAGGGCCGTC
The DNA here is from genome assembly GCF_042888425.1 of Streptomyces sp. NPDC002889. Classification (NCBI taxonomy): domain Bacteria; kingdom Bacillati; phylum Actinomycetota; class Actinomycetes; order Kitasatosporales; family Streptomycetaceae; genus Streptomyces; species Streptomyces sp. NPDC002889. Next base: position 79,189 of record NZ_JBIAPT010000008.1, read on the forward strand.
GGGGCCAGGGGGCCTAGGACGACGGCCGGGGATCGCTCCCCGGGCCGCTGTGAGGCCGGGTGCCCCATTCGACGAGCGGGCCTTCCACGGCGTGCGCCGCGTGCCGCGGCGGATGGGCCGCGGGACCCACGACGAACACGTCGGGGGCCCCGTCGAGCACGCCGCCCGAAGGGTCGTCCGAGCCGTCGCGGCGCACCTCGTCGCGCTCCGGCATGAGGATGTCGCGCACGATCACGGCGCACAGGTACAGGGTGCCCAGCAGATGCAGGGCGATGGCGACCTGGTAGCCCTCGGGCGGCAGTCCCTGGTGCTTGGGGCTGGTGGTGTAGGCGAGGTACGTCCAGATGCCCAGGAAGTACATGACCTCGCACGCCTGCCAGATCAGGAAGTCACGCCAGCGGGGCCGGGCGAGGGCGGCGAGCGGAATCAGCCACAGTACGTACTGCGGTGAGTAGACCTTGTTGGTGAGGATGAAGGCGGCGACCAGCAGGAAGGCGAGCTGGGCGAAGCGAGGACGGCGCGGTGCGCAGAGGGTCAGCACGCCGACGCCGACAAGGGCCAGGAGCACCAACAGCGAGGCGTAGGTGTTGACCGATTCCACCTCGATCGGCTCGCCGGTGCGCTGCGTGATGATCAGCCAGAACGAGCCGAAGTCGATCTGCCGTTCCTCGCTGAAGCTGTAGAACTTCTTCCAGCCCTCCGGCGCGAGCAGCATGACCGGCAGGTTCACGATCAGCCAGGCGCCGGCGGCCCCGAGCGCCGCGGTGAAGAATTCCCGCCATTTCCCGGCGCGCCAGCAGAGCACCAGCAGCACCGCGAGAAGCAGGCCGGGATAGAACTTGGCGGCTGTGGCGAGCCCGATGAGGATGCCGAAAGCGAGGACTCTGCCGCGGGACCACATCAGCATCGCCGCGGCGGTGAGCGCCACGGCGAACAGGTCCCAGTTGATGGTGGCGGTGAGCGCGAAGGCCGGCGCCAGGGCAACGAGCAGTGCGTCCCAGGGACGGTTGCGGTGGGTGCGGGCCACGCACACGGCGATGATCACGGCGCAGAGCATCAGCATGCCCGCGTTGACCATCCAGTACATCTGTTCCTGCTGCTGGATGTCGCCCTCGGCGAGGCCCAGCCAGGACGGCACCTGAGTGATCCACGCGGCGACCTGCATGAACAGCCCCGTCAGGACCGGGTACTCGAGGAACTCCATGTCGCCGGGCAGCCGGTCGAAGTACGGGATGCGGCCTTCCGAGAAGCCGCGCCCCAGGTAGAGATGCGGGATGTCGGAGTAGCAGGCGTGCGTGTACTGGGAGCTGGTCCCCCGGAACCAGGCCCAGTTGTAGCAGGGCCACTTCTGCATCATGCCGAGCGCGAACATGCCAATGGTCACGAGGGCGATGACCCGCACCGGCGTGAACCGGCCGCTGCCGCCGCGCAGGGCCCAGCGGCCGGCCGGGCCGCCGATCAGTTCACTGCCGGCCGCGGCGATCCGGTCGCGCCGTGTGGGGCGTACGTCGGCACGGTCCTCGTACACGCTCGTCTCTTCTGCGCTGGGCATGCTGCACATCCTGCCGTACGGGACGGGGGCTACGGCGAGGGCCGCCGCTCCCGGTGGGCACAGGTGCTGTGCGTTCCGGGAGCGACGGCCCTCGTGGTGGTACCGGGGCGGCTGCGGCTAACCGTCCGAGCCTCCGATGAAGGCGCCGCCGTCCTTGCCCCCGTTGCCACCACCATTGCCGTTCGTGCCCGGCGATGGGGTAGGACTGGGCGTCGGCCCGCCGGTGACACCGCCCTGATCATTTCCGGTGCTGGTGCCGCCATCGGTGCAGGTCCAGTCCGCCCACGGGTCGCACGACTCCGTCGGCCGGCCGGGAGTGATGGACGGCGTCGGGGACGGCGTCTCCGACGGGGTGTCCGACGGGCTCGGGGACGGGGTGTCGCTCGGCGTCGGCGACGGGCTGACCGCACCGCCGCCCCAGACGGCCTCACCAATGGGCTCGGGCTCGTCGAACTCGAGGAACTTCGCGCCCTCGAGCGCGTCCGACATGTAGTCCTGCCAGATCTCGGACGGGAACGACGCACCGTGGATCTTGTCCTGCCCGCCGGTGCCGTACATCTCCTCGAACTCGCGCGGCTTGCCGCTCTTCTCGTTGTCGTCGAGGCGGTACATGTCGATGGCGGTCGACAGCTGCGGTGTGTAGCCGACGAACCACGCCGACTTGTTGCCGTCGGTGGTACCGGTCTTGCCGGCGACCTGGCGCCCGGGAAGACGGGCGTTGCGGCCGGTTCCCTCGGGGTCGTCGACGACGTCCTGGAGCACGTCCGTCACATTGGTCGCGACGGCCTTGGAGAAGGCTCGCTCAGCGTCGTTTGTGTGTTCGTAGATCTTCTCGTCATGACCGTTCTCGACCCACTCGACCGAGTACGGGTCGCGCTGCTCGCCGTTGGCCGCGAAGGTCGCGTACGCGCCGGCCATGCGGATGGCGCTGGGCGAGGAGATACCGATCGAGAACGACGGGACGTTCGACCCGGACAGACTGGCCTCGAGCAGTCCGGCATCCATGGCCGCCTGCCTGACCGTGGGAATACCGATGTCCATGCCGAGCTGCACGAACGGCGAGTTGGCGGAGTGGATCATGGCTTCGCGCAGATCGATGTTGCCGTACGACTCATCGCCGTCGTTGCGCTGCAGCCACTCCTCTCCCTTCTCGTTGCGCCAGATGGAACCGTCATAGTTCTTGATCTTGAGCTTGTTCTTGCCGCTGTAGCGGCTCTGGTCCGGGTCGACGAGGGTCCGGGCGTCAAGCCCCTGATCCGGGCCGAATTCGGGGTTGCGCACACCGTCGCGCATCGCGGCGGCGAGGACGAACGGCTTGAACGTCGAGCCGACCTGGGCACCGGTCGTGTCGGCATTGTTGGTGAAGTGCTTCGTCGCGTCCGTTCCGCCGTAGATCGCCACGATCTTGCCGGTCTCCGGCTCGACGGAGGCACCGCCGAACTGGACGTGGGTGTCCTTCGTCGGCCGCTTCTTGGGGTCGATGTTCTCTTTCCGGACCTTCTGGACGGCCCTCTCGAGGTCCCGGACCTTCTTCTTGTTGAAGGTCGTCTGGATCCTGTAGCCGCCCTGGGAAAGCTTCTCCGGGGTGATCTGCCCATCGCTGTTGTTGACGACGTAGGCCTTGGCCAGGTCCACGAGGTAGCCGACCTGACCGCCCAGCTGTGCGCCCTTACGAGGCGGTGCGGGCATGGGGAACTTCGTGAACTTGCTCCGGTCGGTGGCCGTCAGGTGGTTGTCCTTGACCATCTCGTCGAGGATCCACTTCCAGCGCTTCTCGGCCCGTTCCCTGTTGGCCTCCGCGGTCGCCTTGGTGTCGATCTCCCGGGCGCCGTGCGGGTCGTAGTACGTCGCGCCCTTGAGCAGCGAGGCGAGGACGGCGCACTCACTGGCGTTGAGCTTCTCGGCGTCCTTCTTGTAGTACGTGCGGGCGGCGGCCTGGATGCCGTACGCGCCGCGGCCGTAGTACGACGTGTTGAGATAGCCCTCCATGATGTCCGGCTTGTCCATCTCGGTACCGACCTTGATGGAGACGAACAGCTCCTCGAACTTACGGCTCAGAGTCTGGTCCTGGTTGTCCAGCCGAGCGTTCTTGACGTACTGCTGGGTGATGGTCGAGCCACCCTGGGTCTGCTGGCCCCGGGCCATGTTGAACAGGGCGCGGGTGATACCCATCGGGTCGATGCCGGAGTCGTCCCTGAACGTCTTGTTCTCCGCCGAGATGACGGCGTTCTGCATCGCCACCGGAATCTTCCCGATGGGAATGATCTGCCGGTTGATCTCACCCCCGGTGGCGGCCATCTGCGAGCCGTCGTCCCAGAGGTAGACGTTGTTCTGCGCCTTGGCGGTCTTGGCCTGGTCCGGGATACCGACCATGGCGTACGCGATCGTCGCGGCCGTCATCAGGCTGCCGAGGAAGCCGAGGCAGAGCCCGGTGACCAGCTTCCAGGACGGCACCCAGCGGCGCCATCCGTACTTGTTGTGGCGTGGGTAGTCGATCAGGCGCTTCCTGCCGGGGCTGCCGCCCCGGGCGCGGCCGGGACCCTCATGACCCCCGCCTCCACCACCGCCGCGCCGGCCACCGCCGGCCCGCCCTCCATGGCCGGCGCCTGCCGTCTCCTCCACGCGTCGGCGACTGCCGCCGCGCTGTGCGGCACGGCGGGCCTCGGCGCGGCCGCCGTAGGTGGGCTCGTCGCCGTAGGCGGCGGAAGGGGAGGCTGATGCGGCGCCCCGCGGCGGGGCTGCGCGGCGCCCCGAAGGCTGCTGGGCGGCGCGTCTGGCCGCGGCGCGCCCGCCATCCTGGGGCTGCGGCGGTTTGCGACGGTGCTCGCTCATCGAACGACTACTCCTCGGGCAGGCGAGACGCCTGGAAGCGGCAGTTGAGTTCCGGTCCCCCCGAAATGGATACGGACGAACTTGGTGAAGAGCTCATCCGCGGTGCATCCACGGCGATGACGCGTGGCGACGTCACATGGTTCCCGGTGGTCTGCATGCCGCACAGACTACGCACGCTCAAAAACCGCCTAGGCCCGAAGTTCACCCCAAATCAGACAACTCGCCTCCGCCGAATCGGGGATGTGATGTCGCTCACTATGGCCCCACTTGTCGCACGGGGAGCGCCGCTCTATCGTGCTGATGTATCGAGTCGATACATCAGCACGACACATCAGCGCGTCACACATGACCGGCACGGCAAGGAGGAGACGATGAGCAGACGCTCCGGCATCCTCGAGTTCGCCGTGCTGGGTCTGCTCCGTGAAGCCCCCATGCACGGATACGAGCTGCGCAAACGGCTCAACACCTCGCTGGGGATCTTCCGTGCCTTCAGTTACGGGACTCTCTACCCCTGCCTCAAGACGCTGGTCGCCAACGGCTGGTTGATCGAGGAACCGGGAAGTGCTCCAGAGGACGCCCTCGCCGCATCACTCGCAGGGCGACGCGCCAAGATCGTCTACCGATTGACGGCCGAAGGTAAGGAGCACTTCGAGGAGCTGCTCTCGCACACCGGTCCCGACACCTGGGAGGACGAGCACTTCGCGGCCCGCTTCGCCTTCTTCGGGCAGACGGAGCGCGACGTGCGGATGCGGGTGCTGGAGGGCCGGCGCAGCCGGCTGGAGGAGCGTCTGGAGAAGATGCGTGCCTCCCTGGTCCGCACCCGCGAGCGCCTCGACGACTACACGCTCGAGCTGCAGCGGCACGGCATGGAGTCGGTGGAGCGCGAGGTGCGCTGGCTGAACGAGCTCATCGAGAGCGAGCGGGCGGGGCGGGAGCAGCGGGGGCCCTCCACCGGGAACACCGCTCAGCAGGACAACACATCTGGAGAGACGGGCGGCCTGCCCCGGCACATGGGTGCCGAGCCTTCCGGAGGGACACCTCCCGAAGGCCCCACCCCGCCGGATCCGTCCGACGACACCGCCAAGTGAAGCCCTGCGGTCCGCAGGGTTTCATCCGGAATACCGAGATCACACAGGGAGCAACCGGAATGGGTTCGGTTCGCGTAGCCATTGTCGGCGTGGGTAACTGCGCCGCCTCGCTGGTGCAGGGCGTCGAGTACTACAAGGACGCCGACCCGGCCGGCAAGGTGCCGGGTCTGATGCACGTTCAGTTCGGCGAGTACCACGTCCGCGACGTCGAGTTCGTCGCCGCCTTCGACGTGGATGCCAAGAAGGTCGGCCTCGACCTCTCGGACGCCATCGGCGCCAGCGAGAACAACACCATCAAGATCTGCGACGTGCCGTCCACCGGCATCACCGTGCAGCGCGGCCACACCCTGGACGGCCTGGGCAAGTACTACCGCCAGACCATCGAGGAGTCCGCCGAGGCCCCGGTCGACATCGTCCAGATCCTCAAGGACAAGCAGGTCGACGTCCTGGTCTGCTACCTGCCCGTCGGTTCCGAGGACGCTGCGAAGTACTACGCGCAGTGCGCCATCGACGCCAAGGTCGCGTTCGTCAACGCCCTGCCGGTCTTCATCGCCGGTACCAAGGAGTGGGCGGACAAGTTCACCGAGGCCGGTGTCCCGATCGTCGGCGACGACATCAAGTCGCAGGTCGGCGCCACCATCACGCACCGCGTCATGGCGAAGCTGTTCGAGGACCGGGGCGTCATCCTGGACCGCACCATGCAGCTGAACGTCGGCGGCAACATGGACTTCAAGAACATGCTCGAGCGTGAGCGCCTGGAGTCCAAGAAGATCTCGAAGACGCAGGCCGTCACCTCGCAGATCCCGGACCGTGACATGGGCGAGAAGAACGTCCACATCGGCCCGTCGGACTACGTGGCCTGGCTCGACGACCGCAAGTGGGCCTACGTGCGTCTCGAGGGCCGCGCCTTCGGTGACGTTCCGCTGAACCTGGAGTACAAGCTCGAGGTCTGGGACTCCCCGAACTCCGCCGGTGTCATCATCGACGCCGTGCGCGCCGCGAAGATCGCCAAGGACCGCGGCATCGGCGGCCCGATCCTCTCCGCGTCCTCGTACTTCATGAAATCCCCGCCGGTTCAGTACTTCGACGACGAGGCTCGTGAGAACGTCGAGAAGTTCATCAAGGGCGAGGTCGATCACTAAGCGTTCGTTCCGCACCATCGAGGAGGGACCCCGGGTAATCCGCCCGGGGGCCCTCCTCGTGTGTGACGCTTGATCGCATGCCTGTCGTACGTGATCTGCGCGTACTCCTGCGCCTGACCGACTTCCGCCGGTTGCTCGCCGTACGGCTGTTGTCCCAGTCGGCCGACGGTGTCTATCAGGTCGCGCTCGCCACGTACGTGGTCTTCTCCCCCGAGAAACAGACCTCGGCAGCGGCGATCGCCTCCGCCATGGCCGTACTGCTGCTGCCCTATTCGGTGATCGGCCCCTTCGCCGGCGTCCTGCTCGACCGCTGGCAGCGCCGCCAGGTCCTTCTCTACGGCAACCTGCTGCGCGCCCTGCTCGCTGGCTGCACGGCGCTGCTGGTCCTCGCCTCCGTACCCGACTGGCTCTTCTACGCCTCCGCGCTGTCCGTCACCGCGGTCAACCGATTCGTACTGGCGGGGCTCTCGGCGGCGCTGCCCCGGGTGGTCGACGCGGAGCGTCTGGTCATGGCCAACTCCCTCTCGCCGACAGCCGGGACGCTCGCCGCGACCGCCGGCGGCGGACTCGCCTTTGCGGTGCGCCTGGTGGCTTCGGACTCCGATTCGGCCGTCGTACTGGTCGGAGCCGCGCTCTATCTCTGCTCGGCACTCGCGTCACTGCGCATGCCACGCGAACTGCTCGGACCTGAGCCGGAATTGGTTCAGCCCCGGCTGGGCGCCGCGATCGCCTCCACCGCACGCGGACTGGTGGGCGGGCTCCGGCATCTGGCCGAGCGCCGCTCCGCGGCCCGGGTGCTTGCCGCAATGACGCTGTTGCGCTTCTGCTACGGCGCACTGACCGTGATGGTGCTCATGCTGTGCCGCTACTCCTGGTCCGACACCGAGTCGGAGGGCCTGGCGCTTCTCGGCCTCGCCGTCGCCGTCTCGGGCGCAGGGTTCTTCGCCGCGGCCGTGGTGTCCCCGTGGGCGATCGGGCGACTCGGCCGGGCCGGGTGGATGGTCACCTGTGCGGCCGCCGCCGCTGTCCTCGAACCGGCCCTGGGACTGCCGTTCGCCCCGCTGCCGATACTGATCGCGGCCTTCGTACTGGGACTCATCACGCAGAGCGCGAAGATCGCCACGGACACGGTGGTGCAGACATCCGTGGACGACGCCTTCCGGGGCCGGGTCTTCTCCCTCTACGACGTGCTGTTCAACGTCGCCTTCGTGGTCGCTGCGGCCATTGCCGCCCTGATGCTGCCGGCTGACGGCCGGTCGGTCCCTCTGGTCGTCGTGATCGCGGTGATCTACGCGGCGGTTGCAGCAACTCTCGCCCGCTGGAAGCACATTGGCCCGGTGATATAGCGTGCGCGCGTCAACTCGACACTCACTCGTCCTCAGGGGGACTCCCATATGAGCTATCCGCCACAGCCGGGACAGGGTGCCTACGGGCATCCGGATCCGTATGCACAGCAGCCGCCGCAGCCCGGCTATGGCAATCCCCAGCAGCAACCCCCTCAGCAGCCTCAGCCCGGGTACGGATACCCGACGCAACCGCAGCAGCCGTACCCGCCTCAGCAGCAGTGGGGCGCTCCACCCCCGCCCCCGGCGGCCTCCGGCGGCGGACTCGGGCTCAAGACGAAGCTCAAGATAGTCGTGGCCGTCCTGGCCGTGATCACTTTCGGTGTCTTCTGGTTCATGAGCCGCGACGACGCCGACACCGCGAAGGCCGGCGACTGCCTCAAGAACAGCGGGAACGAGGTCTCCCCAGACCTCGAGGTGGTGGAATGCGGCGACACAAAGGCCGCCTTCAAGGTGGTCTCGGTGCACTCCGACACCTCGGACACAAAGATCTGCGAGGGCAAGTCCGACGTCGGCTACTTCGAGCAGACCAGCGGAGGCCGCCGCAGCTCGGGCAAGCAGTTCGTGCTCTGCCTGGACCAGCTCACGAAGTAGGCACATGACGCGAGGGTCGATGTTTCACGTGAAACATCGACCCTCGCGTACGCCACACTCGGATCCGGGTGCGATGTTTCACGTGAAACATCGCACCGCTTCACCCTCAGCCCTGGGTAGCCCACCACTCCTTGAGCGCGGCGACCGCCTCATCGTGCTCCATCGGACCGTTCTCCAGCCGCAGCTCCAGCAGGAAGGCGTAAGCCTTGCCGATCACCGGCCCGGGGCCAACGCCCAGAATCTCCTGGATCTGGTTGCCGTTCAGGTCAGGCCTGATGGCATCCAGCTCCTCCTGCTCCTGCAGCTGCGCGATGCGTTCCTCGAGCCCGTCGTAGGCCCGCGAGAGGGCGCCCGACTTCCGCTTGTTCCGTGTGGTGCAGTCGGAGCGGGTCAGCTTGTGCAGCCGGGTCAGCAGTGGGCCGGCGTCGCGTACGTACCGCCGGACCGCCGAGTCGGTCCACTCCCCGGTGCCGTAGCCGTGGAAGCGCAGATGCAGCTCCACCAGCCGTGAGACGTCCTTGACCATCTCGTTGGAGTACTTGAGCGCGGCCATCCGCTTCTTGGTCATCTTCGCGCCCACCACCTCGTGGTGGTGGAAGGAGACGCGCCCGTCGTTCTCGAAGCGCCGAGTCCTCGGCTTTCCGATGTCATGCAGCAGGGCAGCCAGCCTCAGTACCAGATCCGGGCCGTCCTCTTCCAGGGCGATGGCCTGATCCAGCACCGTCAGCGAGTGCTCGTAGACGTCCTTGTGGCGGTGGTGCTCATCACTCTCCAGCCGAAGCGCCGGCAGCTCGGGCAGCACGTGGTCGGCGAGTCCGGTGTCGACGAGCAGGGCCAGGCCCTTGCGGGGGTATGCCGAGAGCACGAGCTTGTTCAGTTCGTCACGCACCCTTTCGGCGGAGACGATCTCGATGCGCTGCGCCATCGCCTTCATCGCGGCGACCACCTCGGGGGCCACCTCGAAGTCCAGCTGCGCCGCGAACCGGGCGGCCCGCATCATCCGCAGCGGATCATCGGAGAAAGACTCCTCAGGGGTGCCGGGCGTGCGCAGGATGCGCGCGGCAAGGTCGTTCAGTCCGCCATGCGGATCGATGAACTCCTTCTCCGGCAGCGCCACGGCCATCGCGTTCACCGTGAAGTCGCGCCGCACCAGGTCTTCCTCGATCGAGTCGCCGTAGGACACCTCGGGCTTGCGAGAGGTCCTGTCGTACGCCTCCGAGCGGTACGTGGTGACCTCGATCTGGAAGCGCTGCACAGCGTCCGCGACACAGCCGTCCTTCTGGGCGCCGACCGTGCCGAAGGCGATGCCGACGTCCCAGACAGAGTCCGCCCAGGGTCGAATGATCTTCAGGACGTCCTCAGGGCGCGCGTCCGTCGTAAAATCGAGGTCATTGCCGAGTCGCCCGAGCAGAGCATCGCGAACCGAGCCACCGACCAGGGCGAGGCTGAACCCGGCCTCCTGGAATCGGCGTGCAAGGTCGTCGGCGACGGGGGACACCCGCAGCAGTTCGCTGACCGCGCGGTGCTGCACCTGACTCAGTGCAGTGGGGTTGTCTTCATTGGCGTTCGGCACAACAGAAAAGGGTACGTGCCCGGGCCGACCGGAGCGTCCCCGTTTATGGCGGCCCCCCCCAGGGTCCCCTCCGATCTTGTGGGGCACTCCGCGGCACTTCGACACAGCGCACCTCGTTACCATGCGTGGACGCAGGAACCAGAGACCAGCAGTGACAGCAGACGACGAGGGACGGGCGTGTACGTGGCGGAGGCGGCAGACTTCCAGGGGATGAGTGCTTCTCCTGCCCGCCGGTGGCTGCGTCGCACAGCCTCCGTGATCACCGGCGTCCCGCTCGTGGCCGGACTGCTGTGCGGTCCGGCCGCTCCGTCGGCGTACGCCGCCGAGGACCCCACCGGGTCGCGGACCGTCGATGTGTCGCTCGACACTGTGGCGCCTGCCACACCCGGCAAGGACGACAAGATCACCATCTCCGGCACGGTGGTCAACAAGGGCAAGCAGCCCGTAACGGACGCCCATATCGATCTGGGCGTGGGGCCGAAGCTGTCCGGCAGGATTGCCATCGACAGCGCCGCCGAGCAGACCGGCTTCACCCCGGGACTCGACGCTCCGGCGATCGACGACAAGTACTCGGTAGATATCCCGAAGCTCGCTTCCGGGATCAGCCGGGACTTCACACTCTCGGTCCCGGCCGACGAACTCGATCTCGACGACGACGGCGGTGTCTACCAGCTCGGAGTTTCCCTGAGCGGCCGGACCCCGGCTCTGGGGTACGACCAGGTGCTGGGCATCGAGCGGACCTTCCTGCCCTGGCAGCCGGAGGGCACCGAGGAGAAGACCCGCCTCACGTACCTCTGGCCGCTGATCTCATCGACGCACCTCACGTCGGAAACGGGGTCGGACGAACAGCAGACGCCGGTATTCGAGGACGAGACGCTGGCCACGGAGCTCGCACCCGGCGGCCGGCTCGAGCAGATGGTCAGTCTCGGCAACGACCTGCCCGTCACCTGGGTCATCGACCCGGACCTGTTGGCGACGGTGGATGCCATGACGCGGAATTACCGGGTCAAGAGCGGAAACTCCACGGTCCCGGGCAAGAACCAGGCGATCGCCAAGCGCTGGCTCAGTTCCCTCGATGCCGCCGTGCGGGGTCGCAAGGTGGTCGCGCTGCCGTTCGCCGACCCCGACCTCGCGTCCCTCGCCCGCCGCGGCAAGGCCGTTTCCGGTTCGCTCAGCCACCTGCAGCCGGCCACCGAGGTGGCCGAGACGACGGTGGAGACGATCCTCCATGTGAAGCCGTCCATCGACTTCGCCTGGCCTGTGGACGGCCAGATCGACTCCTCGATCGTCGACGTCGCCACGTCGGCCGGTGCCCACAACGTGATCGCCCGCAGTGACAGCCTCCAGGACGATCTCAACTACACCCCCACCGCAGCACGCCCCATCGGAGGCGGCACGACGGCTGTCGTGGCCGACGTGCGGCTCTCCACCGCCTTCCAGGGCGACATGACCAACGCCGGCGACTCGACGCTCGCGGTCCAGAAGTTCCTCGCCCAGACGCTGGCGCTGACCCATCAGCAGCCGGCCAAGCAGCGAAGCGTCGTGGTCGCTCCGCAGCGGATGCCCACGGCAGCCCAGGCCCAGTCCATGGCGCGGGCACTGCACGCCCTCGACAGCCGCCTGTGGACGCAGCCGCTCGACCTGGCGGCCGCCGCGGACGCCGAGCCGGACGCCGACGCCAACACGAAGGTGCCCGGCTCCTCCCGGTACCCCGCCACGCTGCGGAAGCAGGAGCTGCCGGCCGAGGCCTTCCAGGACATCAGGACCACCCAGGACACCCTCGACAAGTTCACGGTCATCCTCACGAAGGACGACCGTGTGGAGACGCCCTTCGGCCGGGCGATCGACCGCGAACTCTCCGTGTCCTGGCGCGGTAATCCCGTGGCCGCCGAGCAGTACCGCAAGAGCGTCCGGAACTATCTGCAGAGCCTGACCGGGGAGGTGCAGCTGATCGAGAAGTCGGACGTGACCCTGTCCGGGCGCAGCGCGACCATCCCGGTAACGGTGCAGAACAAACTGGTCCAGGGAATCGATCATCTGGTGCTGCGGCTGAGGTCGGAGAACCCCACCCGCCTCAATCTCGACGACGACAAGGGTGTCGCCGAGCAACCGATCACCGTCGAGGGCGGCCACAGCCAGACGGTGAAGTTCCCCGCCGTGGCCAACGCCAACGGCCAGGTCCAGATGACCGGCCAGCTCTACACCGAGGACGGCAAGCCGTACGGTCGGTCGATGACCTTCACCGTGAAGGTCTCCGAGATCACCCCGACGGTGATGCTCGTCCTGGCCGGCGGTGTCCTGCTCCTCGTCCTCGCAGGCGTCAGGATGTACACGCAGCGCAAGCGCGCGGCCGCACGCAAGGCGACGCCGACGGGAGAAGAGGCCGCGGCGGGCGCGGAAGGTGACATCGCGGACCCGGATCCTGGGCAGGCGAGTGACCTGACACCGGACACCGAACCGGAAAGCGGCAACCCGTCCGACGCTGGTGAGAAAGTGGACCGTTGAGCGATGTCGTGGCCGGCCGGCCGGGGACGATGAGGTGGGGTAGCGATGAACGCGCCGTACGACGGTGACCGCGGTCAGGGCGCGGGCGGAGGCCCGGTGCCGCCGCAGCAGCCCGACCCGGATCCGTACACCCAGGACCCCTATGTCCAGGACGCCTACGCCCCCGACCCGTTCCAGGCACAGGACCTGTCCGCCCAGGACCCCGTGACAGAGGCGCTCTACGACCGCTCGGCCCACCCGCCGCCGCCTCCTGGCACCTACCAGGAGCCGCAGCCGATGTACCAGCAGCCGCCCACGTCGCCGTACGCGCCCGATCCGCGTGTCTGGGCACAGACGCCGCCACCCGAGCCCGACGGCCCCTCCCGCCGGCTTCCCTATGGTGACGACGCCAGGACCACCGAGTTCACGGGCGTGGATGACCTGGTCACCCGGGCCTCGGAGGACAAGCCGAAACCCGACGCCTTCGCGCATCTCTTCCGGGATCAGCAGGCGTCGGGTGCACCGACCCCCGCCCCCGAGCCGAACCCGACTCCCGCTCGCAAGAAGCCTGCGGGCCGCGCCTCAGGCCTCCTGAAGTCCAGCGCGGTGATGGCGGCGGGCACGCTCGTCTCCCGGCTCACCGGATTTGTGCGCAGCCTGGTGATCACCGCGGCACTCGGGGCAGCGCTGCTCGGTGACGTGTTCACCGTCGCGTACACCCTGCCGACGATGATCTACATCCTCACCGTCGGCGGCGGCCTCAACTCGGTCTTTGTGCCGCAGCTGGTGCGCGCGATGAAGAACGACGAGGACGGCGGCGAGGCCTACGCCAACCGCCTCCTCACACTCGTCATGGTGGCGCTCGGCGTCATCGTCGCCGCCGCGGTGTTCGCTGCTCCACTCCTGATCCGGTTGATGTCGGACACGATCGCCAACGATCAGGCCGCCAACAGCGTCGCCGTGACCTTCGCCCGTTACTGCCTGCCCACGATCTTCTTCATGGGCGTGCATGTCGTCATGGGGCAGATCCTCAACGCCCGCGGCAAGTTCGGCGCGATGATGTGGACCCCGGTCCTCAACAACATCGTCATGATCACCACGTTCGGGCTGTTCATCTGGGTGTACGGCACCTCTGCCGAGTCCCAGATGGGAGTCCAGACGATCCCGCCGGAAGGTGTCCGGCTGCTCGGTGTGGGCACGCTGCTCGGCCTTGTCGTGCAGGCACTGGCGATGATCCCCTACCTGCGGGAGACCGGCTTCCGCTTCCGCCCGCGCTTCGACTGGAAGGGCCACGGTCTCGGCAAGACCGTGAAGCTGGCGAAGTGGACCGTCCTGTTCGTCCTCGCCAACCAGGCGGGCGTCCTGGTCGTCACCCAACTGGCCACCGCGGCCGGTGAGGCGTCCGGGAGGCAGGGGGCGGGCTTCATCGCCTACACCAACGCACAGCTGATCTGGGGCATGCCGCAGGCGATCATCACCGTGTCTGTCATGGCCGCCCTGCTGCCCCGTATCTCACGCGCCGCCCACGACGGCGACCCGGGCGCCGTACGTGACGACATCTCCCAGGGCCTGCGCAACTCCGCGGTCGCGATCGTCCCGGTCGCGTTCGCGTTCCTCGCGCTCGGTGTCCCGATGTCCACGCTGCTCTTCGCCTCCAGCGGCCTCGAAGCGGCCCAGGGCATGGGATTCATTCTCATGGCCTTCGGTCTCGGCCTCATCCCGTACTCGGTGCAGTACGTCGTGCTGCGTGGCTTCTACGCGTACGAGGACACCCGAACCCCCTTCTACAACACCGTCATTGTGGCGCTGGTGAATGCCGGTGCCTCCGCCCTCTCCTACGCGCTGCTGCCTTCCCGGTGGGCCGTCGTGGGCATGGCGGCCTCCTACGGGCTTGCGTACGCCGTCGGTGTGGGCATTGCCTGGCGACGGCTCAAGAACCGTCTGGGCGGCGATCTGGACGGCGCACACGTCATGCGGACGTACGCGCGACTGGCCATGGCCTCCATGCCTGCGGCTGCCGTCGCCGGTGTGATCGCGTTCGGTGTCATGAAGGGCCTCGGCCATGGCGCCGCTGGTTCGCTGGTGGCGTTGGCGGCCGGCGGAATCGCACTGCTGGGTGTCTTCTTCGTCGCCGCCAAGCGGATGCGCATCGAGGAGCTCAACGCCATGGTCGGTATGGTCCGCGGGCGACTGGGACGCTGAGCACACGATGTCCCGCACAACCATCAGCGGACCCCGCGTGTCGTGCATAGCGCCGGACTGTGGGCACAATTGGCATGGCTGTTGGATATGGCGCAACGGATGGGGAGGCAGGAACGACGGTGGCGGAACGTAGCACGGCTGCCGTCGACGTGGCCGACAACAGCGGAGACGACCCGCTGACCGCTCAGGCGGACAAGGCCACGACCGACGGGGCGACGGAATCCCAAAAGGCGGCAGAGAAGACCGCACCGGACCCGGGCACCGAGCGGCAGGATGGCGAACCCTCCATCTCGACGCCCGAACTGCACAGTGGTCACAAGCTGGCCAGACGCTACCGACTTGAGGAGTGCGTCACCCGTCTGGACGGTTTCAGCAGTTGGCGTGCAGTCGACGAGAAGCTGCGGCGCGCTGTCGGCGTGCATCTCCTCCCCGCCGATCACCCCCGGGCACGTTCCGTCCTCGCGGCGGCCCGCTCCTCCGCTCTGCTGGGCGACCCGCGATTCGTTCAGGTCCTTGACGCCGTCGAGGAGAACGACCTCGTCTATGTCGTGCACGAGTGGCTCCCGGACGCCGTTGAACTGACCGCGCTGCTCGCCTCCGGCCCCTTGGAGCCGCATGACGCGTATCAGCTCGTCGAGCAGGTCTCCCAGGCCATGGCCGCGGCCCACCGTGAGGGACTTGCTCACCTTCGGCTCACTCCGAGCGCGGTCCTGCGGACGTCGACCGGGCAGTACCGGATCCGCGGGCTCGCGGTGAACGCCGCCCTGCGCGGCATCTCCGCCGACCGCCCGCAGCGCACCGACACCGAGGCGATCGGCGCCCTGCTGTACGCAGCACTGACCCAGCGCTGGCCCTACGAGAACAACGCCTACGGTCTGTCGGGCCTGCCCAAGGGTGTCGGCCTGATCGCTCCCGACCAGGTGCGAGCAGGAGTGCACCGCGGGCTCTCCGAGCTTGCCATGCGGGCTCTGGTCAACGACGGTGCCACCGCCTCCCGCCAGGAGTCGCCGTGCACCACGCCCGATGAGCTGTCCAAGGCCGTCGCCGCGATGCCGCGCATCCGTCCGCCGGAGCCCGTCTTCACCTCGCCGCCCGACTACCAGCGCACGACCTATCAGCAGGGCACCTACGGGCGTCCCCAGACACGCCCCAGTACGGCGGCCGTCCAGTCGGTGGCCACCCCTCCGGCCCCCCTGCAGAGCCGCACGGGCAGGGTCCTCAAGTGGGCCGTGTCCGCGCTGCTCATCGCTGCGCTCGGCCTGGGCAGCTGGCAGGTGGCCGACAAGCTGCTCGACGAGGACGACGCCTCGACCGATCCCAAGAACAGCCAGACGGGCACGGGTGGCACGAACGACAACAAGCCGACGAAGCCTGCCGTGCCCCTGCAGATCACCGGAGCCCGGGAGTTCATGCCCAGCGGGTCGGGGATACAGCTCAGGGACGTCCCCAATGCCGTCGACGGTGAGACAGGCACCGCCTGGGTCACCCCGCAGTACACGAACTACGCCAACTTCGGCAACTACACCAATCGCCGGCAGGGCAGCGGGATCATCGTGGACCTCGGCAGCGTGCAGGACGTCTCCGGGGTCAAGGTCGCCATGTATCGCTCCGGCCAGAAGGCCGAGGTGCTCGCGGCCGCCGAGAGCGCTGCGGATCCGGCCGGACTCTCCGACTTCCCCCAACGCCTGACCGAGCTCGAGACTGTGGGGGACACCGTGGAGAGCACATTGAGCAAGCCGGTGCGCACGCGATACGTGCTGATCCGCATCACCGAATTGCCGACGGACGGATCGCCGAGCGCGTTCCGTGGGGGAATCTCCGAGATCAAGGTGCTCGGCTGACCGGATTCCGGTGGAAGAGTGCGGAGGGGAGGAGGGATGACCACTGGGGCATTCGGGGAACTCGGCGACGCAGATCTCCTGGCCCTCCATGTATCGGGGGATCCGGAGGCCTTCGGTGAACTCGTACGGCGTCACCGGGACAGGCTCTGGGCTGTTGCCCTGCGCACCCTGGGCGACCGTGAGGAGGCCGCCGACGCCGTCCAGGACGCACTCGTCTCGGCCTTTCGTGCCGCCCATACCTTCCGTGGCCAGTCCGCGGTCACCACTTGGCTTCACCGCATCACCGTGAACGCCTGTCTGGACCGGGCGCGCAAGGCAGCGTCCCGCAAGACCTCGCCCGTCGACGACACGGAGCGTCTGGAGCAGCTCCTGGAGCCACACGAGTCGGCCGAAGCCCCCGCCGAGCGCCAGGATCTGCACCGCGAGCTCCTGGCCGCACTGGCGACGCTCCCGGTGGATCAGCGCGCCGCCCTGGTCCTGGTGGATATGCAGGGCTACCCGGTGGCAGAGGCGGCTCGCGTACTGGATGTGCCGACCGGAACGGTGAAGAGCCGATGCGCACGGGGCCGGGCACGACTGCTGCCCATGCTCACCCATCTGCGTGGCGATTCCGGGGATAGGGCCGATATCAGCAGGGGAAGGAACCGGACGCCGGGGACATCCGTCCCACCGGCGTCGGGAACGAGCGACACAGGGCCGAGTGACCCTGCGGCTGTGAAGGGCGGAGGTGGGCGCACGTGACATCGACGACCGGCACGGCCCGGCACCCGGACGTCTCGGAAATCTCCGACCTCACCGAGGGCCTTCTCTCTCCGGCGCGTGCGGCGGATCTACGGCAGCATCTGGACAGCTGTGTCCTGTGTGCAGACGTACGTACGTCACTGGAAGAAATCCGCGGGCTGCTCGGCACACTGCCCGGGGCTCACCGGATGCCGGCCGACATCGCCGGCCGGATCGATGCCGCGCTGGCCGCCGAGGCGCTTCTGGACGCAACCGCTCCCGGCGAGAGCGCTCATGTTTCACGTGAAACACAGCGGACGCCCTCCGCTGCAGAGACTGCGCCCGCCGACCGGCCTGCCGGGCGCCCTCATGCGGCGACCGGCCCCGGCCGCCGCAGCCACACGACACGGCGCCGCCGTGCAGCGGTCCTCGGGGCTGTCTTCGGCGCCGCTGCGGTCGGAGTGAGCGTGATGCTGTTCCAGTCGGCTCAGTCCCCTACGGGTGGTGCATCGGACACCGCCAAGAAAGAGGCGAGCGCCAGCTCCACGGCCGGTGACAGTCAGGACTTCTCCGGCTCCGCCCTCCAGCAGCGTGTGCAGTCACTGCTCGCGGCCGGCCCGGCGCAGGCGGAGCCAAGGATGGAGAAGGGGCCCTCGGAGGATCTGGGAGCGTCGACGGTCTCTCCCAAGGCCACGTCGAACACCACCGTGCCCGCATGCGTTCAACAGGGCACAGGACGCCCTGAGACGCCCCTCGCCGTTGAGCGAGGCGTGTACGAAGGCGTCAATGCCTACCTCCTGGTGATGGCACACTCCACCGACAGCACCCGGGTCCAGGCCTATGTCGTCGAGGCGGCCTGCGTCGATACCCGGTCCAAGTCCGCGGGAAAGCTCCTGATGACGCAGACCTACCCTCGCCACTGATATATCGCCTGTGCCGCTCTGACACTGCGGGAATGCAAGCCCCGTAGGATCCGTTGGGTGGGGTGAGAGTCCTTGAACCGGCCCCGTAGGCAGTAGGCAGTCTGCAGAGACGAGGAAACAACCCGTGAGCGACGTCCGTAACGTGATCATCATCGGCTCCGGGCCCGCGGGCTATACAGCCGCGCTCTACACCGCGCGCGCGTCGTTGCAGCCGCTGGTGTTCGAGGGGGCCGTGACCGCCGGTGGTGCGCTGATGAACACGACCGAGGTGGAGAACTTCCCCGGGTTCAGGGACGGCATCATGGGCCCCGACCTCATGGACAACATGCGTGCCCAGGCGGAGCGCTTCGGCGCGGAGCTCGTTCCGGACGATGTCGTGAACGTCGACCTCACGGGTGAGATCAAGACCGTCACCGACACCGCCGGTGCGGTCCACCGCGCCAAGTCCGTGATCATCACCACCGGTTCGCAGCACCGCAAGCTGGGCCTGCCCAACGAGGACGCACTGTCCGGTCGTGGCGTCTCCTGGTGTGCGACGTGTGACGGGTTCTTCTTCAAGGACCAGGACATCGCCGTCATCGGTGGCGGTGACACCGCGATGGAAGAGGCGACCTTCCTCTCCCGCTTCGCCAAGTCCGTCACCATCGTCCACCGCCGTGACACGCTGCGCGCCTCCAAGGCGATGCAGGACCGCGCGTTCGCCGACCCGAAGATCTCCTTCGCCTGGGACAGCGAAGTCGCAGTGATCCAGGGCGAGCAGAAGCTCACCGGCCTCACGCTGCGCGATACGAAGACGAGCAAGCTGTCCGAACTCCCGGTGACGGGCCTCTTCATCGCTGTGGGCCACGACCCGCGGACCGAGCTGTTCAAGGGCCAGCTCGAGTTGGACGACGACGGCTATCTGAAGGTGGACGCCCCGTCCACGCGCACCAACCTGACGGGGGTCTTCGGCGCCGGCGATGTCGTCGACCACACCTACCGCCAGGCCATCACTGCCGCCGGCACCGGTTGCTCCGCAGCCCTCGACGCCGAGCGCTTCCTCGCTGCGCTCTCGGACAGCGAGAAGGCTGCCGAGCCCGAGAAGACCCCTGTCGTCTGACCCCTGCACCCCACCCCCGCACACCCCGTAAAAGATTAAGGAGGTCGCCGTGGCCGGCGCCCTGAAGAACGTGACTGACGACTCCTTCGAGGAGGACGTCCTCAAGAGCGACAAGCCGGTACTGGTGGACTTCTGGGCCGCCTGGTGCGGTCCGTGCCGCCAGATCGCCCCGTCCCTCGAAGCCATCGCGGCCGAGCACGGCGAAAAGATCGAGGTCGTGAAGCTCAACATCGATGAGAACCCGGCCACCGCCGCCAAGTACGGCGTCATGTCCATCCCGACGCTGAACGTGTACCAGAACGGTGAGGTCGCCAAGACGATCGTCGGCGCCAAGCCGAAGGCCGCGATCGTCCGCGACCTGGAGGCCTTCATCGGCGAGTAGCCAGCGTCGTTGTTTCACGTGAAACAACGACCGCCGGGAACACGAATGGGCTCATCCCTCGAGGATGAGCCCATTCTCGCGTTCTCGGTCACAGCGGCCGCAGCACCGGCTCTTTTTGCACAGCACCCAGCAGACGGTCGAGCGCCAGCTCCACATCTTCCTTCCACGACAGGGTGGTCCTCAGCTCCAGCCTCAGCCGGGGGTATGTCGGATGCGGACGTACGGTCTTGAAGCCCACGGCCAGCAGATGGTCGGCGGGAAGCACACACGCCGGCTCCCTCCAGCGAGCATCACCGAACGCCTCGATCGCCCTGACTCCACGCCTCAACAGATCCTTGGCGACAGTCTGCACAATCACCCGGCCCAAGCCCTGGCCCTGATACCCCGGCATGATCCACGCGGTCATCAGCTGAACCGCGTCCGCCGAGACGGGACTCGTGGGAAAGGCTGTGGAACGCGGCACATACGCCGGCGGCGCGTAGAGAACAAAGCCGACGGGCACCTCGTCGACGTAGACCACACGGCCGCACGAACCCCACTCAAGAAGCACGGCAGAGATCCAGGCCTCTTTCTCCAGCTCTGGAGTTCCAGCCTTTACGGCAGCTTCTCCGCTGACTGGATCAAGCTCCCAGAAGACACACGCCCGACAGCGCTTGGGAAGGTCCGAAAGGTTGTCCAGCGTGAGTGGTGCGAACCGACGCCCCATGAAGGCTCTACCTCACTTCCCTTGTGTGCCACGCTGCGAGCGGCTGCCAGCGCGCTTCGCTCCCGAAGCAGGCTGCTCACGAATCCGCCTACCGCTCCAAGTCCCAGACCGACTGTCACCAGTTGGCTGCGGCTCACAGATCGCATGGCCCTCGCTCTCCCTCTGAAGTGGCTCAAGGTGGATGCGCCGTACCAGAACGCATCGTATCCACACAGCCCCGGCACGGGTACCGCACGACGGCAAAGGGCGGGTTGTGTTCCGCTGAATGTGGAACACAACCCGCCCTGCCGAAAGGGATCTTCCGGAGACGTCAGTCCTCGTCGCCCTCCGCGGGCTCCTCGCCGAGCCCCTTCTCCAGGACCCGCCCCTCTCCCGGAGCCAGCGTGCCGAGGATCCGCTCCAGATCATCTATCGAGGCGAACTCGACGACGATCTTTCCCTTCTTTTGACCGAGGTCGACCTTCACTCTCGTCTCGAAGCGGTCCGAGAGGCGTGAGGCAAGATCGGTGAGCGCCGGCGACAGCCGGGTGCCGGCTCGGGGCCCCTTCGGCTTGGTGGTGCTCCTGGGATTCGAGTTGATCAGCGTCACAATCTCCTCGACCGCTCGGACCGACAGCCCTTCGGCCACGATCCGGTGCGCCAGCCGGTCCTGCTCGTCGGAGTCGTCCACAGCGAGCAGCGCACGCGCATGCCCCGCCGAGAGGACCCCGGCCGCCACCCGGCGCTGAACCGGGGGCGACAGCCGCAGCAGTCGCAGCGTGTTGGACACCTGCGGGCGCGAACGCCCGATGCGGTCCGCCAGCTGGTCGTGGGTGCAGTTGAAGTCCTTCAGCAACTGGTCGTAGGCCGCAGCCTCCTCCAGCGGATTCAGCTGGGCACGGTGCAGGTTCTCCAGCAGCGCGTCCAGAAGGAGCTTTTCGTCATCGGTGTGCCGGACGATCGCAGGGATCCGATCGAGGCCCGCCTCGCGGCAGGCCCGCCAGCGGCGTTCGCCCATGATCAGCTCATAGCGGTCCGGACCCAGCTGACGCACCACAACCGGTTGGAGAAGACCCACCTCCTTGATCGAGGTGACCAGCTCCGCCAGAGCGTCCTCGTCGAACACCTCACGCGGCTGCCGGGGGTTCGGCGTGATCGCATCAAGCGGCACCTCGGCAAAGTGGGCTCCGGCCGGCTCGGCGGGGCGCACTGCGGCCTCCGACTCCGGCACAGACGCCGTCGCTTCCGGCGCCGCCGCCGCAGCAGGCAGTGTGGTGACCTTCGCGGCTGCCACTCCCCGCTCTGCGGTCAGCACGTGTGCTGATCCCGAAGAGGGGGTAGCCCCGGATGCCGGCGTCTGCTCCTGGGGAGCAGCCGGGATCAGTGCACCGAGCCCACGCCCCAAACCTCTACGTCGCTCGCTCACTGAATCCCCTCCGACATGTTCTGCTGAGTGTTCTGGCCGCCCACGTGGGCATGGTGCGGGTCGTAGTGGACCCCGACACCGCGCAGCGCGATCTCACGGGCTGCTTCGAGGTACGAGAGAGAGCCACTCGAACCAGGATCGTAGGTCAGCACCGTCTGCCCATAGCTCGGCGCCTCCGAAATACGCACCGAACGCGGGATGCTCGTTCGCAGGACTTCCTCAGCGAAGTGACTGCGGACCTCGTCCGCCACCTGCGAGGCGAGCCGAGTCCTGCCGTCATACATGGTGAGCAGGATGGTCGACACATGCAGCGCAGGATTGAGGTGCCCTCGCACAAGGTCGACATTGCGCAGTAGCTGTCCGAGCCCCTCCAGCGCGTAGTACTCGCACTGGATGGGGATCAGTACCTCGGCGCCGGCGACCATGGCATTGACGGTCAGCAGGCCCAGCGAGGGAGGGCAGTCGATGAGGATGTAGTCCAGCGGCTGCTCATATGCCTGGATCGCACGCTGCAGTCGACTCTCCCGCGCCACCAGCGACACCAGCTCGATCTCCGCACCGGCGAGATCGATGGTGGCGGGGGCGCAGAAGAGGCCTTCGACGTCCGGAACCGGCTGGACCACATCGGCGAGCGGCTTGCTCTCCACCAGGACGTCATAGATCGAGGGGACTTCTGCGTGGTGATCGATCCCCAGTGCTGTCGAGGCGTTGCCCTGTGGATCCAGGTCGACCACCAGGACGCGCGCGCCGTGCAGGGCCAGCGAGGCAGCGAGGTTGACCGTGGTGGTGGTCTTCCCTACGCCGCCCTTCTGGTTGGCGACGACCATGACGCGCGTCTGCTCAGGCCGGGGCAGACCTTCACCGGCGCGCCCCAGCGCCTCCACGGCCAGCTGTGCAGCACGGCCGATGGGGGTGTCGTCCATCGGGGGAGGCGGTGTTTCACGTGAAACATCGTCTCCCGGCGACTCGGTACGGGGACCGGGGACCGGATCGGTCATCGGTCCCGCGATGTTGGCGTCGGACCGCAAGGATTCACTCTCCTCGACTTCAAGCTCGCAATGAGCAGAGCCTGCCATGCTTTCGGGGTCGCGAACCAGCGAGGCAGGTGGTTCTGTGGAGGAAACCACCTCTGTGGACAATTCCCTACCCCTCACGAGGGGCTTGCGGCCCTTCATCGGGGCGGCCGCGCGGCCTCGGCTGATGATTCCCTGCAGCAGTGAGCGACGTTTCACGTGAAACACGATGCCCGCGCCGCAGCACTACGCCGCGAAGACACTCCGAAATGCGTACGTATGGAAGCTTGTCCGGCTCAGCGACGCCGCCGTGTACGGCTCGTCCGTGCGGCTTTGGCCCGCTTCGCCGCGAATCGCACGCCGCCAGGACTCTCCCCCACCTCTACCCGCACCACAGTGGACGGCGGATCGACGATCCCCTCGCCGACATGGAGCACTGTGGTTTCCACCACACCGAGCTTGCTCAGTGCGGCACGCGCGCCTTGGATCTCTTCCTCGGCAGTGTCGCCCTTGAGAGCCAGCATCTCGCCGTACGGACGAAGCAGAGGAACACCCCAGCCGGCCAGCCGGTCCAGCGGAGCCACCGCGCGGGCCGTGACGACATGTACCGGGGACAGCTTCCCGAGCACTTCCTCGGCGCGGCCCCGCACCACGGTCACATGATCCAGCCCCAGCAGTTCGACGACTTCCTGGAGGAAGTTCGTCCGGCGCAGCAGCGGTTCCAACAGCGTGATCTTCAGATCCGGGCGGACCAGGGCCAGTGGAATGCCCGGGAGACCGGCGCCTGAGCCGACATCGCAGACGGTGACACCCTCCGGGACGACCTCGGAAAGCACCGCACAGTTCAGCAGATGCCGCTCCCACAGCCGCGGCACCTCACGAGGGCCGATCAGACCACGCTTGACTCCCGCGTCCGCGAGCAGCTCCGCGTACCGCACAGCCTCCGGAAAGAACTCTCCGAAGACCGTCCGCGCCGCCTCGGGCGCTTGGGGAAGCTCTGCTGCCTCCGTCACGGGAACCGTCCTTCCGTACCGCACTGCCGCAATGTGGACTGTGATGGCTGACTATCAGGCTGACAAAGGTCGGCCCCGCCTGCGCAACAGACGGGGCCGAGGATCGGTGAGGGTCAGGCAGGAAGCACGACGACGAAGCGCTGCGGCTCCTCGCCCTCGGACTCACTGCGCAGACCCGCGGCCGCGACCGCGTCATGGACGACCTTGCGCTCGAAGGGCGTCATCGGGTTCATCTTCACCGGCTCGCCGGTGCTCTTCACCTCGGCGGCGGTCTTGGCACCGAGCTCGGCGAGCTCGGTGCGCTTCCTGGCGCGGAAGCCCGCGATGTCCAGCATCAGCCGGCTGCGGTCACCGGTCTCCCGGTGCACGGCGAGACGCGTGAGTTCCTGGAGAGCTTCGAGGACCTCTCCGTCGCGGCCCACGAGCTTCTGCAGATCCCTGCTGGCCGTGTCGCTGATGATCGAGACCGCAGCGCGGTCCGCCTCGACGTCCATGTCGATGTCACCGTCGAGGTCGGCGATGTCGAGCAGACCCTCGAGGTAGTCAGCCGCGATCTCCCCTTCCTGCTCCAGGCGGGTCAGGGTGTCGCCACCTTCGGTGGCGGCGGAGATGGTGCCTTCCGTCACGGATCGACTCCTTCTTACTTCTTGGAGGACGGGTGCTTGGGCCGCTGCTGGCCCTTGCGCTGTGCGGGCTTGGGCTGGCGTGCGGAACCGGCGGGCTTGGCGCCACCTGGCTTCGACTCGTCCTTCTGCAGCGAGGTCTTCGACTCGGAGTCGTCCTCGGAGCTCTTGGCCGCACCGGCCTGGGTTCCGGTCGCCTGACGCTTCGCCTTGGTCTGACGCTTGGGCTGCTGACGCCTCTGCGCAGCGCCGCCCTCGGCCTCGGCCACGGCGGTCTCGCTCTTGGCGACAGTGCCGTCCGCCTGCGCGGTCAGGCCGGCCTTGGCCAGAGCGGTGATGAAGCGGCGCTCGTTGTCGTTGCGATCGACGCCCTTGGCCACGATTGCCTGGACCACGTTGCGCTTGCGTCGCGACCGGACCTCTCCGTGGGCGGTGACGCTCTTGAGCAGACGCTGCAGGTAGTTGTCCTGAGCCTTGCTGCCCGGCGTCGGGTTCTGGTTGATCACGTACATCTGCTGGCCCATCGTCCACACGTTGGTGGTCAGCCAGTAGACAAGGACACCGACGGGGAAGTTGATACCCATGACGGCGAAGATCAGCGGGAAGATGTACATCAGCATCTTCTGCTGCTGCATGTACGGCGTCTTGACGGTGAGGTCGACGTTCTTCTGCATCAGCTGGCGCTGCGTGTAGAACTGCGACGCAGACATCATGATGATCATGATCGAGGTGACGACGCGGACGTCGAGAAGGGTCGCGTTGAGCGCCTCGACCGTAGCCGGGCTGTCCATGAACTTCGCAGCGATCGGAGCACCGAAAATGTGAGCCTGCCGCGCGCTGTTCACCAGCTCCTGGTTCAGAACACCGACCGGGTCACCCGAGGCGATCTTGCTGAGCACGTGGTAGAGAGCGAAGAAGAACGGCGACTGGGCGAGGATCGGAAGGCACGAGGAGAGTGGATTGGTGCCCGTCTCCTTGTACAGCTTCATCATCTCTTCGGACTGACGCTGCTTGTCGCTCTTGTACCGCTCCTGGATCGCCTTCATCTTCGGCTGGAGCGCCTGCATGTTCCGGGTCGCCTTGATCTGCTTCACAAAGAGCGGGATCAGGCAGATCCGGATAAGGACCACCAGCGACACGATGGACAGTCCCCAAGCCCAGCCCGTGTCCGGGCCGAACATCGCCCCGTAGAGCGTGTGGAACTGGACGATGATCCACGAGACAGGTGTGGTGATAAAACTGAAGAGACTGGCAATCGTGTCCACTAATCAGGCTCCTTGAGCATTGGGCGAGGTCTCTGCGGCCGGACTCAGGGTCTCTGGGGCCGAGCCGGCCGTAGGCACATCAGCGGCGGAGTCCCCGCCCTTGCTGCCACGCAACGCATCGCGCAGCATTTCGTGCCACCGCGGACGCTTGCGCGGAGGCACATGGTCGACTCCGCCCGGCGACCACGGATTGCACCGCAGAATGCGCCAGGCGGTGAGAGCAGTGCCCTTCACCGCGCCGTGCCGGTCGATGGCCGTGTATCCGTAGTGGGAACACGACGGGTAGTACCTGCAGACAGGCCCCAGTAGCGGGCTGATCGTCCACTGGTACAGCTTGATCAGAGCCAGCAGCGGGTACTTCATCGCGCGCCCCCTCCCAGCAGCCGCTGAAGCGCGGCGTCCAGGTCTCGGGCCAGCTGGTCATGGTCGGCGTCGCCCGCGCCGGGCAGCGCCCGTACGACCACCAGGCTACCGGGGGGCAGCTCGGAGAGCCGATCCCGCATGAGGTGGCGCAGTCTCCGCTTGACCTTGTTGCGTACCACTGCACCACCCACTGCCTTGCTCACGACGAAACCCGCACACGTCGGGGGAGCGCTCTCCCCAGGCGCGTGCGGGTCCGTTGTGCCGCTGCGTAGATGGACGACGAGTAGCGGGCGGCCGGCCCGGCGTCCTCGCCGTACTGCAGTCGCGAAGTCCTCGCGCCGCCTCAGCCGATTCTCGGTAGGCAGCACGTCATGACCTGTAAACGTCAGGCGGACAGGCTGCTGCGGCCCTTGCCACGGCGGTTCGCGAGAATCGCGCGGCCGGCACGGGTGCGCATCCGCAGGCGGAAGCCGTGGGTCTTGGCGCGACGACGGTTGTTCGGCTGGAAGGTGCGCTTGCTCACTCGGGGGCTCCAGAAATGATTCGTAGATGGCGGGACATCGCCTGGCTGTCACCGTGCGCCCACGAGTAGCTCGCGTTTACGCCCGAGTGCACCGCTTCACGATCACAGACCGTGATCTTTGCCCATCGGAGGCAGGCGGCAGCAGCCATCGACAACTCGACCTGGTTACGGTACGCGCGGCTACGCCATCCGGTCAAACCAGGCCCACGGCAGGGTCCACTGTGCACAGGCTGTGGACAACAACTTGAACCACGTGGGTCGCCCTGACTACCGTGGCTGGACTCCGAAACTTTTTCTGCCTGTCTTCCTATCCCGTCCCGAGAACCACACATTCGTGGGACCTGCGAGAGAGCGTGCCCTGTGGCTGACGTACCTGCCGATCTTGCCGCAGTGTGGCCACGAGTGCTGGAACACCTACTCGCCGATGGTCAGCAAGGCATCGAGCCCAAGGACAAACAGTGGATCGAGCGGTGCCAGCCGCTCGCCCTCGTGGCCGACACCGCGCTGCTGGCCGTCCCCAACGAGTGGGGCAAGCGCGTCCTCGAAGGCCGGCTGGCTCCGCTCATCAGCGACACCCTGAGCCGCGAGTGCGGCCGCCCGATCCGGATCGCGATCACCGTCGACGACTCCGCGGGCGAAGCTCCGGCTCCTCCGGCGCCGCCCGCCGGACAGCAGGCGCCGCGCTATCAGGGCCCCCAGCACGACGAGCCGCGCCAGAGCGACCCGTACGACCCGTACGGGCATCGCCCGACGGCCGACGACGGACTGCCGACCGCCCGCCCCGCCTACCCCGACTATCAGCAGCAGCGCCCGGAGCCCGGCGCCTGGCCGCGGACCCAGGAGGACCTGTCCTGGCAGCAGCCGAGGCTCGGCGGCTTCCAGGACCGCGATCCCTACGCCTCGCCGCGTCGGCCCCAGCACGACTACCGGCCGTCGCAGCCGCCCGAGCGCAGGCAGTACGAGCCGCGCCCGGAGCGCCATGACATGCCCGAGTCCCAGGGCCGGCACCGCGGCGGCCCCTCGGGAGCGCCCGGGCCATTGGGCGCCCAGCCCGCGCCGGCGCCGGGACCGGGCGAACCGCACGCCCGTCTCAACCCGAAGTACCTCTTCGACACGTTCGTCATCGGTGCGTCCAACCGCTTCGCCCACGCCGCCGCCGTCGCCGTCGCCGAGGCACCTGCCAAGGCGTACAACCCCCTGTTCATCTACGGGGAGTCGGGGCTCGGCAAGACGCACCTGCTGCATGCCATCGGGCACTACGCGCGCAGCCTCTACCCGGGCACCCGGGTGCGGTACGTCAGCTCCGAGGAGTTCACGAACGAGTTCATCAACTCGATCCGCGACGGCAAGGGCGACGCCTTCCGCAAGCGCTACCGGGATGTGGACATCCTGCTGGTCGATGACATCCAGTTCCTGGCGAGCAAGGAGTCGACGCAGGAGGAGTTCTTCCACACCTTCAACACGCTCCACAACGCGAACAAGCAGATCGTGCTGTCCTCGGACCGCCCGCCCAAGCAGCTGGTCACACTCGAGGACCGGCTGCGCAACCGGTTCGAGTGGGGTCTGACCACCGATGTGCAGCCGCCGGAGCTGGAGACGCGTATCGCGATCCTGCGCAAGAAGGCCGTGCAGGAGCAGCTCAACGCCCCGCCGGAGGTACTGGAGTTCATCGCCTCCCGTATCTCGCGCAACATCCGCGAACTGGAGGGCGCGCTGATCCGGGTGACGGCGTTCGCGTCTCTCAACCGACAACCGGTGGATCTCGGTCTCACCGAGATCGTGCTCAAGGACCTCATCCCCGGCGGCGAGGACTCCGCCCCCGAGATCACCGCGACCGCCATCATGGCCGCCACCGCCGACTACTTCGGCCTCACAGTGGAAGATCTCTGCGGATCGTCACGCAGCCGGGTGCTGGTGACGGCGCGCCAGATCGCGATGTACCTGTGCAGGGAGCTCACGGATCTCTCGCTGCCGAAGATCGGTGCGCAGTTCGGCGGCCGTGACCACACGACCGTGATGCACGCGGACCGCAAGATCCGCGCGCTGATGGCCGAGCGACGGTCCATCTACAACCAGGTCACCGAGCTCACCAACCGCATCAAGAACGGCTGACCGAGCCGTCGGCACAGCGCCGAAAAGAACCTTCGAGGGCGCTCCGGGATGATCCCGGAGCGCCCTTCGTCGTCCCGCACACCGTGGTGCGCGTCCCCTGCGCACCTCTGCGGTGTTCGAATACGGATCGGCCGGCGGCAGTTCTCCACAGATCCGAGGGCGATCTTCCTTCCACAGCCTGGGGACCGGGAAGTTGTCCCGATCCCATCCACAGGCCGACCGCCCGAGATCTCATCGCACCAGGTCAACAGGTTGTGGATTTGTGGCCAACCGGACTCCACAGACTGTGGACACAAAATGCGTCCACAGGTCTTGATCCCTGTTGTCCACCGGCAGCCCACAGGTGCTGCCGTGTTGCCCACAGCTTGTCCACACCGGTGTCCACTGTTCGGCAACGAAACACCCGTGCTCACCGGGTCGAGTGAAAGCCGTCACACCAAGGCGCTCGATTGCCCTGTGGGGAAGGTGGGTAAAGCTGGGGACAGTGCTGGGGAGAACTCCCACGATGCTGTGCATCAGGTGTGCAGAACTTTCGCGTGTCCACAGATGCACCGGGTTGTCCACGGCTTCCGCCCACAGGTGCAGTGGACAAAAAATCGGGCCTGACCTGCGCAGACGGGGTTATCCACCGTTTCCACAGGCCCTACTACTACTCCCACTCAGAGTTAACCGGGAATCCGCTTCGAAGAAGGCCCTGTGCACAACTCGAGCCCGGAGCCCCGCCCGCCCCTCGCCACGACTTGACCCCGACCCGCACCGACTGTCGGCGCCGTACGTCAGACTGGTCCCCGGCGACACAGCCGACGACGAAAGCCAGCAAGGGCGAGCCAGCAACAGCAGGAGGCGGTTCCGGTGAAGATCCGGGTGGAGCGCGATGTACTCGCGGAGGCGGTGGCCTGGGTGGCCCGTAGCCTTCCGGCCCGTCCGCCGGCGCCCGTCCTCGCAGGCCTTCTTCTGAAGGCGGAGAACGGCGCCCTCAGCTTCTCGAGCTTCGACTACGAGGTCTCGGCGCGCGTCTCGGTGGAGGCGGAGGTGGACGAGGACGGGACCGTGCTCGTCTCCGGCCGCCTGCTCGCCGACATCTGCCGCGCGCTTCCCAACCGGCCGGTGGAGATTTCCACAGACGGTGTACGGGCGACCGTGGTCTGCGGCTCCTCGCGGTTCACCCTCCACACCCTGCCGGTGGAGGAGTACCCGGCGCTGCCGCAGATGCCGACCGCGACCGGCACCGTTCCCGGTGAGGTCTTCGCCTCCGCAGCCGCCCAGGTCGCCATCGCCGCCGGCCGCGACGACACGCTCCCCGTGCTGACCGGTGTCCGTATCGAGATCGAGGGCGACACCGTCACGCTGGCCTCCACCGACCGCTACCGCTTCGCGGTCCGCGAGTTCCTGTGGAAGCCCGAGAGCCCGGACGCCTCCGCCGTCGCCCTGGTGCCCGCCAAGACGCTGCTGGACACCGCCAAGGCGTTGACCAGTGGGGACACGGTCACTCTGGCGCTTTCCGGCTCCGGTGCGGGCGAGGGGCTGATCGGTTTCGAAGGCGCCGGACGGCGCACCACGACCCGGCTGCTCGAAGGCGACCTGCCGAAGTACCGGACGCTGTTCCCCACCGAGTTCAACTCGATCGCTGTCATCGAGACCGCGCCGTTCGTCGAGGCTGTCAAGCGTGTGGCTCTGGTCGCCGAGCGGAACACCCCGGTGCGTCTCAGCTTCGAGCAGGGCGTGCTGATCCTGGAGGCCGGCTCCAGTGACGATGCACAGGCTGTGGAGCGCGTCGACGCGCAGCTGGACGGCGACGACATCTCGATCGCCTTCAACCCGACCTTCCTGCTGGACGGGCTGAGCGCGATCGACTCGCCCGTCGCCCAGCTCTCGTTCACCACCTCCACCAAGCCCGCGCTGTTGAGTGGCAAACCGGCCATGGATGCCGAGGCGGACGAGGCGTACAAGTACCTGATCATGCCGGTCCGTCTGAGCGGCTGAGTGAGCGGCTGACCCCACAGGTGTGCACCCGTGTGCGGGCGTAGGCTCGGACGCGGGTACCAACTGCACACAACGATTGAGGAATCATCTGATGGAGCTCGGTCTCGTCGGTCTCGGCAAGATGGGCGGCAACATGCGTGAGCGCATCCGCCTCGCGGGTCACACCGTCGTCGGATTCGACCGCAACCCCGACCTCGCCGACGTCGCCGGCCTGCAGGAGCTGGTGGGCAAGCTCAAGGGTCCGCGGGTCGTGTGGGTCATGGTCCCGGCCGGGGCGGCCACCCAGTCGACGATCGACGAGCTCGGCGAACTCCTCGAGCCCGGCGATGTGGTGGTGGACGGCGGAAATTCCCGCTGGACGGACGACGAGAAGCACGCCGAGGAGCTCGCGGCCAGGGGCATCGGCTTTGTGGACTGCGGTGTCTCGGGCGGTGTCTGGGGCCTGGAGAACGGCTACGCGCTGATGTACGGCGGCGACGCCGAGAACGTCGCGAAGGTGCAGCCGATCTTCGATGCGCTCAAGCCCGAAGGTGACTTCGGCGCGGTCCACGCGGGCAAGGTCGGCGCCGGTCACTTCGCCAAGATGGTCCACAACGGCATCGAGTACGCGATGATGCAGGCTTACGCCGAGGGCTGGGAGCTCCTGGAGAAGGTCGACTCGGTCACCGACGTGCGCGAGGTGTTCCGCTCCTGGCAGGCGGGCACCGTCATCCGCTCCTGGCTGCTCGACCTCGCAGTCGAGGCGCTGGACGACGACGAGCACCTCGACAAGCTGCGTGGTTTTGCACAGGACTCCGGTGAGGGCCGGTGGACCGTGGAAGCCGCCATCGACCACGCCGTGCCGCTGCCGGCGATCACCGCGTCGCTGTTCGCGCGGTTCGCGTCCCGCCAGGACGACTCCCCGCAGATGAAGATGATCGCCGCGCTGCGCAACCAGTTCGGCGGCCACGCGGTCGAGTCGAAGAAGTAGTCCACAGGCTGTGCGCCCCTCGGTGCACAGCAGCCGGGGGAAGGTCGGCGCACACCATGCATGTCACGCATCTGTCGCTGGCCGACTTCCGCTCGTACGCCCGGGTCGAGGTCCCTCTGGATCCGGGCGTCACCGCTTTCGTGGGGGCGAACGGGCAGGGCAAGACCAATCTCGTCGAGGCGGTCGGCTATCTGGCGACGCTGGCCAGCCACCGGGTTTCCTCCGATGCCCCGCTGGTGCGGATGGGGGCGGACCGGGCGGTGATCCGGGCCGCGGTCAGACAGGGCGAGCGGTCGCAGCTGGTCGAGCTCGAGCTCAATCCGGGCAAGGCGAACCGGGCACGTATCAACCGGTCGTCGCAGGTCAGGCCGCGTGATGTGCTGGGGATCGTACGGACGGTGCTGTTCGCGCCGGAGGATCTGGCCCTGGTCAAGGGAGATCCCGGGGAGCGGCGGCGGTTCCTCGACGAGCTGATCACCGCACGGTCGCCGCGGATGGCGGGGGTGCGCTCCGACTACGAGCGCGTGCTCAGGCAGCGCAACACGCTGCTCAAGTCGGCGGCGATGGCACGCCGGCACGGCGGCCGCGGGGCCGATCTGTCGACGCTCGACGTATGGGACCAGCATCTGGCGCGGGTCGGCGCGGAGGTCCTGGCGCAACGGATGGATCTGATCGCGGCGCTCCAGCCGCTGACCGACAAGGCGTACGAGGCGCTGGCTCCCGGGGGCGGCCCGGTTGCGCTGGAGTACCGTTCCTCCGCCGCCGGGCAGCTGGCGGAGCAGCCGCTGGAGCGCGTGGAACAGGGCACCCGCGAGGAGCTGTTCCAGCAGTTGACGGCGGCGCTCGCCGAGGTGCGCAAGCAGGAGATCGAGCGGGGCGTGACGCTGGTCGGGCCGCACCGCGACGAGCTGGTGCTCAAACTGGGGCAGCTGCCGGCCAAGGGATACGCCAGCCACGGCGAGTCCTGGTCGTACGCGCTCGCGCTGCGACTGGCGTCGTACGACCTGCTGCGGGCCGAGGGCAACGAACCGGTCCTGGTGCTCGACGACGTGTTCGCGGAGCTGGATGCCCGTCGGCGGGAGCGGCTGGCGGAGCTGGTGGCTCCGGGTGAGCAGGTCCTGGTGACCGCCGCGGTCGATGACGACGTCCCCCGTGTGCTGGCCGGCGCGCGGTATGCGGTGGCCGACGGGGCGGTGGAGCGGGTATGAGCGGCGAGGGCAGCGAGCGTCCGGTGGAGCCGAATACCCCGATGGTGCCCGAATCGTCGGGTGTGGACCTGGCGCGCGTGGCCCTGCGCGCGGCCAAGGAGCAGGCGAAGGCCCGCGGCGCCGCGGCGCAGCAGAAGAAGCAGGCCCGCCGGGGCGGCGGTCTGCGGTCGGGGGCGCGAGCGGACGGGCGGGATCCGCTGCCCCTGGGCGCTGCGATCAACCGGCTGATCACCGAGCGAGGCTGGGAGACCCCGGCCGCCGTGGGCGGTGTGATGGGCCGCTGGCCGCAGATCGTCGGCGAGGACCTGGCCAAGCACTGCCTTCCGCTCCGGTACGACGACGATCCGGACGAGCGTGTGCTGACGGTGCAGTGCGATTCGACGGCGTGGGCGACCCAGCTGCGCCTGCTGGCGCCGCGGCTGGTGGCCCGGCTGAACGAGGACCTGGGCCAGGGCACGGTACGGCTGATCAAGGTGCTGGGCCCGGGCGGGCCGCCGCGCAGGTTCGGACCCTTGCGGGCACCGGGGAGCACGGGGCCCGGGGACACGTACGGCTGAGCCCGGGGACGGGTCGGAGGGGGCCCCTCCGTTTCTTGCGGGCCCCTGGATCACGGCTGTGCGGCAGGAGAAAACGGGCGAGGCGGGTGAGGCGTCCCTCACGGTAGTGGACGGTTGACAGCCCGAAGCGCCTGGCGCCCGTGTGAGCCTCCTGGAGCCCCTTCCCGAATATGGGGAGTCGGACGGACGGGGTTCAGGGCGGCACATGCGGACTCAGCCACCGGCAAACCCCCATGAGTGTCCGTGGTACCGGTAGACTGGTGGACAATCCCGCTACTGTCGCGGGACGTCGATTAATGCCGAACGACGCAGCCGCTCCCGGTAGCCCGGAGAACGGCTTGTGCTGTGCCAGAAAGGGCGCTTCGTGGCCGATTCCGGCAACCCCAACGAGAACATTCCTTCCACTGCTGCCGGGGGAAACGGCGAGTCCGGCTCGTCGTACGACGCCAGCGCGATCACCGTCCTCGAGGGTTTGGACGCGGTCCGCAAGCGGCCTGGCATGTACATCGGCTCGACCGGTGAGCGTGGACTGCACCACCTTGTGCAAGAGGTCGTCGACAACTCCGTCGACGAGGCCCTGGCCGGGCACGCGACCCGAATCGACGTCACGATCCTCGCCGATGGCGGCGTACGGGTGGTCGACAACGGCCGAGGTATCCCGGTCGACATGCACCCGGTGGAGAAGAAGCCGGCTGTAGAGGTCGTCCTCACCGTCCTGCACGCGGGCGGCAAGTTCGGCGGCGGCGGTTACGCCGTCTCCGGTGGTCTGCACGGCGTCGGTGTGTCGGTCGTGAACGCCCTGTCGACCAAGGTCGCGGTCGATATCAAGCGCGACGGCTTCCGCTGGACGCAGGAGTACAAGCAGGGTGTGCCCACAGGGCCGCTGGAGAAGCACGAGGCGGTCGAGGACTCCGGCACGTCGGTCACCTTCTGGGCCGACCCGGACATCTTCGAGACCACCGAGTACTCCTTCGAGACGCTCTCGCGCCGTTTCCAGGAGATGGCCTTCCTCAACAAGGGCCTCACCCTGACGCTGACGGACGAGCGCGAGTCCGCGAAGGCGACGGTCGGCGCCGACGACCCCGACGCCGAGGCGGCCGAGGAGCCGCCGGCCCGGACGGTCACGTACCACTACGAGGGCGGCATCGTCGACTTCGTGAAGTACCTGAACTCCCGCAAGGGCGAGCTGATCCACCCCACCGTCATCGACGTGGAGTCGGAAGACAGGGAGCGGATGCTCTCGGTCGAGATCGCGATGCAGTGGAACTCGCAGTACACCGAGGGTGTGTACTCGTTCGCCAACACGATCCACACGCACGAGGGCGGTACGCACGAAGAGGGCTTCCGTGCCGCGCTGACGGGCCTGGTCAACCGGTACGCGCGCGAGAAGAAACTGCTGCGCGAGAAGGACGACAATCTCACTGGCGAGGACATCCGTGAGGGTCTGACGGCGATCATCTCCGTCAAGCTGGGCGAGCCGCAGTTCGAGGGCCAGACCAAGACCAAGCTGGGCAACACGGAGGCGAAGACCTTCGTGCAGAAGGTCGTGCACGAGCACCTCAACGACTGGTTCGACCGCAACCCCAACGAGGCCACGGACATCATCCGCAAGTCGATCCAGGCCGCCACGGCCCGGGTCGCGGCCCGCAAGGCGCGTGATCTGACCCGCCGCAAGGGCCTGCTGGAGAGCGCCTCGCTGCCCGGCAAGCTGTCCGACTGCCAGTCGAACGACCCCACCAAGTGCGAGATCTTCATCGTCGAGGGTGACTCCGCCGGCGGCTCGGCCAAGTCCGGCCGTAACCCGATGTACCAGGCGATCCTGCCGATCCGGGGCAAGATCCTGAACGTCGAGAAGGCCCGGATCGACAAGATCCTGCAGAACACCGAGGTCCAGGCACTGATCTCGGCCTTCGGCACCGGAGTCCACGAGGACTTCGACATCGCCAAGCTCCGCTATCACAAGATCATTCTCATGGCGGACGCCGACGTCGACGGCCAGCACATCAACACGCTGCTGCTGACGTTCCTGTTCCGCTTCATGCGTCCGCTGGTCGAGGCCGGGCACGTGTTCCTCTCCCGCCCGCCCCTGTACAAGATCAAGTGGGGGCGTGACGACTTCGAGTACGCGTACTCCGACCGCGAGCGCGACGCCCTGATCCAGCTCGGCAAGCAGTCGGGCAAGCGCATCAGGGAAGACTCGATCCAGCGCTTCAAGGGTCTCGGCGAGATGAACGCCGAGGAGCTGCGCATCACCACGATGGACATCGAGCACCGCGTTCTCGGCCAGGTCACCCTGGACGACGCCGCGCAGGCCGACGACCTGTTCTCGGTGCTGATGGGCGAGGACGTAGAGGCACGGCGCTCGTTCATCCAGCGCAATGCCAAGGACGTCCGCTTCCTCGACATCTGAGTCGGTCTCAGCTGACCGCACGAAAGGACTGAAGACCAGCAATGGCCGACGAGAACACTCCTGTCACCACAGAAACCGAAGAAGAGGAAGGGCCGCAGCTGCGGATCGAGCCCGTCGGGCTCGAGACCGAGATGCAGCGCTCCTACCTCGACTACGCGATGTCCGTCATCGTCTCGCGCGCGCTGCCCGACGTACGGGACGGCCTCAAGCCTGTCCACCGCCGCGTGCTGTACGCGATGTACGACGGCGGCTACCGGCCCGAGAAGGGCTTCTACAAGTGC
This sequence comes from Streptomyces sp. NPDC002889, assembly GCF_042888425.1. NCBI lineage: Bacteria > Bacillati > Actinomycetota > Actinomycetes > Kitasatosporales > Streptomycetaceae > Streptomyces > Streptomyces sp. NPDC002889. Next base: position 115,396 of record NZ_JBIAPT010000008.1, read on the forward strand.
GCCCGCGTCGTCGGCGACGTCATGGGTACGTACCACCCGCACGGCGACTCCTCGATCTACGACGCCCTGGTCCGGCTGGCCCAGCCGTGGTCGATGCGCATGCCGCTGGTGGACTCCAACGGCAACTTCGGCTCTCCGGGCAACGACCCGGCCGCCGCCATGCGGTACACCGAGTGCAAGCTGATGCCGCAGTCGATGGAGATGCTCCGGGACATCGACGAGGAGACCGTCGACTTCCAGGACAACTACGACGGCCGCAACCAGGAGCCGACGGTCCTGCCGGCGCGCTTCCCGAACCTCCTGGTCAACGGCTCGGCCGGTATCGCGGTCGGTATGGCGACCAACATCCCGCCGCACAATCTGCGCGAGGTCGCGGCCGGCGCGCAGTGGGCGCTGGAGCACCCGGACGCTTCGCACGAGGAGCTGCTCGACGCGCTCATCGAGCGGATCAAGGGCCCGGACTTCCCGTCCGGTGCTCTGGTCGTGGGCCGCAAGGGCATCGAGGAGGCGTACCGCACCGGTCGCGGCTCCATCACGATGCGCGCGGTCGTCGAGGTCGAGGAGATCCAGAATCGTCAGTGCCTGGTGGTCACGGAGCTTCCGTACCAGGTCAACCCGGACAACCTCGCGCAGAAGATCGCCGACCTCGTCAAGGACGGCAAGATCGGCGGCATCGCCGACGTCCGCGACGAGACGTCCTCGCGCACCGGCCAGCGTCTGGTCATTGTGCTCAAGCGCGACGCCGTCGCCAAGGTCGTCCTCAACAACCTCTACAAGCACACCGATCTGCAGACGAACTTCGGCGCCAACATGCTGGCGCTGGTCGACGGTGTGCCGCGCACGCTCTCGCTGGACGCGTTCATCCGCCACTGGGTGACGCACCAGATCGAGGTCATCGTCCGGCGGACGAAGTTCCGCCTGCGCAAGGCCGAGGAGCGGGCGCACATTCTGCGCGGTCTGCTCAAGGCACTGGACGCGATCGACGAGGTCATCGCGCTGATCCGGCGCAGTGACACGGTCGAGGTCGCGCGTGGGGGCCTGATGGACCTGCTGCAGATCGACGAGATCCAGGCCAACGCCATTCTCGAGATGCAGCTGCGCCGACTGGCCGCCCTGGAGCGCCAGAAGATCGTGCAGGAACACGACGAGCTGCAGGCGAAGATCAACGAGTACAACGAGATCCTTGCCTCGCCCGAGAAGCAGCGCGGCATCGTCAGCGAGGAACTGGCCGTCATCGTCGAGAAGTTCGGCGACGACCGGCGCTCCAAGCTGGTGCCCTTCGACGGTGACATGTCCATCGAGGACCTCATCGCCGAGGAGGACATCGTCGTCACCATCACGCGTGGCGGCTATGTGAAGCGTACGAAGACGGACGACTACCGCTCGCAGAAGCGCGGCGGCAAGGGCGTGCGCGGTACGAAGCTGAAGGAAGACGACATCGTCGACCACTTCTTCGTCTCCACGACGCACCACTGGCTGCTGTTCTTCACCAACAAGGGCCGGGTCTACCGGGCCAAGGCGTACGAGCTGCCGGACGCCGGCCGCGATGCGCGCGGCCAGCACGTCGCCAATCTGCTGGCCTTCCAGCCCGATGAGCAGATCGCCGAGATCCTCGCGATCCGCGACTACGAGGCCGCGCCGTATCTGGTCCTCGCCACCAAGGCCGGTCTGGTGAAGAAGACCTCGCTCAAGGACTACGACTCCCCGCGCTCGGGCGGTGTCATCGCGATCAACCTCCGGGAGACGGAGGCCGGCAGCGACGACGAGCTGATCGGCGCCGAGCTGGTGTCGGCCGAGGACGATCTGCTGCTCATCAGCAAGAAGGCTCAGTCGATCCGCTTCACCGCCACGGACGAAGCACTGCGTCCCATGGGACGTGCGACCTCCGGTGTCAAGGGGATGAGTTTCCGCGAAGGAGACGAGCTCCTCTCGATGAATGTGGTGCGGCCCGGTACTTTCGTGTTCACTGCCACCGACGGCGGGTACGCGAAGCGGACCGCTGTCGACGACTACCGCGTCCAGGGCCGTGGCGGCCTCGGTATCAAGGCCGCCAAGATCGTGGAGGACCGCGGTTCGCTCGTGGGTGCGCTGGTGGTCGAGGAGACCGACGAGATCCTCGCCATCACGCTCGGTGGCGGTGTGATTCGTACGCGAGTCAATGAAGTCAGGGAGACGGGCCGTGACACCATGGGCGTCCAACTGATCAACCTGGGCAAGCGCGATGCCGTAGTCGGTATCGCTCGCAACGCCGAGGCCGGCCGTGAGGCCGAAGAGGTCGAGGGGACCGTAGAGGTCGACGGGACCGAAGAGGCCGGCGTTGAGACGGTAGAGGCGACGGTCGAGGGCAACGAGCCCTCGGCCGGGGAGCACGAGGAGTAGAGCGTGAGTGGAGCCACGGGCGCCGGATCGGTTGATTCGGGAGCGAACGGTGCCCGTGGCTCTGCCGCGGACTCCCAGGGTGGGGGCAGCCCCGCCGAAGGCAGGGGGATTACGGTGACGGACACCCGGGGGCCTCAGCCCCCGTACGAGATGTACACCGGTGGGCAGCAGCCCGCCCCGCAGCAGCCTGCCCCGCCTGCGGGGCAGCAGCAGGCGGGGCAGCCCTATCACCCGCCGCAGGCATACGCCACGCCACAGGGCGGAGGCGGTACGCAGGGCGGGCAGCAGCGGACCGGACAGCAGGCGGCCGCCGCCGTGCGTCGGCCGCGCACCGGGGCGAGCACTCAGCCCCGTACGCGCAAGGCGCGGCTGCGGGTGGCCAAGGCCGACCCGTGGTCGGTGATGAAGGTCAGCTTCCTGCTGTCGATCGCGCTGGGCATCTGCACAGTGGTCGCGGCGGCGGTGCTGTGGATGGTCATGGACGCGATGGGCGTCTTCTCGACGGTCGGCGGCACGATCAGCGAGGCCACCGGCTCCAACGAGAGCAACGGCTTCGACCTTCAGTCGTTCCTGTCGCTGCCGCGGGTGCTCGTGTTCACGTCGGTCATCGCGGTGATCGATGTGGTGCTGGCCACAGCGCTGGCCACCCTCGGAGCCTTCATCTACAACCTCTCCGCCGGTTTCGTCGGTGGTGTGGAGCTCACGCTCGCCGAGGACGAATAGGCCCGGTCAGCGGCCGGCGGTTACCGATTTTGGCGCTGCCCGTCGTGTGCGCTAATCTTCAGAGGTCAGCGCGCAGCGCGGCGGGGCTATAGCTCAGTTGGTTAGAGCGCATCCCTGATAAGGATGAGGCCACAGGTTCAAATCCTGTTAGCCCCACCAGTACAGAGGCCCCCAGCCGATCAAGGTTGGGGGCTTTTGACATTTCCGGCTGACATCAGCCGAGAAGCGGATCTTCCACGAGGTCGGCCGGCAGCGCCGCCGCTTCCCGCTGATCGTCATCCACAACGTGTGTGCAGATGTCCATCGTCATACTGATCCGGCTTTTCCGCAGGAACTCGATCGCCTCGCACGCCGACCAGGGCGTGTCCTCCCCTTGCTCACCTTCGGCATGTCCACCAGCTCAGCGACGTTGCGCGTCAGGAGCTTCGAGCCGTGCCCGGGTGAGGGCGTTGTGGAGAACCCGCCTCGTTGCCAGGGCCGTCCGCACCGGCGTGTCCGTTCCCTCCGCTCCCTCCACGTCGTCAACCGCCTGTCCGCTCGCCCGGTGGCCCTGCACCGATGACGACGACGTCGCAGTCGGCCTTCAGCGCAGCAGCGGTTCCATGTGGAGCGCGGCGTCGCCGGCCGCCTCGTCGGGAGTCCGGCCGTTCTCACGGGCGACCATGTACGCGGCATACCAGTCCCACCAGTTGTGCTCCGGGGCCGTCGCCTCGTACGGACCGTGGTGCTCCGCGGTCTCACGCAAGAGTTCTGTCAACGCAGTGACGTTCATGGCGGAACCTCCTCCGCCGTGCCGGAGTCACCGTCCGGGCAGTCGCACCTGGACCTCTTGCAGCAACCACCCATTGCCGTCCGGGTCACTGAACGAGGCGTACGAGGCGTAGCTGCGACGCTCCGGGTCGGGGCCGTTCACCGGCTCCTGGACGCCGCTGTCGTAGACATTGTGGAAGACCTCGCTGACGTCAACGCCCCTGCCGACCAGGTCAGCGCGGGCTCGGTCGATGTCGAAGACCACGAGGTAGAGACCCTGGGCGGAGCCCGGTGCCACGGGGGTGACCCCGCGGCCGAAGATGACCGAGCCCACGGATCCCGGTGGCGTCACCTGCACGATCCGGAACTCCGGGCCGGCTTCGTAGTCCGCGTCGAGCCGCCACCCCAGGCTCCTGTAGAAGCGCAGGGCACGGTCGACGTCGGCCACAGGGATGACGATGACCTCGAGGCTCATATTGATGGTCGGATCTTTGACCACGTCCGTTGCGTCGTCCTGATGTGCTTGCAGGGTGCTCATATCGACCTCTCCTGACGGATGCCCGGTTCGGTCATGACCCCTGATAAGCGGCCAGCGGCGGGAACCCGAGCGCCGACTCTGGGTCATCCGTGGACCGGCTGATATCATAATTGTCGCTTATTGGACAAATTCTGGCGCGATGAGCTCATCCTCCCCGGCGTGAAGGTCGAGGTCCCGGAACGAGGCCTGTACGCGGACCACATGGGACGCTGAGGGCCGCGGTGCCGTTCGACAGTGCGACCTGGAGTCTCGATATGCGGGCCGTCCCGCTGAGGGCGCTACGGCCGTGTGGTGTGAGCCGCAGGAGCACCCGCTGGGTCACATGGTGCAGCAGCGCTCGGGGGCCGACCTGAAAAGGACGAGGCTCGGGTCGGCACCCTGTGCGCAGCGCAGCGGAGACCGGCCCGGACAGAATGTCGCCCTCGGGCAGATCTCTTTGTGCTGGGGCCGAGTTGAGGGGAGCCCGGGGCGTACGCAGGTCACCGATCGGTATCGGTCGGTGTGTATAGTCGGGCGCCAGAAGTCCTCATACGTCAAGGAAAGACGAGGTCGCGCGGTGAAGAAGCTTCTCCTGGTCGCACTGGCCGCCATCGGCGGGCTCCTCGTGTACCGCCAGATCCAGGCGGATCGCGCCGAGCAGGATCTGTGGACGGAGGCGACCGACTCCGTGCCCGCAGGTTCGGGTGTGTGAGACGCAGCAGTCTTGGAATCACGGGCCCCGGCCGCGCAAGCGGCCGGGGCTTCGTGCTGTCCCGGTGCTCTTCAGGGCTGTCGGGAGGCTTTGCGCGTGCTGTTCGGCGGTGCGAGCGGTCCTGTTGCGGGACCGTGACAGTGATCTTCTTGTGTTCACCCCCGCAAATCACTAGCTTGCAAGAGCAAACATCGGGGTTACGGGAGGGGACACGGTGAAAGCACGACTGCGCCGCCGTGCGACGGCGGCAACGATCGGAGCGGCATTGCTCACCCTGGCGGCCGGGCCACTGCCCACCGCGGGTGCGGCGGAGCGGTCCGGTCCGGGGGAACGGGCGCCGCACGGGGACGGCAGAAGCGGCCTGGTGATGGTGCTCGACTCCTCGGGTTCCATGGCCGACGACGACGGCACGGGACGCACCCGGATGGAGTCCGCCCGTACCGCCGTGGGAACGGTCGTCGACGCGCTTCCCAGCGGCTTTCCGACCGGACTGCGCGTCTACGGGGCCGACCAGCCCAAGGGCTGCACGGACACCCGCTTGGCACTGCCGGTGCGGCCGCTGGACCGGGCGGGCATGAAACAGGCGGTGGGCGCCGTACAGCCCAAGGGGGACACGCCCATCGGGCTCTCACTGCAGAAGGCCGCACAGGACCTTCCCAAGCCCGCGGACGGCACGATCGGCGCCCGTACGATCCTGCTGGTCTCCGACGGGGACGACAACTGCGCCGGCTCCGGTGGACCACAGCCCTGCGAGGTCGCGGGGCAACTCGCCAAGGACGGCATCGGGCTGCGGATCGACACCGTCGGCTTCCAGGTGCGCGGGGCTGCCCGGCAGCAGCTGGAGTGCATCGCGCGGGCCGGCAACGGCCGCTACTACGACGCCCCCGACGCCAAGGCGCTGGCCCGGCAGCTGCAGCGTTCGGCGCAGCTGTCCGCGGACGGTTACCGCTTCCGCGGCAAGCCGGTCGAGGGCACGCCGACCCGTGATGCCGCGCCCGCGCTCACGCCGGGGCAGTACCTGGACACCATCGGTCCCGGTGAGAAGCGGTACTACGCCGTCGACCTGGACGGGACGTCGACGGTGGACTTCTCGGCGACGGCCGTGCCGCATCCCGGGGCGGCGGTCGACACCCTCGACGCGCTGCGTACGAAGATCACGTACGGCACCGGCAGCGCCTGTGAGTCCAGCAGCGAGCACTTCTTCCAGGAGGAGGGCGCCACCCCCCTGACCTCAGCGGTTGCCCGCATTCCGAGCCCCAAGGGCAGCGGCGGCTGCGACAAGGCGGGCCGCTACTGGCTGGTCGTCGAGCGCGAGTCCAAGCCGGGTTCGGACGCGGCGCGCTGGCCGCTGGAGCTGATGTACGGCGTCGAGGAGCCACTGGCCACGGGGGTCACGCCGGCCCAGTCGCAGCCCGAGTACGGCAAGGGCGACAAGGACGCCGCACTGCCGACCGGCAATCCACAGGACGTGACCGGCGGTACGGGCTTCAACGATGCCAAGCAGATCGGACAGGGCGTGTGGCGGGACAGGCTCCTGCCGTCGCAGACCCTCTGGTACAAGGTCCCGGTCGGCTGGGGACAGCAGCTGCGCTACGACGTGGAGTTCGCCAACGAGCCGACTGTCCAGGGCGCGTCCTCGGTGTGGTCCTACGGAGCCACCCAGGTGTTCACGCCCGCGCGCGCGCCGGTCGGCGGCGGCACCGGCGAGTTCAACCCGCAGACCATCTACAACGGGCGCCCCATGGCGCTGAAGATGGGCACGGTTCCCGTCGCCTGGACCAATCGCCACGAGTCCCACCCGAACGTCATCCCCGTGCACACCAAGGGCGGCTTCTACATCGCCGTCACCCTGGGCGCCAAGGCCGCCGAGATCGCCGAGAACCCGCGGATCGGCGTGGTGCTTCGGGTGGCCGTGCTGGGCACCGAACTGGCCGGTCCCCAGCACGACGCCCCCACGCTCGGGGAACGCGACGACGAGGGAGCGGCGGGCCTGGCAGACAAGAAGGGCGATTCGCCCACGGGCGCAGACAGCAAAGCGGCCGACGGGGCAGGATGGTCCGGCGTCGTGATCGCAGGGGCCGTGGGCGGCGGGGCGGTACTCCTCGCGGCCGTGGTGTTCGTACTGGCACGGCGCAGGACGACGGCGGCGACAGGTCCGTCCGGCTACCCGACAGGTACATCGAACACAGGGAGAGGCGCGTGAACAGGCAGCGCGGCAGGGGCCGGGTGATGCTGGCCGGACTGGCGGCGGTGTGCGCGGTGGCGGTGCTGGCCGGGCAGGCGTCGGCGGCGGGGGAACCCAACCCGTACACCTTCGACAGTGAGGCGAAGAGCGTCCGGGGCACGGCGGTCAACAGCGACGGGCCCCCGCTCGAGGCCGGGTCGACCTACAGGGACACGATCAAGCCGGACGAGAAGCGCTACTACCGCATCGATCTCGACGCCAAGTCCAACGCGTACGTCTCGGCGGTGGCCGTACCCAAGCTGGGCACCAAAGTCGCCTACCCGGACAAGCTCGAGGTGAGCATCGAGGACCGCTCGGGTACCAAGTGCTCGAGCCATGACGCCATGTTCGGCTCCGCCACCTACCCCCGGCCGGTCGCGGCTTACGCCGGGCGCAGGATCGACCCGAAGAACACCAACTGTCAGGAGGCAGGCGCCTACTACGTGCTCCTGCAGCGGACCAGTGACCCCACATCCACGCCCGAGCCGTGGGACGTGGAGATCCGCTTCGCCTCCGAGCCGGGGCTGAAGACGGGCGCGGGCACCCAGGCACCCGAGAACTGGCCGTCCGCGTCGCCAGCGGCGCCGGCGGGCGGCCCGCAGAAGCGTCACGGCGGTACCAGCTTCCTTGACGCCACCAGTCTCAAGGAGGGCGAGTGGCAGGACGAGATCGCGCCCGGCCGGACGCTCTTCTACCGGGTGCCGGTGAACTGGGGCCAGCAGTTGTTCGCCAGCGCCGACCTCGGCACCAGCCCGACGGGCGACGCGAGCGGCAGCGTCAGCAACGCCTTTGTGCTCGCCCTGCACAATCCGGCGCGCGGGTTCGTCGACGACGAGTCGAGTGTGTTCTACGACGGCAAGCAGAAGTCCATCGCGCTCGAGCCGCTGCCGCCTGTGGCGTACGAGAACCGCTACGACTCCAACGACTCCACCAGCGCCATGCGCTTCGCCGGCTGGTACTACCTGTCGGTGACGCTCAGCCCGGAGATCGCAGAGGAGTACGGCAAGAAGCCGCTCCACCTGACCCTGCGGGTCAATGTCGAAGGTGAGGCGAAGTCAGGGCCCCAGTACGCCGGGCCGGCCGGGGACTTCCAGGTCACCGGGGAAGACCGGGAGGCGGCCGACAGCGGCAGGAGTGCGCCGGAGGCGGCGAAGAGCGACACGATGAAGCTGGTGGCCGCGGCCGGGATCGGTGCTGGGGCCGTGCTGATCCTGGGGCTCGGGGCCTGGGTGCTGCTCGCCCGGCGGCGAACGCCGGCGTTCGTGGAACCGGCTCCGTTCCCCGCGCAGGCGCAGGGGTACGGACAGGGCTACGCACAGGACATGACGCCGGCGTACGGCCCGGGGCCGGCGCAGCCGGGATACGGCTACCCGCCGGTCCAGGGGCCGCATCAGGACCAGGCCCGCAGCCAGGGCTATGGGCCGGGGCCGTACGGACCACCGCCGGCCCAGTAGGCCCGGAGCACGGCGGCTGTGGCTCAGGACTGGGTCAGGGCCCAGATGCCCACCGCGAAACACAGCAGTGCGACGAGCAGGACCGGGACCGCGACCTTCGGGGGCGGTCCCGGCCGCTTTTGTACGGCGGCGCGTGGAACCTGCGGACCCTGAGCGGTGTAAGCAAGAGGAGAAGGCTGTTCGTACGGCGCCGGGGCGCCAGGCACATAGGAGGGCTGCCCGGGCACCGCTGCGTGATGGGGGGAAGCGGGATGCGTGGGTACGGGGGCAGAAGCGGGAGCCGGGGTCGGCGTGGGCTCCGCCGGGAGCGGCACGGGGGGTGGAGTGGCCGGCTGCGCCGCATGGCTCTGCTGTGCGGGCTGCTGCCGCACGGCCGGCTGCTGCGGCGGCGGGGCCAGATGGAAGCTGCCGGTCTCCGACGGCGGCAGCGGCAGCGGCTGGGCGGGCGCGGCCTGCTCGCGCCCGGTCGCGGCCTGCTCGGGGCCGTTCGGGCCGAAACCGCCGGGAAGCGGGCCGAGTTGGTCGAAGATCTCGACGGGCTCCTCGTCGAGCGTGAGGTCGGGAAGCATCTCGACCGCTGCCGTGAGCGCCTTGCGCGCCCCTGTCGCGGTCTTGAACCGTGCCTGCGGGTCGGGCTGCAGCAGGCCGGCCAGCACCTGCCACAACGGCTCCGGTACGCCCTGGGGGGCGGCAGGTGTGCCGTGGTCGGCGAAGTGCTCGACCAGGGCACGGGAATCCGGCTTCTTGCCCTCGAGCAGATAGAGCCCGACCAGGCCGACCGCGAACAGATCGGCGGTGAAGTCCGGCTCCGCGCCCAGCATCTGCTCAGGCGCGAAGTAACCGGGCGTGCCCACCACATAGTTGGTCTCGGTCAGGCGCGGCTCACCCTTGCGCATGGAGATCCCGAAGTCGGATACCCGCAGATGCGGCCGACCCCTTCCGGTGGCGTCCATCAGGATGTTGGCCGGCTTGATGTCGCGGTGCACGACCCCCTCCGCGTGCACCGCGGCAAGTCCGGACAACAGCTGATCGAGCAAGGTGCACACGAACCGGGGAGGCAGCGGACCGTAGTCGCCGATGACGTGCGCCAGCGACCCGCCGTTCACCAGATCCATGGTGAACAGCACCTTGTCGTCGTCCGCTGCCCAGCTGGCCGGCGCCAGGACATGAGGGTGATCGATGCGCAGTGCCTGTTCGCGGACGAAGCGCAGCAGGGTGTGCGCATCGCTCTGCTGCAGCACTTTCGCCGCCACATACCGGCGACGCCGGTGGTCCCAGGCACGCCAGACCGCGCCCACTCCACCGCGTCCGATCGGGTCGATCAGTTCATACCGACCAGCGAAGACCTCACCCATTGTGCTGCGCCAGCTCCCGGATTCCTCGTGGAGGCGTCTGCCTCGGTCAGCTCTGGTGCGACTCGTAGTGGGCGACCGCGTCGGCCGTGCGCCCGGCACCGTACACCCGGAGGAACTCTGCCAGCTCCGGGTGGCTCGGGGCGAGGGAGTCCGCCGCATCGATGATGTCGCCTGCCGCCGACACCGAGCGCAGCAGCGACTGGATCTCACGCACCACGCGGCGCACCGTCGGTGCACCCGAGCTGCTCGTGGACTGGCTGGTGCCCGTGAGGACGGAGCCGCCCTGCGACTTCTTGATCTCGTCCATCCGGCCGGTGGCCTCGACGGCGCTGACGCTGCCGTCGGCGACCTGACTTGCCAGCTCCTGCAGCGCCTGGACCCGCTGGACCACCGCCGGATTGCCGATCTTGGCGCGCTGGCCGCTCATCAGTTGGGAGAGCATCGGGGCGGAAAGGCCGAGTACGGCAGCGAGCCTCGCCTGGTTCAGTCCCAGGTCGTCGATGAGTCGGCGGAAGAGGGCGCCGAGGGGCTCCCCGTACCAGCTGCGCTGCAGTTCTCTGGCTCTTGCGGTCGTTTCCTGCTGCGCTGCGTCCATTGCGTCTCCCCATCGCTTCCCCAAGCGGCTTCGCTGCTGCGAACCTTGTCGTGCATCTTACGGAGCGTGGTCGCCGACGGGGAGTCCCAACCGGAGTCCCAATCCTTTTGCAGGATCACGGGGGTGACCCGGTACTCTGGTTCGCGGCGGTGGCCGAGGCGCGTTTCTTCTCGGTCGTGTCCACCCATCCCGGGGCCTTAGCTCAGTTGGTAGAGCGCTGTCTTTGCATGGCAGATGTCAGGGGTTCGACTCCCCTAGGCTCCACAGCACCAAGGGCGCTCCGATCTGTGAGGAACAGATCGGAGCGCCCTTTTCGTCTGTCCGACCGGCGCGAGCACAGGCCCCATACAGCCTTCAGGGCTCGCTCGCGCTCCGGGTTGGACCGTCCGGGTGGTGTTGATCAGAAGAACTGCACAGCGACGGCGTCGCTCCCGCACTTCTCGAGATGCGTACACATCATGAGGAAGGTATGTAAAGCGCTCAACCCGAAAGTGAGGGGTTATGGCCGCCTTCAAGGTCAGGAATCTGTGGAACGCGTTCATCACCGCGTTCTTCGCCCTGCTTGCCTCGGTGGGGCTCACCACCGCCGCCCCCGCCGCGGCGCAGCCCGCGGTCCGGACGCCCGACGAGCCGGTCAAGGCCCGTCCGCAGGCTGCCCGGGGCGGCGTGCCGGCGCAGCGCGGAAGGCCGAGTACCCGCCGGCTGCCAACGGCACGCGACCGGTCGCTGCCGCCCACCATCAAGCAGCGCATCGGCGCCGAGGCCCATGGCTCCTCGCCCGCCCCCCGCCATCTGCCCGCGCTCGAAGCCGACGCCACGGACATCTTCGCGCCTGCCGCAGCCGACTCCGCCCCTGCCGCGGCCGCCGCGGACACGGGCTCCAAGCGTGCCGCCCGCGCAGGCCGTACCGCGCTCTTCGCGCAGCCCGTGCACCGTGTGGGCACCGCCGTCCCCGCCGCACGCGCCGCGTACACGACCGCGGCGTGAAGCGCCGGGAGCGTTCAGCACTCCCGGCGCCGTCGACCACGGGCAGGGCACACGGTCAGCGACGGTCGTCGCGATCCCTCGCCTCTGCGTCGTCCTGCTTCGCCTGGACGTCCGGGTCGAGACCGGACTGGGGACTGCCGTCGAGGGACGACAGCGCGGCACGGTCGGAGACCTCCGTCGCGGCGGGCGGCTCGACCAGCCAGTCGGGGTTTGCCTGCTTGTCCCACCACTTCCAGGCGGCGAAAGCCGCGCCGGCCAGTACGGCGAAGCCCGCGAGGGCCTTGGCGACGTGTCCGGCGGCGGAGCGCCGCTTGTGCTTGCGCACCAGCTTCTGAATCTCCTTCGCCGTCACCTGTCCGCGCAGCGCGGCCAGAGCGGCAGCTGAACGGGCCGCGGCCTCGTCCCCCACGGGCTTGGCGACGGCAACCGCGTGCTCGATACGCGGAACGGTGTATTCAGCCGCCTGACGAGCGGCCTTACGGGCCTGTACCGCAGCCCGGTGAGCAGCCTCGTCGACCTTCGGCGGCACATGCGGCGCAACACGTGCGCCGTACTGGACACGGGCCTGCTGAGCAGCCCGGGAGACTGTTGGCGCGATCCTCACGCGCGCCTCGTTCGCGTAATGGGCGGCTTGGTCCTTGGCCGTGCCGGCGTAGGGCGCCACCACTTCCGCGGCGTGCAGCACGCTTTCCCTCGCCGTATCGGTCGCGGCGCGCACGCTGTCCATGCGGGTCACGGGATCCTCCTCCTCGGTGGCGTTCTGGGGGACTGGGGGTTATCCCCAGTTGGGCACAGTTTTCGCCTGTCCACCCGATTGAAAATCATGCCCGTTGAGGGCCGTCTCGGCATGCGGGGCGGGCATCCGGGTCATGTCGGGAGCTTGCGGACGACGATGCCATGGTTCCCCCCAAAACGCGCCCGTGCGGCGACGACTCGGCGGCTTTTCCGTGTAACCAACCCTTCCGTGCGAGGATCGTGAGACGTCAGAGACGACTTACGGAAGGCAGAACGTGGCCGAGGAGCTTTACGCCACCCTCAGGACCAACCAAGGCGACATCGAGATCCGGCTTCTGCCGAACCACGCGCCCAAGACGGTCAAGAACTTCGTGGAACTCGCCAAGGGCGAGCGTGAATGGACCAACCCGGCGACCGGGAAGAAGTCCACGGACAAGCTGTACGACGGCACGGTCTTCCACCGCGTGATCAGCGGTTTCATGATCCAGGGCGGTGACCCGCTCGGCAACGGCACGGGTGGCCCGGGCTACGAGTTCGCGGACGAGTTCCACCCGGACCTCGCGTTCGACAAGCCGTACCTGCTGGCCATGGCCAACGCGGGCCCGGGCACCAACGGCTCGCAGTTCTTCATCACCGTGTCGCCCACCGCCTGGCTGACGCGCAAGCACACCATTTTCGGCGAGGTCACCGGCGACGCCGGCAAGAAGGTCGTGGACGCGATCGCCGCCGCCCAGACCAACCCGCGCACCGACCGCCCGGTCAACGACGTCGTGATCGAGTCCGTCGTCGTGGAGACCCGCAAGGGCTGAGCGGTGAGGGCTGATCCACAGGCGGTCCTCCGCTGACCCGCGGCTTGTTCCCCGGGGAACCTTTTCGCCCCGTCCGTCCGTAAGGATGGACGGGGCGAGGTTGTGAGCTCGGAAGGATGAGGGGATCTCATGGAGCAGGCGTCGGACCGTCCGCAGGAGCCGCAGGACTCTCACGGCCTGCCCGTCTGCTACCGGCATCCGGGCAGGGAGACCGGCATCCGCTGCACCCGCTGCGAGCGGCCGATCTGCACGGACTGCATGGTCAGCGCGTCGGTCGGCTTCCAGTGCCCGGAGTGCGTACGGACCGGATCCGGTACGGGGCACGCGCCGGGTGCCAACCAGCCGCGGACGGTCGCGGGCGGTGCGGTGACAGCCGACCCGATGCTGATCACCAAGATCCTCCTCGCGATCAACGCCGCGGTGTTCGTTCTGGTGCTCGCGCTCGGTGAGCGGTTCGTCGCCGAGACGGAGCTGATCGGATACGCACGCAGCCCACAGCTCGGCGACGAGATCGTGGGAGTGGCGGACGGCGAGTGGTACCGCCTGATCACCGCGGTGTTCCTGCACGAAGAGGTGCCGCACATCGCGTTCAACCTGCTCGGCCTGTGGTTCCTGGGCCGGTTGGTGGAGCCGGAGCTGGGCCGCATCCGTTATCTCGCCGTCTATCTGCTCTCCGGCCTGGGCGGCAGCGTCCTGGCGTATCTGCTGGCGCCCGGGAACCAGCCGTCGTTGGGCGCTTCGGGAGCCGTCTTCGGCCTGATGGGCGCGCTGGTGGTGCTCGCGCGGCGCACGAACCTCGACATCCGGCCGGTCGCGGTGATCCTCGCGATCAACCTGATCTTCACATTCACCCGGGAGAACATCTCCTGGCAGGGCCACATCGGTGGCCTGATCATCGGCGCCCTGGTCACTGTCGGTCTGCTCTACGCACCGCGCGAGCACCGCAACCTGGTGCAGGGGGGCGTTTGTGCGGCGACGCTCCTGACCCTGGTCGTGGCAGTGATCGCCAGATCCGCCGCGCTCGCCTGAGCGCGGGCTTTCCCCAAAGTTGTCCACAGCGCGTGCCGGATCTTGTGCAAGCTGTGGGGAACAAGCGTGCCCCTTGTCTCTGAGCTGGGGTTTCCCAGAAGAGACAAGGGGCGGATTGCTTCACGCGCATGGCCGATGCGGTCACACCGGCGTCAACGGCTGGAGAGTTATCCACAGATCTTCTGACCTTTTCCCCCGCTGTGGACAACGGTGTGGATAACTCAGGGCACAGCTTGACGGCATGGCTGCGGAGCAGCTACTTCCACTGGGTGGAGACGCCGAAGCCGGCGGCGATGAAGCCGAAGCCGGCCACGATGTTCCAGTTGCCGAAGCTCTTGATCGGCAGGTCGCCCTCGGTCACATAGAACAGAACGATCCAGGCAAGCCCGATCAGGAACAGCGCGAGCATCACCGGGGCGACCCAGCTGCGGCTCGTCAGCTTTATGTTCGTCGCCTGCTTCGCTGCCGGCGGCGGCGTGAAGTCGGCCTTCTTGCGGATACGTGACTTCGGCACGAGGGACTCTCCTGTCGATGCGCTGCGTGACCGCGCAGGGAACTGTGGCTGGCGCCGGGGCTGGAAGCGAGGGGGGCCACTGCCTCCCCCGGGCGTCCGTTAGCGTAGTGCTTCCGTGGCGCCGAAGGAGATAAGGGTACGTTGAGCAATTCTGCCGACTCCACCCAAGGGCCGGTTCGCCGATCGTCCTGGAAGCCGGTCCGCCTGCTGACGGCCGCTGTGTTCGCCCTGGCCGGACTGATCTTCGTGACCAGCTTCAACACCGCCAGGGGTACCGATCTGCGTACGGACGCCTCGATGCTCAAGCTCTCCGACCTGATCAAGCAGCGCAGCGACAAGAACGGCACGCTCGAGGAATCCATGGTGTCGGTGCGCGATGACGTCGACTCGCTCGCACAGCGCGACGACGGCTCCACACGGGCCGAGGATGCCAAGCTGAAGGCGCTGGAGAAGGCGGCCGGCACCGAGGCGATCAGGGGCCAGGCTCTGACCGTCACCCTGAACGACGCCCCGCCCAACGCCCGGGCGGCGCCCGGCTACCCCGAGCCGCAGGCCAATGACCTGGTCATCCACCAGCAGGATCTGCAAGCCGTCGTCAACGCGCTGTGGCAGGGCGGTGCGCGCGGCATCCGGGTGATGGACCAGCGGCTGATCTCCACCAGCGCCGTGCGGTGCGTGGGCAACACGCTGATCCTCCAGGGCCGCGTCTACTCGCCGCCCTACAAGATCACCGCTGTCGGTGACCAGAAGGCGCTGAAGAAGGCGCTCGCACAATCACCGGCGATCGAGAACTACCAGTTGTATGTGCAGGCGTACGGCCTCGGCTGGAAAGTGGACGAGCTCGGGGCGGTGACTCTCCCCGGCTACTCGGGCACAGTGGATCTCCACTACGCGAAGCCCGTGAAGTAGTTCCTGGAGCAGTTCTGGGGGAGACGGTGTCCGTGCGTGTCCTTGTGCGGACGTTGAGTGAACTGTGCATCACCGTCGGCACCTTGATCGTGCTCTTTGTCGTGTACGTGCTGTTCTGGACCGGAATCAAGGCAGACAGCGCCACACAGGGGCAGATCGACCGCCTCCAACGGACCTGGGCCGAGACCCCCTTGGAGCCCGGCGCCCCGGAGCACACCGCGCCGCCGGCCCCCACGGCGTACGAGGCCGGCAGACCCTTTGCGGTGATGTACGTCCCGCGTTTCGGTGGGGGGTGGGACTGGCCGGTCCTGGAGGGCACCGGGGCGGGCGTTCTCAAGAAGGGGCTCGGGCACTACGGCTCCACCGCGTTGCTGGGCGGAAGGGGAAACTTCGCCGTCGCGGGTCATCGGCGCACGTACGGAGACCCCTTCAAGGACTTTCCGCGGCTGCGTCCCGGGGATGCGGTCGTGCTGTCGGACGGCACGACGTGGTTCACCTACCGCGTCGTGAACAGGCCGTACCGGACCGTCCCGAGCGACATCGGCGTCATCGGCCCCGTACCGCGGCCGCTGAGATCCGGCGCGGCTCCGTTCGACACGCCAGGGCGGTATCTGACGCTGACGACCTGCGAGCCGGAGTGGGGCAGCAGCCACCGGCTCGTGGTCTGGGCCCATCTGGATGCCACGCAGCCTGTGACCGACGGCAGACCGGAAGCTTTGCGCAGGTGACCCACGCACCCCTGCAGCCCTCTACTCTGGTCCCGTACCGAACGGAAAGGGACGGCATGTACGGCTGGATCTGGCGGCATCTGCCGGGCAACGCATGGGTGCGGGCAGTCATCTCGCTCGTGCTGGCTCTGGCGGTCGTCTATGTGCTGTTCCAGTACGTCTTCCCGTGGGCGGAGCCGCTGCTCCCGTTCAACGATGTGACGGTTGACGGGGAAGGGGCGGGCAGGTGAGCGCACGGATTCTCGTGGTGGACAACTACGACAGCTTCGTCTTCAACCTCGTGCAGTACCTGTACCAGCTCGGCGCCCAGTGCGAAGTGGTGCGCAATGACGAGGTCGCGCTCGAGCACGCACAGGACGGCTTCGACGGTGTGCTGCTGTCCCCGGGCCCGGGCGCGCCCGAACAGGCCGGTGTGTGCATCGAGATGGTGCGCCACTGCGCGGCCACGGGCGTGCCCGTGTTCGGTGTCTGCCTGGGGATGCAGTCGATGGCGGTGGCCTACGGCGGTGTGGTGGACCGCGCCCCGGAGCTGCTGCACGGTAAGACTTCGCCGGTCACGCACCAGGGCAAGGGCGTGTTCGCGGGGCTGCCGTCGCCGTTCACCGCGACCCGGTACCACTCCCTGGCCGCTGTTCCGGCCGATCTTCCCGACGAGCTGGAGGTCACGGCGCGTACGGCCGACGGCATCATCATGGGACTGCGGCACCGTGAACTGGCCGTCGAGGGCGTGCAGTTCCACCCCGAGTCGGTCCTCACCGAGCATGGCCATCTGATGCTCGCCAACTGGCTGGTGCAGTGCGGCGACGCAGGGGCGGTCGGGCGTTCGGCGGGGCTCGCACCGGTGGTGGGCAAGGCTGTGGCGTGAGTGCCGTGCGCCCCGGCCACGAGCACGACTACGAGCGCGAGTACGAATACGACAACGGGTACGAGCCGGGGTACGACCCACTGACGGACCCGCTGCCGCAGGGGGAGCCCGGCTCACCGTGGTACCGGGCGACGGATGATCCCGGTGCCGGGGACGCACCACGTCAGCAGGAGCCACAGCAGCCACAGGAGTGGTACGACCCCGAGGGATACCAGCGGGACTGGTACGCGCAGCCTTCGCACGCGCGGCAGGCGTCCCCGCCCGAGCCGGCCGTCGCCTCGTTGCCGGCGCAGGCACCGGTACCGGAACCGGAGCAGCTTCGCGTGACCGGCGCGATTCCGGCGCCGGACGACGAGACCGTCGCCCTGCGCACGTCGGACACCCGGCGAGCCACCGAGCCCCGGCCCGGTCCCGGCCGCGCGGAACGCCGCAGGGCTGCCAAGGGACGGGGCCGCAGGCGCCCTGAGGGCGCCCCGGGGGCCGCCACGGCCCCGGGGGCCACCGGCATGCCGGCGAAGCCTTTGTCGCGCGTCGAGGCCCGTCGTGCGGCGCGTGCGCTCAAGGACAGTCCGGCGGTCATCGCCAGTCGCGCGATCGGGGAGCTGTTCATCACCTTCGGTGTACTGATGCTGCTGTTCGTCACCTATCAGCTGTGGTGGACGAACATACTCGCCGGCCAGGAAGCCAGCGCCGAGGCGAACAAGATCCAGGACGGCTGGGCGAAGGGCCGCAAGCCCGATGCGTTCGAACCGGGTCAGGGCTTCGCCATCATGTACATCCCCAAGCTGGATGTCGTCGTGCCGATCGCCGAAGGCATCAGCAAGAAGGACGTCCTCGACCGCGGGATGGTCGGCCATTACGGCGAGGGGAAGCTCAAGACCGCGATGCCCGAGGACAAGCAGGGCAACTTCGCGGTCGCCGGCCACCGCAACACCCACGGTGAACCGTTCCGCTACATCAACCAGCTCCAGCCGGGTGACCCGATCGTCGTCGAGACGCAGGACACCTACTACACGTATCGGATGGAGAGCATCCTCCCCCAGACGTCTCCGTCGAACGTGAGCGTGATCGCTCCGGTGCCGCAGGGTTCCGGGTTCACCCAGCCCGGCAGGTACATCACCCTGACGACCTGTACGCCGGAATTCACGAGTACGTACCGAATGATCGTGTGGGGCAAGATGGTCGAGGAACGGCCGCGCAGCAAGGGCAAACCCGATGCACTCGTCGGCTGACACCGCGACGCTCGAACGCTGAAACGCCGAGGACTTCAAGACGGGAACAGGTGCAGTGGCACGTGCTCGAGGCCGGATCTCCGGCGCCATCAGTGTGTTCGGAGAGCTGCTGATCACCGCAGGCGTGGTGCTGGGGCTCTTCGTCGTCTACTCGCTGTGGTGGACGAATGTTCTCGCGGACCGGGAGGCCTCCAAGCAGGGCGACCGGATCCGCGACGGCTGGGCCAGCAGTGGCCCGGGCGAACTCGACACCAAGGACGGCATCGGCTTCCTCCACGTACCGGCCATGGGCAGTGGCGAGGTCCTGGTGAAGAAGGGCACCGACACCGAGGCCCTGAACAACGGCATCGCCGGCTACTACACGGATCCGATCAAGTCCGGGCTCCCCTGGGACGACAAGGGCAACTTCACGCTCGCCGCGCACCGGGACGGGCACGGCGCGAAGTTCCACAACATCCACAAGCTCAAGGACGGCGATCCGATCGTCTTCGAGACCCGGGACACCTGGTACGTCTACAAGGTCTACGGCAGGCTCCCGGAGACCTCGAAGTTCAACGTGGAGGTGCTCCGGCCGGTCCCGAAGGAGTCGGGCAGGACCAAGCCCGGCCGCTACATCACGCTGACCACCTGTACGCCGGTCTACACGTCGGACTACCGGTACATCGTGTGGGGCGAGCTGGAGCGTACGGAGAAGGTCGACAACGCCCGCACACCGCCCACCGAGCTGCGTTAGACGCAGGGCGGTACAGCAGCGAGCCCCGGCACCCTTGGTGGGTGCCGGGGCTCGCTGCATGCGTGGTGCTGTGCGGGCTGTGCGCAGGAGCGTCAGTCGTCGCCGATGCCGCCTCCGATGAAGCCGCCTCCGCCGTTGTTGCCTCCGCCGTTGTTGCCTCCGCCGCCGACGGTCGTGAGTGTGACCGTCGTGGTGGTCGGGTCGACCGGGGTGCCGGGCTGCGGGTCGGAGTTCAGGACCACGGCGTTGTCGTCCTGCGGGCTGTTCTGGGCGAAGGCGACGGTCGTGAAGCCGCTCTGGGCCAGCATCTGCTTGGCCTGGGCGACCGTCACACCCCGGATCTGGGGAACGGGGACCTGGGGCGTCTGCGGGCCCTTGGAGACCTGCAGGGTGATCTTGGTGTTCTTGGCCGCCTTGCCCGTCGGGTTCTGCGCGACGACCTCGTTCGCCGGCTTCTCCGCATCGACGTCGACTCGTTCGACCTTGAACCCGAGCACCTCGAGCTGGGACTTCGCTGCGTCGAACTGCTGGCCGACCACCGGCGGAATGTCCACCTTGGTCTGCTTGGCGACCGTCAGGGTCACCTTGGTGCCCGTCTCGGCCTTGGTCTCGCCCGCCGGATCCTGCTTCAGGACCGTGCCGGGATCCTTGTCGGCGGACTCGACTTCCACGAACTCGACGCCGAACTTCTTCTTCTCCAGGATCTCCGTCGCCCGGTCCACGTCCTTGTCGACGACGTCGGGAACCTCGACCAGGGGCGCACCCTCGGAGACGACCACCTGGACGGTGTCGCCCTCGTCCATCTTGCCGTTCTCGGGGACCTGGCTGCAGATGCTGCCCTTGGGCTGCTCGCAGCGCTGCGTGTCGGACTGCTGGACCTTCACGTGCGCGTTCCTGGCCGTGATGCGTGCCTCGTCGAGTGACTTGCCCACCAGCCGCGGCACGGCCACCTGACCGCCGGCGCCGCCGTCGCCGCCGAACACCGCCTTGCCGATCAGGACCGCACCGATAAGCACCAGGATGCCCGCGACCACCAGCAGGATCGTCGAGGTGTTCGACTTCTTCTGCCGGCGGCGGTCCGGACGGTCGTCGTACCCGCCGAAGCTCCCGTCGTCGGGGTTCATGGGCGGCAGCATCGACGTCTGGCCGCCTGCGTCGGCCTGGCGCAGTGCCGTGGTGGCCTGGTCGTCGGGAGAGAAGCCGCCGTAGCCGACCGCGCCCATCGCCGCCGTCGCCGCGACCGGCTGGCCGTCGAGGCAGGCCTCGATGTCGGCGCGCATCTCGTCGGCGGACTGGTAGCGGTAGTCGGGGTCCTTGACCAGGGCCTTCAACACGATCGCGTCCATCTCGGGCGTGATCTCGGGGTCGAAGTTGCTGGGCGGCTGCGGTTCCTCCCGTACGTGCTGATAGGCCACCGCCACCGGGGAGTCGCCCACGAAGGGGGGACGGACGGTGAGGAGCTCGTAGAGCAGACAGCCGGTGGAGTAGAGGTCTGAGCGCGCATCGACCTGCTCGCCCTTGGCCTGCTCCGGGGAGAGGTACTGGGCCGTGCCGATGACGGCCGCGGTCTGGGTCATGGTCATGCCGGAGTCGCCCATGGCGCGGGCGATGCCGAAGTCCATCACCTTGACCTGGCCGGTGCGCGTCAGCATGACGTTCGCCGGCTTGATGTCACGGTGGACGATCCCGTTGCGGTGGGAGTACTCCAGCGCCTGGAGGATGCCGATCGTCATCTCCAGCGTGCGCTCGGGCAGCAGCTTGCGACCGGAGTGCAGAAGCTCCCGGAGCGTGGATCCGTCGACGTACTCCATGACGATGTACGGGATCGAGACCCCGTCCACGTAGTCCTCGCCGGTGTCGTAGACAGCGACGATCGCCGGGTGGTTGAGCGAGGCGGCCGACTGGGCCTCACGGCGGAACCGGGCCTGGAAGGACGGGTCACGGGCAAGGTCGGCCCGCAGCGTCTTCACGGCGACGGTGCGACCGAGCCGGGTGTCGTGGGCGAGGTACACCTCGGCCATGCCACCACGGCCGAGCACCGAGCCCAGTTCATACCGGCCGCCGAGGCGACGCGGCTCTTCCATAACTGATCCAGCCCTCTCCGTCAGTCCCGACCGCACCCTCGTGTGGCCCGCCGGTGTGCTGTTCGCGCATACGCTACCGGCCACGTCCGACCTGATCCGCCCGCAACCGTCAGCTGATACCCGACCGGTATCGCAATGTGCAGGTATGGAAGCCGGGCGTGATTCTCGTCACTTCTTTCCATCGAGTACCGCCTGCATCACGGCCTTGGCGATCGGGGCGGCGAGACCGCCGCCGGAGATGTCGTCGCGCTTGGCCTCGCTGTCCTCGACGACGACCGCGACGGCGACAGGCGATCCGTTGCTGTCCTTCGCGTACGAGATGAACCACGCGTACGGGTTCTTGCTGTTGTTCTCGCCGTGCTGGGCCGTACCGGTCTTGCCGCCGACCGTGATGCCGTTGCCGATCGCCGCCTTGGTGCCGGTGCCCTTCTCGACGACGTTCTCCATCATCCGCTGGAGCAGCTGGGCGTTCTCCGCGGAGATCGGCCGGCTCATCTCCTCCGGTTCGGTCTGCTCGATGAGGTCCAGGTTGGGCGCCACCTTCTTGTCGATCATGTACGGCTTCATCAGCTTGCCGTCGTTGGCGATCGCCGCGGTGACCATGGCCATCTGGAGCGGGGTGGCTGCGGTGTTGAACTGACCGATGGACGACAGCGCGTTCTGGGGCTTGTCCATGTTCTTGTCGTAGACGGACGCGGCGGCCCGGACCGGGGTGTCGATCTCGGGGTTGTTGAAGCCGAACTTCTCGGCCATCTTCACCATGTCCTCGCGGCCGACATCGTCACCGAGCTTGGCGAAGACGGAGTTGCAGGAGACCTCCATGGCCCGGTTCAGGCTGGCGTTCTCGCAACCGCTGGCGTGGTTGACCATCTCCCGGTTCGTGTTCGGCAGGATGTACGGGTCGGGGGTCTCGGTCGGCGCGTCGATGTCCGTGACCTTGCCGTGCTCCAGGGCAGCCGCGGCGGTGAGCACCTTGAAGGTGGATCCGGGCGGGTAGACCTCGCGCAGGGCGCGGTTGAGCTTGGGCTTGTCCTTGTCCTTCTCGAGCGCGATCCACGCCTTCTCGTCCTTGGCGGAGTAGCCGGCGAACGAGGCGGGGTCGTACGAGGGGGTGGAGGCCAGGGCGAGGATCTTCCCGGTCTGCGGGTCGATGGCCGCGACGGCGCCCTTCTTGGACCCGAGACCTTCGTAGGCGGCCTTCTGCGCGGCCCCGCTGAGGGTGGTGACGACGTTGCCACCCGTCTTCTTGTCGCCGGTGAACATCGCCATCGTGCGGTCGAAGAAGAGCTGGTCGGAGTTGCCGCTGAGGATGCCGTCCTCGAGCTTCTCGATCTGGTTGGCGTCGTACGCCTGCGAGGCGTATCCGGTCACGGGTGCCCACATGGGTCCGTTGACGTAGGTGCGCTTGTACTTGAAGTCGTTGTCGTTCGTCTCGACCGAGCCGGTGATGGCCTTGCCGTCGACGATGATGTTGCCGCGCTCATAGGCGTAGCGCTCGATCTGGACGCGGCGGTTGTGCTTGTGGGAGTTCAGCTCGTCGGCGCGTACGTACTGGAGCCAGTTGTCCCGGATCAGCAGGGCGAGGACGAGCAGCCCGCAGAAGATCGCGATCCGGCGCAGGGGCTTGTTCACGGTCGGACCACCTGGGTCATCTCGGCGTCGGGGGACGGGGCGGGGGCGGGCGCGGGACGGCGCGCGGTGTCGCTGATCCGGATCAGGATGCCGATCAGGGCCCAGTTCGCGATCACGGAGGAACCGCCTTGCGCGATGAACGGCATCGTCATACCCGTCAGCGGAATGAGACCCATGACACCGCCGGCGACGACGAACACCTGGATGGCGAAGGCGCCGGAGAGACCGATGGCGAGGAGCTTGCCGAAGGGATCGCGGGCGGCGAGGGCGGTGCGGACGCCGCGTTCGACGATCAGGCCATAGATGAGCAGTACGGCCATCATCCCGGCGAGGCCGAGTTCCTCGCCGACCGTGGCGAGGATGAAGTCGGAGTTGGCGGCGAAGCCGATCAGGTCGGAGTGGCCCTGACCGAGGCCGGTACCGAGGGTGCCGCCGGAGCCGAAGGCCATGAGGGACTTCGCGATCTGCTCGCTGGCGGGGATCTTGCCGTAGCCGGCGAACGGGTCGAGCCAGGCGGTGACGCGATCCTGGACGTGCGGTTCGAAGGTGGCGACCCCGACGGCGCCGGCTGCGGACATCAGCAGACCGAAGACGATCCAGCTGGTGCGCTCCGTAGCGACGTACAGCATCACGACGAACATGCCGAAGAACAGCAGCGAGGTTCCGAGGTCCGTCTCGAAGACCAGGATGAGGATCGACATCGCCCAGACGACCAGGATCGGCCCCAGGTCGCGGCCGCGGGGCAGGTACAGCCCCATGAAGCGCCGACTGGCCAGGGCCAGGGCGTCGCGTTTGACCATGAGGTAGCCGGAGAAGAACACCGCGATGACGATCTTGGCGAACTCTCCGGGCTGCAAAGTGCCGACGCCGGGGATGTTGATCCAGATCTTGGCACCGTTGACCGCGGGGAAGAACATCGGCAGGACCAGCAGGAACAGCGATACCACCATGGAGATGTAGGTGTAGCGCTGCAGGATGCGGTGGTCCTTGAGCAGCATAAGCACGCCGATGAACAGGGCGACGCCGACTGCCGAGAACAGCAGCTGCTTGGAGGCGGCGGGGGCGAACGTCTTGAGGGACTGGAAGCGCGGAGACTGGTCCAGACGCCAGATGAGAGCCAGCCCGAAGCCGTTCAGGAGCGTCGCCAGCGGCAGCAGCAGTGGGTCCGCGTACGGCGCGAACTTGCGCACCACGAGGTGGCTGACGCCGGCCAGCAGGGCGAGCCCGATGCCGTAGCCGAGCATGCCCGCCGGGAGTGCGCCGTTGATGGCGAGGCCCACGTTGGCGTACGCAAAAACCGAGATCGCGACGGCGAAGACGAGCAGCATCAGCTCGGTGTTGCGACGGCTCGGTGCGTCAATCGCGCCGATCGTGGTCGTGTTGGTGACAACGCTCATGGTGGAGAAGGCCCCCTACAGCCTTTACTGCTTGCCGCAGTTCGAGGCCAGCTTCTGCTCCTCCTCCGAGAGGCTGGGACTCGGAGTGGGAGTGGCTGCGTTCGGCTTGGTCTTGGCGTTCTGGGACTCGGGCGTACCGGCGGTGCCGCCTGCCTGGCCCTCGCCCGGCGGCGGAGTGCTCGCGCGGTCGGCCGCGTCGCGGCGCTGCTCGTCCTTCTTGCAGGCGGACGCCTGCTGGGCGAGCTCATCGATCTTCGCGCGGGCCTTGGTCAGGCCGTCCTCCGTGATCGTCGCCTCGACCTGCTTGCGCTGGTAGGGCGGGAGGTACTTGAGTTCGATCTCGGGATGGTCCTTCTCGACCTCCGAGAGCGAGACCCAGGCGAGGTCCTGGCTGATGCCCCGGTAGAGCGCGACGTGCTCGTCCTTGGAGCCGACGTAGTACTGGGTCTGGGTCCAGCGGTAACCGCCGTACAGACCGCCGCCCACGACCGCCAGGGCGAGGACGATGTAGAACGAGCGCTTCAGCCACTTGCGGCCGCTGCCCGGCTTGACGAAGTCCTCGTCGCTGTAGGCCCCGAAGCTGCCTTCGGGCGGCATGCCGCCGTAGCCGGAGTCACCGCTGCCGGGCGGGCCGAAGGAGCCGCCGGGGGGCGGGACCTGGCGGCCGAGGCCCGCGGCGCGTCCTGCCGGGGTCTGCATGGCGCCGCCGTCGTTCAGCTGGTGCTGGTTCTCGGCGACCGCGCCGACGACGACCGGGGTGTCGCTGAGCTGCCCGGCGAGGGTGTCGCCGGAGTCGGTGTCGAGGACGTCGGCGACGATGCACGTGATGTTGTCTGGGCCGCCGCCGCGCAGGGCGAGCTGGATCAGGTCCTGCACGGTCTCCTGCGGGCCCTGGTAGCTGGCGAGGGTGTCCTCCATCGTCTGGTGGGAGACGACGCCGGAAAGCCCGTCGGAGCAGATCAGATAGCGGTCGCCGGCGCGGACCTCGCGGATGGAGAGGTCGGGCTCGACATGGTCGCCGCTGCCCAGCGCGCGCATCAGCAGGGAGCGCTGCGGGTGGGTGGTGGCTTCCTCTTCGGTGATCCGGCCCTCGTCGACCAGCCGCTGCACCCAGGTGTGGTCCTGGGTGATCTGGGTCAGCACCCCGTCGCGCAGCAGGTACGCGCGGGAGTCGCCGACGTGCACGAGGCCGAGCCTCTGGCCGGTCCACAGCAGTGCGGTGAGCGTCGTGCCCATGCCCTCGAGCTGGGGGTCCTCCTCGACCATCATCCGCAGCTGGTCGTTGGCGCGCTGTACGGCGGTGCCGAGCGAGGTGAGGATGTCCGAGCCGGGCACGTCGTCGTCGAGCGTGACGAGTGTGGAGATGACCTCCGAGGAGGCGACCTCGCCGGCGGCCTGGCCGCCCATGCCGTCGGCAATGGCCAGAAGACGGGGGCCGGCGTAACCGGAGTCCTCGTTGCCCTCCCGGATCATGCCTTTGTGCGATCCGGCGGCGAAACGCAGAGACAGACTCATGCGCACCTCGCCCGTCGGCTCGGGGTACAGCCGGTCTCGAGCCACACTGCCCACCCTCCGGTCGGGAGCCCGTGCCGGTCCGCTGCCGGGACCGCTGCGGCTCGCTCGCTCCGCTCGCTCATTGTCGTACTACTTCCGCAGCTCGATGACGGTCTTGCCGATGCGGATCGGCGCACCCAGCGGAATCGGTGTCGGGGTGGTGAGTCGGGTCCGATCGAGATATGTGCCGTTGGTGGACCCGAGATCCTCGACGATCCACTGGCCGTCAC
The DNA here is from genome assembly GCF_042888425.1 of Streptomyces sp. NPDC002889. Classification (NCBI taxonomy): domain Bacteria; kingdom Bacillati; phylum Actinomycetota; class Actinomycetes; order Kitasatosporales; family Streptomycetaceae; genus Streptomyces; species Streptomyces sp. NPDC002889. The sequence goes on from NZ_JBIAPT010000008.1 coordinate 141,543, forward strand.
GGTCCGGGTAGATCCTGGCATGCCTGCTGGAGGCGTAGTCGTCGTCCAGCACGATTGTCGAGTCGTGCGCCCGGCCCAGGGTGATGGTCTGCCCCTGCAGGGTGACCGTGGTGCCGGTGAGGGTGCCTTCGGACACGACCAGTTTGGTGGGCGCCCCACGGCGCTGGCGACCGCCTGCCTGCTGCCGCTGCTGCGGCGGCGCGGCGGTCTGGCGAGCCTGCTGGGGACGCGCGTCGGCAGTGCGGCGTGAGCCGCGCTGCGTGACGCGCGTACCGAACAGGTCGCTGCGGATGACCTGTACGGCCACGATCACGAACAGCCACAGGACGGCCAGAAAACCTAGCCGCATGACCGTCAGGGTCAGCTCTGACATTGCCCCCGCTTCACCCTTCGGCTTGCCGGTAAACGATGGTGGTGCTGCCCACGACGATCCGCGAGCCGTCGCGGAGCGTAGCGCGGGTGGTGTGCTGCCCGTCTACCACGATGCCGTTGGTAGACCCGAGATCCTGGATCGTCGAGGGCGTTCCGGTCCGGATCTCACAGTGCCGGCGCGAAACGCCGGGGTCGTCGATCCGCACATCGGCGTCGGTGCTGCGACCCAGCACCAGCGTCGGGCGGGAGATCTGATGGCGTGTGCCGTTGATCTCGATCCAACGTCGTACTTGAGTGCCCGGCATGGCGCCGGGGCCGGGCGCGCGCCCGCCCACTGAGGGGCCGGGGCGGCGGTCCGAGGGCATGCCGGGCGGCGGGGCGGCCGGCATGGGAGGTGCGCCGGCGGCGGGAGCCCCCGCGCCGAAGGCAGGGGGAGGGTAGCCGTAGCCGCCGCGGGCAGCGCCCTGCTGGGCGGCGCCTCCTGCGGGGCCGCCGGGGCTCTGTGACGTACTCGACGCGAGAGTGCGGCTGCGCACCCGGTACAGACCGGTGTCGAGGTCGTCGGCCTTCTCCAGATGGACCTTGATCGGGCCCATGAAGGTGTAGCGCTGCTGCTTGGCGTAGTCGCGCACCAGGCCGGAGAGCTCGTCGCCGAGCTGGCCGGAGTACGGGCTCAGGCGCTCGAAGTCGGGCGCGCTGAGCTCGACGATGAAGTCGTTGGGGACGACCGTCCGCTCGCGGTTCCAGATCGTCGCGTTGTTGTCGCACTCCCGCTGGAGGGCGCCCGCGATCTCGACGGGCTGGACCTCGGACTTGAACACCTTGGCGAAGGTGCCGTTGACCAGACCTTCGAGACGCTGCTCGAAACGCTTCATGACTCCCATGGGGCACCTCCTCCGTCGTCGTCGTCCTGGTACTGCTTACTGATCGTATCCACGCGTCGGGAAATCGGCTGGTTCCCCTTGTCTGCCCCGTCGATGAGTGTCACCCCTCACACGGATCGTAGAGGCGGCCTCCTGACAGTGTCCCGCACTCCGGGAGCACCCTGGAGGAGTGGGGGCCGCCGCACTTCGTTCCCTGTTCGCTCGAGGGGGCCCCGAAACAAACGGATGTGATTCCACCCTTCGCAGCGTGCTAATCTTCTGCATGTCGCCAGGGGGTCACACCGCACGAGTGAGGCACCCGACGACAACACCCAATGCGCGGGTGGCGGAATAGGCAGACGCGCTGGATTCAGGTTCCAGTGCCCGCAAGGGCGTGGGGGTTCAACTCCCCCCTCGCGCACCAGGAGAAACCGACGAAACGGGTTCTCACCAGAGACGAAAGTCCTGGTGAGGGCCCGTTTCTCGTTGTCCGGGAGCAGGGCGGCCCCGGCTTGGGGCGGATTCGGGTGGTTTTCACGTGAAAGAGACCACACCGTGGCATGCGTCACGGTGTGGGCCCTCATCTTTGGTTGATCTTCAGCAGGCGCGGCCGGAGTTGATCGCTAGCCGGTCGGTGCGAGGTAGCCGGTGGGGGTCCAGCCGCCCAGTGGCTCGGTTCGGCGTCGATGGTGGGGGTGCGCCTGCGGGGCCGCTCTCCGTTGAGCGCGAGGGTCTCGACCCAGTTCTTGATCTTCCGGCGGTTGGCGTGGGTGAGCTGGAAGACGAGCAGCATGTTTGCGCGAGCGGGTTCCTCGCGTAGCCGTGGTAGCCCTCGACACTGTTCCGCAGCCGGCAGCAGACCTTCTGCCCTTGCTTCGTCGCCGGCCTCGGAGCCTGCCAGTGCGTGGCTCCTTCAGTGGAGGCGACGGTCTCGCACCCCCCACCCGCCTCCCAACCACCCACTGAACAATGCGTATTCAAACGCCACGGGAAGAGTGAGCAGCTGTGCCGGAACCGGCGTACTGAAGGTGGAGGGGGAACCGACCCACGAAGCCCGCACCGGAGGTGCCTCACCCGTGATCACCACCAAAGCAGCCCCGACGCGGATCGACGACCGTGAGGCGGACGATCCGCAGGGTCGGCAGTTCAACTCATCTCTCGGGCTGACCATGCTGCTGCTTCTGGTGGTTGGGCTTCAGGGGCCGATCCGTCGGGCGTTGTCCGCGCCTGTGATGCAGAGTTGGATGACCGTGTTCGTCGCGGTGGTCGTCCAGGCCTTGCCCTTCCTCGTCCTCGGTGTGCTGCTGTCGGCGATCATCGCGGTGTTCGTCCCACCATCGTTTTTCGCCCGCGCGCTGCCGGGACAGCCCTCCCTGGCGGTACCGGTGGCAGGGATGGCCGGGGCCCTCCTGCCGGGCTGCGAGTGTGCCTCCGTGCCGGTGGCCGGGGCGCTGGTACGCCGGGGTGTCACACCCGCTGCGGCGTTGGCGTTCCTGCTGTCCGCCCCGGCGATCAACCCCATCGTGCTTGCCGCCACCGCCGTCGCGTTCCCCGGCAACCCGCAGATGGTCCTCGCCCGGTTCGTGGCGAGTCTGCTCGTGGCGTGCGCGATGGGCTGGTTGTGGCAACGGCTGGGCCGCACCGACTGGATGCGCCCACCGACCCATCCGTCGTTCGACGGCCTCAGCAAGGGGGCGGCGTTCTGGGGATCCGTACGGCACGACGTGATGCACGCCGGCGGCTTCCTCGTCGTCGGCGCGATGGCTGCGGCCACGCTCAAGACCGTGGTACCGGCCGGCTGGCTGCACACCGCGGCCAACAACCCTCTGGTGTCGATCCTCGCCCTGGCGTTCCTCGCGGTGGTGTTGTCGATCTGCTCCGAGGCCGACGCATTCGTGGCCGCGTCCCTGTCCCAGTTCTCGCTCACCGCCCGGCTCGCATTCCTCGTCGTCGGACCGATGATCGACCTGAAACTGTTCGCCATGCAGGCCGCCACGTTCGGCCGGGGCTTCGCGCTGCGGTTCGCCCCCGCCACCTTCACCCTGGCCGTCCTGGTGTCGGTCCCGGTCGGGGCGGTCCTGCTGTGAACCGGCAGGCGCAAGCAGCCGTGCTGTTCCTCCTCGGCGGGGCGGTGCTGCGCGCCGGCCTCACCGACCTCTACCTGCGCTACGTCAAGGCCGGGCTGCGCCCGTTGCTGCTCGTGGCCGGCATCGTCCTGATCGTCGCCGCCATCGCCACCGTCCGGTACGAACTGCGACGGCCGCGCGCGACCCACGAGAACCAGCCCGAGCGTGAGCACCACGACCAGCGCGGCCACGCCCACCGTGAACCACGGATCTCCTGGCTCCTCGTCCTGCCCCTGTTCGCTCTCATCCTGGTCGCCCCACCCGCACTGGGTTCATACAGCGCCATGCGCACCGGCACGGCCCTGCAGGAACCCTTGGGCTTCCCCGCCCTCCCCGCCGACGACCCCCTCCGGCTCGGCGTCGTCGACTACGCCGGCCGCGCCGCTTACGACCACGGTCACTCCCTCGGCGACCGGCGGATCAAAATCACCGGCTTCATCACCCTCGACCGCAGCGGCGCGCCCTACCTCACCCGCATGGTCCTCAACTGCTGCGCTGCAGACGCTCAACCCGTCAAGATCGGCCTGTCCGGGCGAATTCCCCCCATCCTGCAACCCGACACCTGGATCGAAGTCACCGGCACCTACACCAGCAAACAGACCAAAGACCCCGTCAACGACGGCGACATCCCGTTCATCGACATCAGCCGGGCCAGACCGGTCCCTGCCCCGCACAACCAGTACGAAGACTGAAGGGGTCGAGTGCGCCATCGGCCCGAGCAAGCCGCCCATGAGTGGGCAAAGGTGAAGAGTGGTGGCGCTGACGGGCAAGGAGGTCGCCATCCGAATACGGCCGAGCCGCACCAACCCGTCCATGGCGGGCTCGGGCCACCCACGTTGCCGCGCTGTCGCACCCCGTCGTCGTCCCTGCCCGGCCTGGTCGCGGAAGCGCCGGTCCCCCGCTTCACCGAGGTGACCTGGCGTGAAGGTCGGGCGCCCTGGTGCCGAGCGATGTTTCACGTGGAACATCCGGGGAGGGTGCCTCCGCGGATGTTCCACGTGATGCCGGTGAGCGGGTTGCCCGTGAGCAGTGCGCTCAGGCGGCGAGACGCGCGGCCAGGGCCTTGGCCTTCTCGGCGGCCTCGTCGAAGGCCTTGGTGCGGGAGGCGTCGGCGAGCGGGATGAGCTCGGCCATCTCGGGCTTGGAGCGGGCCAGGGTGAGCTCCGGGACGATGAAGTCGACCTCGGCGCCGAGCATGCCGGTGAACACCTTCTCCAGGTAGTTCTGGACGAACTCGAAGTCCTCGCGCGGTGTGCCGGGGGCGTACGAGCCGCCGCGGCTGGCGACGACGGTGACCGGGGTGCCGGCGACCGGCCCGTCCGGGCCCACGTTGTGGCCGACGATGATGACCTGGTCGAGCCATGCCTTGAGGGTGGACGGGATCGAGAAGTTGTACATCGGCGCCCCGATCAACACGGCGTCGGCTGCTTCCAGCTCGGCTGCGAGCTCGGCGCGCAGCGCATCGTCCACTCCGGCGGAGACGGCGGCGATGTCCAGGTGAGGAAGGGGAGCGGCGGCGAGGTCGCGGTAGACGACCTTGCCCTCCGGGTGCTGCTCCAGCCAGGCCTTGACGAACGTCGCGGTGATGTCGCGGGACGCCGAACCCTGCGGGAAGACGGCGGAGTCGAGGTGCAGCAACGTGGCCATGAGGGGCTCCAGAGGGGAACTGCGCGAAGTGGGGCGCGCAAACAGAATTTCCGTACGTACCTATTGATAACACAGTAGCTTATTTTTTGTAAGTCCCTAGTCCTCGCGCAGTACTCTGGACGCATGGCGGACCACGGCGCGGCCCACAGCGAAGAGACCTGCAAGAAGGTCGACGGCGGCATCACGCGCGTCTTCGAGCTGTTCGGGAAGCGCTGGACGGGGATGATCGTGTCCGTGCTGATGCAGCGCCCCGTCCACTTCGCGGAGTTGCGGCGGGCGATTCCGGGCATCAGCGAGCGCATGCTGTCCGATCGGCTGACCGAGCTCGGGGCCGCGGGGCTGGTCGTACGGGAGGTCGACGAGGGGCCGCCGCTGCGCGTCGCCTACCGGCTGACCGAGGCCGGTGCGGCGATGGAACCCGCGCTCAAGGAACTGGCGACCTGGGCGGAGAACCATCTCTCGATGGGCGATGCCGGCACCTGCTGATCAGGGGCCGACTGCTGAGTGACCAGGGGCAGGGCTGATGACGCTGTTTCGTCCCGGCACGATGCAGAAGGGTTGTCCACAGGGGGAGACGGTGGCCGGGCGCCGCCGGTACGGTCATCGGCAGTTGATGTTGATGGCGTGCGGCGCCGGGGGAGGCAACGGGTCATGAGTGGATCCGATTCATCGGCGTCGGCCGGAGCGCCGGAGTCCGGTGGGACCGGTGGCGACGGGCGTATTCCGGCGGTGCCGGGCTTCGCGCCGCGGGAAGGCACGGGGGCGGGCGGCGCGAAGTCCCCGAAGGAGGCGGGCAAGGCCCTGCGGGGCCGGGTGCCGCGGGCCTCGCACGATGTGCTGCGGCCGACGGCGCAGCGGCCCGACGCGGTCCAGGCCGTCGAGGAGTCCAACCGCGGCCGGGTGCCGGAGCTGACGCCCATCCGGGTGGGGCGTATGGCAGCCTCGCCCTTCGCTTTCCTGCGGGGCGCGGCCGGGCTGATGGCCCACGATCTGGTGGGCACCCCGGTGACCCGGGTGAGCGCACAGATCTGCGGGGACGCCCACGCGGCGAACTTCGGGTTGTACGGGGACCCGCGAGGCAAGCTCGTCATGGATCTGAACGACTTCGACGAGACCGCAGTCGGCCCGTGGGAGTGGGACATCAAGCGGCTCGCGGTGTCGCTGGTGCTGGCGGGCCGCGTGGCGGGTGCCGACGAGGACGTCTGCAGGGCGGCCGCGTTCGATACGGTCGGTGCCTACCGGCGCACCATGCGGCTGCTGGCGAAGATGCCGGCGCTCGACGCGTGGAACGCGATCGCAGACGAGGAGCTCGTCTCGCACGCGGACGCCCGGGATCTGCTCGGCACCCTCGAGACGGTGGAGGCGAAGGCCCGCAGGAACACCAGTGCGCGCTTCGCGGCCAGGTCGACGGAGCCCGTGAACGGCGACCTGGCACGAGGACGCCGTTTCGTGGACGCGCCGCCGGTTCTGCGGCGGGTGCCGGACGCGGAGGCGGCCTCGGTCGCGGCATCGCTGGGCCCGTATCTGAGCACGGTCTCGGAAGACAGGCATCCCCTGTTCGGCCGCTACGCGATCCACGATGTGGCGTTCCGGGTGGTGGGGACCGGGAGCGTGGGCACGCGGTCGTATGTCGTGCTGCTGCTCGATCACCGAGGCGAGCCGCTGGTGCTCCAGGTGAAGGAGGCAAGGCCCTCGGTCCTGCTGCCTCATCTGGCGGCCGCAGGGTTCCAGGTGCCCGAGGTGGAACACGAGGGCCGCCGCGTGGTGCTCGGCCAGAAGCGGATGCAGGTGGTCAGCGACATACTGCTGGGCTGGACGACGGCGGACGGACGGCCTTTCCAGGTACGGCAGTTCAGAAACCGCAAGGGCAGCGTGGACCCCGCGGCACTCGCCCCCGAGCAGTTCGACGACTACGGGCGGATGACCGGCGCTCTGCTGGCCAGGGCTCACGCCCACAGCGCCGACCCGCGGCTGATCGCCGGGTACTGCGGCAAGAGCGAGGAGCTGGACGAGGCGGTGGCCGCCTTCGCGGTGGCCTACGCGGACCGCACGGAAGCGGATCACGCGGATCTGCTGGCAGCCGTCAAGAGCGGACGCATCGCCGCCGAGACGGGGGTGTGACCGGTTTGCCCGCGCGCGCCCGTACGCTGGTCGGGTGACCCAGGATGCCGCCGGGGGGCCGACGACCCGGAACGACGACGAGAGCGACGCGCAGCAGGACGCGCTGTCGCGGCCCGAGGCACGGCTGGCGACGGCCGTGCGCGCGGCCGAGCAGGCGCTGATCGAGTTCGAGATCGCGCTGGAGACGTTCCGGGTGGAGGTGGAGAACTTCTCCCGGCTGCATCACCAGAAGCTCGGTCCGATGTATGCCCGGCTGGACGAGCTGGACGCCCGGATCGCCGAGGCGCGGGCCGCACGGACCGGGGACCCGGAGGATCTGCGCAAGGCGCAGGAAGCGCGGGCCATGGTGATGCCGATGCCTGGCGTCGACGAGCTGTTCCACGGCTGGATGGACTCCGACGGCCTCTCTCCCGAGGCCGCCGCGATGCTCAACGACCAGCCCGTGCGAGCACCGAAGCGGGTACGGCCGAGCGAGGAGGCGCGCAAGCTCTACCGCGAACTGGCCCGCAAGGCGCATCCGGATCTGGCGCAGGAGGAGACCGAGCGAGCGCGGCGGGACGAGTTCATCGCGCGCGTGAACGCGGCGTACGCGCTCGGGGACGAGGCGTTGCTGAGGGAGCTGGCCGAGGAGTGGGAGGCCGGGCCGGTGCCGGCCGAGCCACAGCTCAGCGAGAGCGAGGAGCTCTATGCGCGGCTGGAGTGGCTCGCGCAGCGCAAGGAGCTGCTGGCCGCGGTCGCCAAGGAGCTGGAGGAGAGCGCGATCGGCGCGATGCTGCGGATGGCGCCCGAGGACCCCGACCGGCTGCTGGAGGAGATCGCCGAGCAGCTTCTGGCACAGGTGGCCGAGCGTGAGGCGGAACTGGCCGGTCTGGTGGAGTAGGTTTTCCGGGGCCCTCGGGGAGTCCGGGAGACCTGTCGGTTACGCACGAGAGAAGGCATGATCCATGAATTTCGCACCGCTGCCCACGGTGGAAGCCGCGGCGGTTCCGTCCGACGGCTTGGTGCTGGACGTCCGGGAGGCCGACGAATGGGCGGCCGGACATGTCGAGGGTGCGCTGCACGTGCCGATGAGTGACTTCGTTGCCCGTTTCGGCGAGGTCACCGAGGCGCTGGCGGACGGGCGCCCCGCCTATGTGATGTGCCGGGTCGGCGGGCGTTCCGCCCAGGTCACGCAGTATCTGGTGCAGCAGGGCATCGACGCGGTGAACATCGACGGCGGCATGCTTGCCTGGGACGGCGCGGGTCGCCCGATGGTCACCGACGACGGCACCCCGGCCTCTGTTCTCTGACCGCGCCCGATCCTGATCCGCCTGGCCCGTACCTGCTCGATCAGGACCTGCTCCACTGGTCTCCGGGCCGCTCGGGGCCGACTGGGCCCTCCTGTGGCGATGGCGTGCTCGTGTGACGGCCCTCAGCCAAGGGGATGGGCGGCCAGTAGATCGCCCAGGGCCTCTTCATGGGCCGCGGCCGGGCCGAGGGAGAGCTCGAGCTGCTTTGCCCAGGCGTGGTAGCGGTGCAGTGGGTAGTCGGTGTCCGCACCGAAGCCGCCGTGCAGATGCTGCGCGGTCTGGACGATGCGGCGCACGCCTTCCGAGGCCCAGATCTTCGCCACCGCGATGTCGCCCGAAGCGGGCAGCGCACCGCCGGCCCCCGTGCTGATCCGCCAGGCGGCCTGCCAGAGCGTGGCCTCCATGGCCCGCAGATCGATGTACCGGTCGGCAGCCTGGACGGCAACGGCCTGGAACGTGGCGACCGGGAAGCCGAACTGCTCGCGCTTGCCGGTGTATGTGCTCGTCATCGCGAGCACCCTCTCCCCGAGGCCCAGGGCCAACGCGCAGGTACCCGTGGCGAGCAGCCCGCGCAGCCATTCCCAGGCACCCTCGGCATCGATCAGGTTCCGGCTGTCGATGCGCACGGTATCGAGCCGTACCTCGGCGAGGCGTTCCCCGCTCGTGGAGACCTGCTCAACGAGGGTGAGGCCCTCGTGGGCCCGTGGCACCAGGGCGAGCACCGCGTGGCCCGTGCCGGTATGGGCGGGGACGGCGACAAGGTCCGCACAGTGTGCCCAGGGCACCCCCGTCTGCACCCCGTCGAGCACCCAGCCGTCCTGGTCCTGGCGGGCGGTGACGGCCAGTTCGGCGGGGTCGTGGCCGGTGCGGCCGTTGGCCCCGACCGTGAGCACCAGTTCGCCGCGACCGGCGCCGGGCAGCAGCCGGGCGCCCAACTCCCCGCTGCCGTAACGCTCCACGGTCATCGCGACCGCATTGCTCTCCAGCAGGGGAACCCGGGCCAGGACTTTTCCGGACTCGCGCAGGACCAGGCAGAGCGCGATGGGGTCCAGACCGGCCCCGCCGTACTGCTGCGACAGAACCAGACTCAGCAGATCGGCATCAGCGAGCTTCGACCACAGCGGCCGGTCGAAATCGTCGGCCACCGCACCGGCCATGAGCGCCGGGCTAGGCACTCCGTCGGGCGCGACGCCCGAGAAGACCGCCCTCGCGGCCTCGACGGCCGCCTGCTGCTCCTCGGTGAAGGTGAAGTCCACAGCCCAGTCCTCCCACGACGCACCGCGCAATCTGACGGACCGTCAAGATAGAGCAGGTTCTGGGGGAAGGGAATGGTGAGGGGTGGACAGTCAGCGGTCGAAGTCGAGCTCCACTTCCGATGTCGCCGGATGCGACTGACAGGCCAGCACATAGCCCGCACCGGTCTCCTCCGGCTCCAGCGCGAAGTTGCGGTCCATCCGCACCTCGCCCTTCACCAGAAACGCCCGGCAGGTGCCGCAGACGCCGCCCTTGCACGCGTACGGCGCATCGGCACGGCTGCGCAGCACCGTCTCCAGAAGCGACTCGCCTTCCTGCACCGGCCACTTGCCCGACCGGCCGTCGAGCGTCGCGGTCAGTGTGGCATGCGCCGGCGCGGGCACCGCGGCGGCCACGGGCGCCGAGCCGTCGTCGACATGGAAGATCTCCTGATGGATACGGCTCCGGTCCACGCCTAGCCCGCGCAGGGTCCGCTCGGCACCCTGGACCAGCCCGAACGGCCCGCACAGGAACCAACCGTCCACATCGGCCACCGGGAGCAGTGCGGGAAGCAGAGCCGTCAGCCGCTCCTGATCGAGGCGTCCGGACGGAAGGCCCGCCTGCTGCTCCTCCCGGGAGAGGGTTGTGACCAGCTGAAAACGGTCCGGGAAGCGGTCCTTGAGGTCGGCGACCTCGTCCAGGAACATCGTCGATGCCGCGGTGCGGTCGCTCCGGATCAGGCAGAACCGGGACTCCGGTTCCTGCGCCAGCAGCGTCGCCGCCATCGACAGCACCGGGGTGATCCCACTGCCGCCGACGACCGCCGCGAAGCGTCCGGGGCGCGGGTACAGCAGGAAGCGGCCCATCGGAGCCATGACCTCGACGGTGTCTCCGACAGCGAGTTCCTTGAGTGCGTACGTCGAGAACTCACCGCCGTCGACCAGACGGATGCCCACGCGCAGCACGGGATCGACGCCCTCGGGGGCGGCCGGTGAGCAGATCGAGTACGTGCGGCGGATCTCCTCGCCCTGCACGATCCGGCGCAGTGCCAGATGCTGGCCGGGGGTGTGGCGGAAGGTCTCGCGCAGCTCGGCCGGCACATCGAGGGTGACGGCCACCGAGTCGTCGGTGAGCTGTTCGACCGCGCTGACGTGGAGCGGATGGAACATCTACAACTCCTTGAAGTGGTCGAAAGGCTCTCGACACGAGGCACAGCGACGCAGGGCCTTGCAGGCCGTGGAGGAGAACCTGCTCAGCAGTTCGGTGTCGGTCGAGCCACAGTGCGGGCAGCGCACGGAGAGCGTGAGCGGCACCGGGCCGTCCGCCGTGTGCGGGCGGGGCGGGGCTATGCCGAACTCGGCGAGCTTGCGCCGCCCTTCCACGCTGATGTCGTCCGTCGACCAGGCCGGCGTGAGCACCCTGACCACCGAGACGTCCGCGACCCCGTGGTTGTGCAGCACCTGCTCGATGTCCGAGGTCATCGCCTCGATCGCCGGACAGCCGGTGTACGTGGGGGTCAGCTCGACCTCGACCCTTCCCGGTCCGATCACATGGACCCCGCGGACCACACCGAGCTCCTCAAGGGTCAGCACCGGAAGCTCCGGGTCGGGTACGGAGCCGGCCAGTCTGCGCAGCTCCTCCTCGAGCCTCGTCTCGGCCGCATCGGCCGTACGGACCGCCCCACCGGCGCGGGTCGTCTCCGTCACCATGATGCCCCCGGGTGGCTGCGGTGCAGGTGCTGCATCTCGGCGAGCATCCGCCCGAACGACTCGGTGTGCAGACCCTGGCGGCCCGCGCCTGCAGACCAGGCGCCGCCGCGCGGGCCGGTCGGCACGGTCAGCGTCGCGCGCTCCAGTACGGGCGTGACGATCTCCAGCCAGCTGACGTGAAGCGCCTGCCAGTCGACGTCCACACCTTCCACCGGCCGGAACATCTCACCGGTGAACCGCCACAGTGCGTCGCAGGCCCGCTGCATCCGCTCATGGCTCTCGGCGGTGCCGTCACCCAGTCGTGCGATCCAGTGCTCTGCGTGGTCCTGGTGGTACGCCACCTCCTTGACCGCCTTCGCGGCCAGCCCGGCGAACGGGCCGTCCCCGGCCGCCAGCTGCCCGTACAGCAGGCGCTGGTAGACGGAGAAGTAGAACTGGCGGGCGATGGTGTGCGCGAAGTCGCCGTTCGGCTGCTCGACCAGCTGGAGATTGCGGAAGGCCCGCTCCTCACGCAGATACGCGAGCTCGTCCTCGTCCCCTACGAGGGAGAGCAGCACGCGTGCCTGGCCCAGCAGGTCCAGGGCGATATTGGCCAGCGCGACATCCTCCTCCAGGACGGGTGCATGGCCGGCCCACTCCCCCAGCCGGTGCGAGAGCACGAGGGCGTCGTCCCCGAGCGCGAGTGCCGCGGCGTGTACCGCCGCGGTCGGCGGTGTGACGGGCGCGGTCGGTGCGGTCTGCTGGGGCGTGGTCACAGGTGCTTCACCCCTTCCGGGATCTCGTAGAAGGTCGGGTGCCTGTAGGGCTTGTCGGCGGCCGGCTCGAAGAACGGATCCTTCTCGTCCGGCGAGGACGCGGTCACCGCGGTGGAGGGCACCACCCATATCGAGACGCCTTCGTTGCGCCGGGTGTAGAGGTCGCGGGCGTTGCGCAGTGCCATCTCCGCGTCCGGGGCGTGCAGGCTGCCCGCGTGGGTGTGGGACAGCCCGCGGCGCGAGCGCACGAAGACCTCCCACAGCGGCCATTCGGTCGAGCTGCTCATGCCGTCGCCTCCAGGGACTCGGTGTGCTGTGCCGCTTGGTGCTTGTCCGCGTAGGCCGCGGCCGCGGCCCGGACCCAGGCGCCCTCTTCGTGCGCAAGACGGCGCTGGTTGATCCGCTGTTCGTTGCAGGGGCCGTTGCCCTTGAGGACCTCCTGGAACTCGGCCCAGTCGATCGCGCCGAAGTCGTGGTGACCCCGCTCCTCGTTCCAGCGCAGGTCCGGGTCGGGGAGGCTGAGTCCCAGGGCTTCTGCCTGCGGGACACAGATGTCCACGAAGCGCTGACGCAGCTCGTCGTTCGAATGCCGCTTGATCTTCCAGGCCATGGACTGCGCCGAGTGCGCCGAAGCGTCGTCCGGCGGGCCGAACATCATCAGCGAGGGCCACCACCAGCGGTCGACCGCGTCCTGTGCCATCGCGTGCTGCTCAGGTGTCCCCTGCGACAGGGTGAGCAGCAGCTCGTACCCCTGGCGCTGGTGGAAGGACTCCTCCTTGCAGATCCGCACCATCGCGCGGGCGTAAGGCCCGTACGAGCAGCGGCACAGCGGCACCTGGTTGGTGATCGCCGCCCCGTCCACCAGCCAGCCGATCGCGCCGACGTCGGCCCAGGTCAGCGTGGGGTAGTTGAAGATCGAGGAGTACTTCTGGCGGCCGGTGTGGAGTCTGTCGAGCAGCTCGTCGCGGCTGGTGCCGAGGGTCTCCGCCGCGCTGTACAGATACAGGCCGTGACCGGCCTCGTCCTGCACCTTGGCCATCAGGATCGCCTTGCGGCGCAGTGAGGGTGCGCGAGTGATCCAGTTCGCCTCCGGCTGCATGCCGATGATCTCGGAGTGCGCATGCTGTGCCATCTGGCGGACCAGTGAGGCCCGGTACGCCTCCGGCATCCAGTCACGCGGCTCGATGCGCTCGTCGGCCGCCACGGCAGCGTCGAACGCCGCCTCGTACGTCTCCGCTGTCACTGCCGTCATCCGGACCCCTACCGACCGATCGTTCGGTTCATTGACTTCAATGGTGAGTCGACGGCCCGTAGGGTGTCAACCCTGTGGATAACGGCAGTGGGCCGATCGGGATCGGGGCGGGATGGATTCCTACGAGCACGAGGGCGTCGAGGGCACCGGCAGCCTGGGCTCCGGGCAGCCTCGGCCCCACCACGCCCACCAGCCGGAAACCCGCCCGGCTCCCGCGCCGCCCCTGCCGGCTCCCGCGCCGTCCATGCCGACAGTCCCCTCCCCGGCCCAGCCCCCGGCCGCCGGCACCGCGCCGCCCGCCCGCATCGGCGGTATGGCCGGCCTGTCCCTCCCGTACCAGGCCGCCGCGGCCGTCTGCCTCGCGCTCATTGCCGTGCTCGGCTGCGTCCACCTCGCCATGGTCTTCTTCCATGTCGCCCCCTCCAACACCGTGACCAAGCAGCACGGGAAGGCGGTGGACGGGTGGGTCTACCCCGAGTTCGAGCAGAACTGGAAGCTCTTCGCCCCCAACCCGCTCCAGCAGAACATCGCCGTCGAGGTGCGTGCCGAGTACACCTCCTCCGACGGCAGCCGCCGCACCAGCGACTGGATCGACCTGTCGGCCGAGGACGGCCGGGCGATCCGGGGCAATCTCCTCCCCAGCCATATCCACCAGAACCAGCTCCGTCGCGGCTGGGACTTCTACCTCGGCTCGCACGACGGCGAGAACCGTCCGAACGGGCTGCGCGGTCGGCTTGCCGAGAGCTACCTCCGCCGCATCGTGATGGTGCGCATGGACGGCCGCGATCTCGGCGGGCCGGTCGCGCGCATCCAGCTCAGGTCGGCCACACGGTCGGTCGAGGCCCCGGCCTGGAGCGACGAGAAGATCGACACCCGCCCCGCCTACCGGCAGCTGCCGTGGTGGCTGATCACCGCCGCGGACCTTCCCGAGGGCGCAGAGAACGACCGTGCCGAGGTGAGCCGGTGAGTCGTACCTCGGACCACACGACGGAGCACGCCACGGGTCACAGAATCGCCCGCGCGGTCCAGCACATCACCTCCACGGCTCTCGGCCCGCATCAGAGCGCGATCGTGCGGATCGGCTTCGGCGCGACCTGGCTGCTGTTCCTGCTGCGCGAGCTGCCCCACCGGCATGCGCTCTACGGGCCCGACGGTCCATGGAGCCATGCCATGGCCGAGCAGCTGATCGCGGGCAATGACGCGTTCACTGTGCTGCTGTGGTCGGACGGCCCGCTCTGGTTCGAGTTCGTGTACGGCATATCCGTGCTCTCCAGCCTGCTGCTGATGCTCGGCTGGCACACCCGGGCCGTGTCCGCGGTCTTCATGGTCGGTGTGCTGTCGCTGCAGAACCGCTCGATCTTCGTGGGCGACGGCGGCGACAACGTCATCCATCTGATGGCGATCTACCTGGTGCTGACCCGGTGTGCGCAGGTGTGGTCCCTGGACGCACGCCGTAGTGCGCACTCCGGCGGGCGGGACCGGGTGGGCCCGGCCCTGTGGACGGTCTTCGGCGTGCTGCTCTTCATAGGGACGGTGGTGGGCCGGGTCGGCGGGGAGTGGTGGATCTTCGCCCTGTTCTGGGCGCTGTGGATCTTCCACGGCGTGTGGTGGGCGGTGAGCCGTTACGCGGCGGACAGCGAGCCGCGCACCTTCCTCGACGTCCTTGCCAACCTCGTTCACAACGCGGCCATCGTCCTGATCATGGCCGAGGTCTGCCTGATCTACGCGACCGCAGGCTGGTACAAGATCCAGGGCTCGCGATGGCAGGACGGTACCGCGCTCTACTACCCGCTCAAGCTGGACTACTTCGCGCCCTGGCCGGCCGTCTCCGACCTGCTCGCCGCCGGTGGCGTGATGGTGATGGTGCTGACGTACGGCACGGTCATCGTGCAGGTCGCCTTCCCCTTCACGCTCTTCAACCGGCGCGTCAAGAACGTCCTGCTGGTGGGCATGATGCTCGAGCACGCCGCCATCGCCGTCCTGCTCGGGCTGCCTTTCTTCTCCCTCGCCATGATCGCCGCCGACGCCGTCTTCCTGCCGACCGCTTTTCTGGTGGGGCTGGGGGCATGGATGTCACGCAGACGGGACCGGGTCCGCGCACGGGTGGACATCCCGCGGCAGCGGCGGCGGGGAAGCGAGGACCGGCCCCGTAAGTTCGTCGGGTGAGCACCACCGAAGAACCGATTCAGTAGGGCGAGGGCCCCCGAGATCGGCGTCGGGCCGCCCCTTATGCCCTGGCCGCAGAGCGAGCGGTACGACCCCGCGCTGCCGGCCGACGGCGACCGGCGCCATGTCTTCGACCAGCACCCCTGACGGAAGCGGTGCGCACCGGGATATGACGCGGTCGTGATCACGATGCTCTCGCGCCTCGCGCGGCAGGGAGCGTCGGAAGCAGTGAAGATCGAGGCCGAGATGCGCGCCCATGGCGTCACGCCTGTGAGCGTCCATGAGCCCTCCTTGGACACGTCCCCCCGGTAGGCGTCGGATCTTCACCCGAAGGAAACGGCCTAGCCGACCGGCTGTTCCTGCGCCGGGGACAGGCCGGCGAGGATCGGCTGCAGTTCCGCCCGGATGCGCAGGAGCTGTGTGCGGCGGGGGACCTCGCCGGAGGCGGTGTCCACGGGGCTGAAGCGCAGGACGGCCGGTGTCCAGTCCTCGGCGAAGTGGATCGCGGCGCGCAGGGCCGGTTCGCGTTGGCCGGGCGGTGCCGCGTCCGGTAGCTCCAGGGGCAGACACAGGGGGCGGAAGTCCGCTCGCGCGGCCTCGGGGAGCGAGGCCGCACGCTCCGCGAACGCCTCTGCGGCGGCCTGGCGGAAGCGGGCGTACTCCTCGGCGGCGTCTTCTCCGGGGAGGAGGAGAAGGAGCAGACGGGAGGGCGGGATGAGGCGTACGGCTTCGGTCAACTGCCAGAGGGTTGCTGAGCTGGTGCCGGTCACCGGGATGACGACCAGCCCGCAGTGGGGCAGGGCGGCGGTGAGCGTGGCCTGCCGGCCGTCCGCGGGGAGGGGCAGTCGGGCCAGGACGGTGGGCGGCGACGCTTGCGGCACGTGTCCGACCCTGAACAGGGCTGTTTCGACGAAGACCGTGTGCAGGTCGACGTCCAGGGGGCCCTGCCAGGGGGACGGGGGGACCGGATCGTCGGGATGCGGGCGGAGGTACAGCACACAGGGCTCCCCGGCCAGGTCCTCGGGTACGCGGGGGCGCCACCGCATGCGGCTCATTCGGTTGAAGTCATTGCGGGATCGGAACCAGAACCAGTACGCGGATAGAAGGCCGAGCGCCGATGCCCCGAGCATCTGGCCGCCGGTCCGGACTCGGAAGACTCCGACGGCCGTACCGACGACCGTGCCCACGGCGCCGGCGAGGCGGAGCAGGGCCCGTTGGCCGAACTGACGGCTCGTCATATGGCTGTCGCGTTCGATCTGCACGACGTCCAACGCCCGGCCGCGCAGGACGAAGCCCCCCGGCCACTGCCGCTCCGTACGGAAAGGGGTCAGCGGCATCCTCGCGGTGCGGACGGACCAGAAAGGACGGCGAGCAGGAGGATCGACGTGCCTCAGGTCCTTGTCGCGGTAGATCCTGGTGACGAAGAGACCGATGCCGAAGCGGCCGGGCCACCGAGCCACGAACTTGGTGACGACGTACTCCGTTCGGGCGGGAATCGACGGCGTTTCCGAAGAACTCGGAGGCCTGTCTGCGCCCTCTTCGCTCTCCTCCTCGTCCGAGACCTCCACGTCCGAACGGCTCATGTTGCGGGCCATGTCGGCCAGCCGCGCCAGCGCGGCAAGCGCGAAGACCACATCCACGCACAGCCCGAGCTTCTGGGGCAGCAGAAGACGGCCCCAGTGCTGGGCGCAGTATGTCGCCAGCCAGCCGAGGACCAGGGCGCCGAACACTTTGAGGTGCCAGTGCCAGTGGTGTGTCCCCGGGTACACGGCCTGCCCCGGCAACCGGTCCTCGCATTCATCCATCCAGGGTTCGACCTGGGTATGCACGGTCCTGCGCCAGCGCGCGTACGGCGTCAGGCCCCGTTCCGCGGTGGGGTCGAAAGGCACGAACTCGGTGGCCCAGCCGGTGTCGAAGCGGACGACTCCCCGCAGCGGAAAGCCCCGCCTCAGCTTCGACGGCCGCTGCGGCTCCACCCAATTCGGGAGCACCGGCGCCGGTGGTAATTCCTCCCCGGCCATACGGAGTTCTGCCGCCCGCTCCCGGAAGTACTCGGCGGCTCCGGCGCGGAAGCGCTCATAGTCCTCGCGCTCACCGCAGGCGACCAGCAGCACACGGGACGGTGGGAGCACGCGTACAGCCTCAGAGTATTCCCACAGAGTGCCTTCGGCACGACCGGCGTCCTGACCGATGGCGGCGACAATGACCACCAGCCGGGCCCCGCTGATGGCCTTGGCGACCTCTTTCTTCCAGCCCTGGCCGGCCGGAGGCATGTAGAAGCGACGGGCTCCCAGGGGCGGGAGGGGCTCTGCGGGGCGACCGACCGCCACCACGCGGCCGAAGCACTGGAACAGGTGGGTGAGGCGGCTCTCCCAGGTGCTGTCGCGACCGTCGGGGTCCCGGTAGCCGAAGTAGCCGACCAGGGACGTCAAGAAGTTCGAACCGCCCGCCTTGTCCGTTCTCGACAGGTCGGCGTCGACGAAGAACGAGCGGAGATAGAGCACGTAGTCGCGGTCACCCGTGGGTTTTCGCTCGTCCAGACCGGCCAGCAGACGGGACGTCACCTGCTTACCGATGCTTCGGTCCGCGCCGACCGCCATGACCAGGCTCAGGGGTGCAAGGGCAATGAGCAGGACCAAGTACCAGGGGGTTGAGCCCTGGTACAGGCCGGTGAGGATTATGAAGGGGGACACGGTGATGAGGAAGGTTGTCGATATCGAGTTCAATCCACTGATGGCCCACAGGGATTTGCGGAATTGTGTGCGTGCACGGTTCGGACGCCCGCCCCGATGATCCGTCATCCGACAATTAACCCAGATTTGACGGGTGTCACCAATAGTTCGTACATATACAGATGGCCCGGATACTTGTTCCGCCATCCTCAGTTCCGAAACGCGCGGTGCTTGAGAGGAAGAGAGGTCCGTAAGGTGCTCGCATGAGCATCATCGGGGTCGGTATCGACGTGGCCGAGACCGACCGGTTCGAGGCGTCGCTGCGGCGGACGGCCCGTACCGGCGCAACGGCTGTTCCTGGAGAGCAGGGCGAGAAGTACACCGGCGCGATGCGGGCGGGGCGCAGACCACCGACCAGGGGCCCATAGGGTGTTATGCGATGCGGGAGAGCGGCTGTTCGACACCGTAGCCTGAGGCGATGAGCGATGACGATGCCACGAGGGCTGTACTGCAGTGGGAGAGTGCGCCTGACGACACTGTGCTGCTCGACGGCTTCCATGCGCTGAAACACGCGCTCCGTTTCGGAGCCGACGTACGAGTCGCAGTCACCAGCGACAAAGAGGCCGCCCTGGCACTGGCTGCTTCGCTCGCCGACGACGTGACGGACCGCATCAGGGATCTTGTCGTCGAGGTACCAGGAAAGATCTTGCGGGAACTGGTGCCGAGGGTTCACCCCACACAGGTGGCCGCTCTGGCCACCAGGCGAAGCCGGCAGACAAACGTGGCGGGGTTGGTGCGGCTGCCACGGGCGTCACCGATCGTCGTTCTGGACAACCCGCGCAATCTCGGGAACGTCGGGGCCGTGGTTCGTCTTGCTGCCGGTTTTGGGGCCACAGGCGTCGTCACTACCGGCGACGTGGACCCGTGGCACCCCAACGCCGTGAGGGCGGGCGCGGGTCTCCACTTCGCCACCGCCGTCGAACGGCTCCCCTCCGGTGATCTTCCACCGGGCCCGACGTACGTCCTGGACCCCGAGGGGGAGGACATCAGGTCTGTGGCTGTCCCCGGTGATGCGCTGCTGGTATTCGGCTCCGAGCGGCACGGGGTCTCGCCCGAGCTCCGTGGCCGGGCAACCAAGCTCCTGGCACTTCCCATGCGGCCCCAGGTATCGAGCTACAACCTTGCCACCAGCGTGGCCATGGCGCTGTTCCACTGGGGAGGTCCACTACAGGGACCAGACCCCCATGACGATCGAGGGCTCGCCAGACCCGTTGTGTAACCGACACTCCAGCATCGGCTCCGTGGTGCGGACGGCCAGCGCGTGTCTCGCCGGGGAGATCCACATCGTGGGACGCCGGCGCCGGAACCGGCGGGCGCCATGGTCACCGACCGCTATCAGCGTGTGCGCCATCACCCGGACACGGCATCCCTGACCGAGTGGGCGGCGGCGGACCTGCCGGTCATCGGGATCGACAACCTGCCCGCGGCTGTGCCGCCGGAGCGCACCGAGCCGACGCGGCGATCGTGCTGCTGTTCGGGCAGGAGGGGCCGGGCTGACCGAGGAGGCCCGCAAGCACGCGGCGATGGTGTGCTCGATCGCCCAGTCCGGCTCGACCCGCTCGATCGATACCGGGGCGGCCGCGGCGATCGCATGCACGCCTGGGTTCAGGGACGCGGACATTCCGCCTCCGCCTGCCGTCCGCTGACCCACTGGTCCGCCGGATCGCCGGTCGCCTGTTCACCCGATCGGCAGGCCTGGCGGGCCGCCCGCCCCCGTCCGCGGGCTCGGCGTCCGCCGGTCCGTCGGTCCGTCGGTCCGTCGGTCCGTCGGTCCGCCGGTCCGTCGGTCCGTCGGTCCGCGGGTTCAGTGTCCGCCTGTCCGGCCTGCTCAGGCGGCTGAGCGGTGCGCGTTCCGTCGAGGGGAAAGTGTGACTTTCGGACAGCTGTGTCGTTTACACCGTCGAGCGCAACGTCGACTTGGGATGCGGCAGCAGAGCCGAGCGGCGCCGGTGGAGCGATTCCCGTGTCCCTTACGACCCCAGGAGGGCCGATGTACGCAGAGGAGGCGCTCCTGCGGACACGTGCCCTGCGTGCCGCCCTGACCCACCGCACGGACGCACTCGACGGCACCAAGCCCCTTGAGCTGATGCCGGACGGCGAGCATGTGACGGCGGCCATGCTCGCGGACCACTTCGAGGTCGACGCGGTCGCCCTGCGGCGGGCCGTGCGCAAGCACGCGGGAGAACTGGGCGGCTGCGGCTACCGGCGGCTGCAGGGCGAGGAGCTGCGCGGCTTCCTCGCCGTCAATATGCCCGGCGCGATGGCAGCCCGGCGGCAGCTCGGTGTCTTCACCCGGCAGGCCGTGCTCGTCCTGGCGATGCTGCTGCGGGGCAGCGAGGTCGCTCGCCGGGTACGGCAGCGGCTGCTCGGCTCGGTGTGCGCCCAGGGCCTTCTGTCTGCATCGGCGCAGGCAGAAGGGGACCCGTCCGAACAGGCCATGTTCCTCGCGATCGGAACGCCGGAACAGATTGCCGACGTGCTGCGCCGGGGCCTGTGACCCCGGGCCGGTACTCGACCCGCCACCCTTTTCCACCGGTCAAGGCGGCGCCGCCAGGCGCTTCTGGCCCCCACACACCGGCTTCTGCGCCACGGTTCCGGCCCGTTGGTCCCCCGGGCCAGCCCGGGGGACCAACGGATACCGGTGGCCGTCAGGCCTGGCGCCGGACCTCCACCACACGGAAGCGGTTGGAGACGAACGCGCCGTCGCACAGTGCCGCGTTCGCCGCGGGGTTGCCGCCCGAGCCGTGGAAGTCGGAGAACGCCGCGGTCTGGTTGACGTACACGCCGCCCGTGAGGTTCAGGGAGAGCTGCGCCGACTCCTCCAGGCAGACCTCCTCGATCGCGCGCTCCGTGGCCTCCGAGGTGGTGTACGCGCCGACCGTCATCGCGCCCTTGTCGCGGACCGTGCGCCGCAACAGGTCCAGGGCGTCCGCCGTGGAGTCCACGGCGACGGCGAAGGACACCGGGCCGAAGCACTCCGACAGATAGGCCACCTCGGCGTCGGGCGACTCCCACAGCTTGCGGGCACCGTCGAGCTTGACGATGACCGGTGTGCGCACCGTCGCGCCGGGGAACTCCGGATTGGCGACCTCACGCGATGCCAGGGCCACTTCGCCGAGGTGGGCCGCCGCCTCGAGGCGGGCCTTCACATCGGGGTTGACCAGCGCGCCGAGCAGGGCATTCGCCCGGGCGTCGTCGCCGAGCAGGCCGTTCACCGCGGCCGCGAGGTCGGCGGCCACCTCGTCGTACGTCTTGGGTCCGGCGTCCGTCGTGACGCCGTCCCGCGGGATCAGCACGTTCTGCGGGGTGGTGCACATCTGGCCGCTGTACAGCGACAGCGAGAAGGCCAGGTTGGAGAGCATTCCCTTGTAGTCGTCGGTGGAGTCGACGACGACCGTGTTGACGCCGGCCTTCTCCGTGTAGACCTGCGCCTGGCGGGCGTGCGTCTCCAGCCAGTCGCCGAAGGCGGTGGAGCCGGTGTAGTCGATGATCTTGATCTCGGGACGGACCGCCAGGGTCTTCGCGATCCCCTCGCCGGGCTGCTCGGCGGCCAGAGCTACCAGGTTCGGATCGAAGCCGGCCTCGGCGAGCACCTCGCGCGCCACGCGCACGGTGAGTGCCAGGGGAAGCACGGCCCGCGGGTGCGGCTTGACCAGGACCGGGTTGCCGGTGGCCAGCGAGGCGAAGAGGCCCGGGTAGCCGTTCCACGTCGGGAAGGTGTTGCAGCCGATCAGGAGGGAGATGCCGCGGCCCGCCGTGGTGAAGGTCTTCTGCAGTTCAAGGGGGTCGCGCTTGCCCTGCGGCTTGGACCAGTGGGCCGCGGCGGGGGTACGGATCTGCTCCTCGTACGCATACGCCACCGCCTCCAGGCCACGGTCCTGGGCGTGCGGGCCGCCGGCCTGGAACGCCATCATGAAGGCCTGCCCGCTGGTGTGCATCACCGCGTGCGCGAACTCATGGGTGCGGGCGCTGATCCGGGCCAGGATCTCCACACAGACCAGTGCGCGGGTCTCAGGTCCCGCCTCGCGCCAGGCGGCCATGCCCGCGCGCATCGCGGGCAGCAGGACGTCGAGGTCCGGATGGGGGTACTCGATGCCCAACTCCAGGCCGTACGGCGAGACTTCGCCGCCGGTCCAGCCGTCCGTGCCTGGCTGGTCCAGGTCGAAGCGGGTGCCGCGCAGGGCCTCGAAGGCAGCCAGGCCATCGGCCGGTGCGCTTTCGCCGTACGCCTTGGGGTGCTCGGGGTGCGGGGACCAGTAGGCGCGCGTGCGGATCGCTTCGAGGGCCTGGTCGAGCGTGGGCCGGTGGGTCTCGGTCAGCTGCATGACGGACCAACTCCTCGTCGAGCTGGGCAGGGGAGGATTGACAGAGTTAGAGTAACCGAACGATCGGTCGGTACAAGGGGGCCTGTCGAACCTGTGGAAAACTCATCGGGAAGGATCGCCTCCATGACCGCCATCGATAAGAGTCGTACCGTCGCCGTGGTCGGCACGGGCACGATGGGACAGGGCATCGCCCAGGTGGCCCTCGTCGCGGGCCATCCCGTATGTCTCTACGACGCCGTCCCCGGTCGGGCCGCGGAAGCCGCCGAGGCCATCGGCGCCCGTCTGGACCGGATGGTCGACAAGGGCCGGCTGGACGCCGCCGGGCGCGACGCGGCCCGCGGCCGGCTCCTCGCGGCAGCGGAGCTCGCCGAGCTCGCCGACGCCGCGCTCGTCGTCGAGGCGATCCTCGAAGAGCTTCCTGTCAAGCAGGAGCTCTTCGGTGCACTGGAGAAGATCGTCGCCGACGACTGCCTGCTGGCCACCAACACCTCCTCGCTCTCCGTCACCGCCATCGCGGGCGCACTGCGGCTGCCCGGCCGCTTCGTCGGACTGCATTTCTTCAACCCGGCGCCGCTGCTCCCCCTCGTCGAGGTCGTCAGCGGCTTCGCCACCGAGGAGACCGCCGCCACGCGCGCGTACGAGACGGCGAAAGGCTGGGGCAAGACCCCGGTGCGCTGCACGGACACCCCCGGCTTCATCGTCAATCGCATCGCCAGGCCCTTCTACGCCGAAGCGTTCGCCGTCCACGAGGAGCGGGGCGCCGACCCCGCCACCGTCGACGCGGTCCTGCGCGAGTGCGGCGGCTTCCGGATGGGTCCGTTCGAGCTGACCGACCTGATCGGCCAGGACGTCAACGAGGCGGTCACCCGCTCCGTGTGGGATTCCTTCTTCCGGAGCACGAAGTTCACACCGTCCCTGGCCCAGCGCCGGCTCGTCGAGTCGGGGCGCCACGGCCGGAAGTCGGGGCACGGCTGGTTCTCGTACGCGGACGGGGCCGAGCGCCCCCGGGCGCGTACCGAACCGCCGGCTCCCGCCCCGCGGAGCGTCACCGTCCACGGCGAGCTCGGGCCCGCCGAGCCCCTGGTCGAACTCATGCGGCGGGCCGGGATCACCGTCCTCCGAAAGCCCGGGAACGGCTTCATAACCCTGGCGGGAGGCGCGCAGCTGCGCCTCGTGGACGGTGCGGCGTCGTTCGGGTACGAGGACGGCGCCATCTCCTTCGACCTCGCCCTGGACTACGGGAAGGCGACCCGGATCGCGCTGTCCACCTCCGAGGACACCCGCAGGAGCATGCCCGGTGCCGTCCAGGACGCCATCGGTCTCTTCCAGGCGCTCGGCAAGGACGTCTCGCTCATCGGCGACGTACCCGGCATGATCGTCGCCCGTACGGTCGCGATGCTGGCGGACTTCGCCGTGGACGCGCTCGAGCGCGGCGTCGCATCCGCCGAGGACATCGACACCGCGATGCGGCTCGGCGTCAACTATCCGGCAGGCCCCCTGGAGTGGGGCGAGAGGCTGGGTTTCAGCTGGGTCTGCGGGTTGCTGGACACCCTCCACGACCACTACCCCACCGGCCGTTACGCGCCGTCCCTCGGCTCCAAGCGCCGTGCCTTCTCGGAAGGCGAGGGGGACAACTGATGGCCACTGCCAGACGGGACACGTACACCCCCGAGACGCTGCTCTCCGTCGCCGTACGCGTCTTCAACGAGCGTGGGTACGACGGCACCTCCATGGAGCACCTCTCCAAAGCGGCCGGCATCTCCAAGTCCTCGATCTACCACCATGTCGCGGGCAAGGAGGAGCTGCTGCGCAGAGCCGTGAGCCGGGCGCTCGACGCTCTGTTCGCGATTCTCGAGGAACCGGGCGCGGTGGGGGGACGGGCCATCGAGCGGGTCGAGTACGTCACCCGGCGCACGGTCGAGGTGCTGATGGCCGAGCTGCCCTATGTGACGCTGCTGCTGCGTGTCCGGGGCAACACGACGACCGAACGGTGGGCGATGGAGCGCCGCCGTGAGTTCGACCAGCGGGTCGCCGACCTGTTGAAGGCGGCCGCGGCGGACGGCGATCTGCGGGCCGATGTCGACATCCGGCTGGCGACGCGTCTGCTGTTCGGCATGGTGAACTCCCTGGTCGAGTGGTACCGCCCGCAGCCGGCCGGCGGCTACGACGGCGACCAGGTGGCCGAGACGGTCGTGCGGCTGGCGTTCGACGGGTTGCGCACGGGCCCATAGGGCCGCATACGGGATCTCGGCGGTGTGTCCCGGGCGGGGCCGGGCCCGAGCGACGCGGTCGGGCCGGGCGGGCCCCAGCGCCGCGGGGGCCGGAGAACCGCGTTTGGGCCGCAGAACACTGCGTTCGGGGTCGGCGGCCGGCCGGCTACTGGAGCGGGTCGTCGTCCGCCGCGAGGCCCGCGCCGACGCCCGTCCCCACGCCCGTCACCGGTCCGGGGACCGGTTCGAGGTCCGTCTCCTCGAAGACCAGCAGCGTGCGCGTGGACAACACCTCGGGGATGGACTGGAGCCTGGTCAGGACCAGCTCGCGCAGGGTGCGGTTGTCCGGGGTGTGCACCAGCAGCAGGACGTCGAAGTCCCCGCTGACCAGAGCGATGTGCGCGGCGCCCGGAAGGGCCTGCAACTGCTCGCGCACCGTGCGCCACGAGTTCTGCACGATCTTGAGCGTGATGTAGGCGGACGCGCCCTGTCCCGCCCGCTCGTGGTCGACGCGCGCGCTGAAGCCCCGGATCACGCCGTCGTCGATGAGCCGGTTGATGCGGGCGTACGCGTTGGCGCGCGAGACGTGCACCCGTTCGGCCACCGAGC
Source organism: Streptomyces sp. NPDC002889 (assembly GCF_042888425.1). Classification (NCBI taxonomy): domain Bacteria; kingdom Bacillati; phylum Actinomycetota; class Actinomycetes; order Kitasatosporales; family Streptomycetaceae; genus Streptomyces; species Streptomyces sp. NPDC002889. The sequence continues at coordinate 166,952 of NZ_JBIAPT010000008.1, forward strand.
GGATCGACGCGCGACCGTCCGTTTGGAGCATGCGCAGGATGTCCCGGTCGATCGCATCGAGCGGGCGGGCCGGAGGTGTCTGCTCCGTGCGGCCACCGCCCTCGGCCATTTGTTCAGCTGCCACGTCCCCCCGCCTTCCTCGTATGGACGACCTGTCTCCATCTGAAGCTGTGGAGAACCGTTTGTCCACAGGCTGCCGGTGCCTGTAGCCAAATTGCGTCCACGACCGAACAATCGGTAGGTGAGGCGCGCCACACCCGCGCTGCCTCGCACTCGCATGCGTCGTCGCATTCGTGTCGCTGTCTTCGTCGCTCCCACGAGGAGGTGCTCGCGTTGAGAAAGAGCAGCATGACGGTCCAGGAGCTTCCCGGTGCCGCTGCCGCCTACCGGCCCACCCCGCCTCCGGCGTGGCAGCCCCGCACCGATCCCGCACCGCTGCTCCCGGACCCGGAGCCGTACCGCGTGCTCGGCACGGAAGCCGCGGCCAAGGCCGATCCCGAGCTGCTGTTGCGGCTGTACGCCGAGCTGGTGCGCGGCCGTCGGTACAACGCCCAGGCGACCGCGCTGACCAAGCAGGGCAGGCTCGCTGTCTACCCGTCGACCACCGGGCAGGAGGCGTGCGAGGTGGCCGCGGCGATGGCCCTCGAGGAGCAGGACTGGCTCTTCCCGAGCTACCGCGACACGCTCGCGGCCGTGGCGCGCGGACTTGACCCCGTGCAGGCCCTCACCCTGCTGCGCGGCGACTGGCACACCGGATACGACCCGCACGAGCACCGCATCGCGCCCCTGTGCACGCCGCTCGCCACCCAGCTGCCCCACGCCGTCGGTCTCGCGCACGCCGCCCGCCTCAAGGGCGACGACGTCGTGGCGCTGGCCATGGTCGGCGACGGCGGCACCAGCGAGGGCGACTTCCACGAGGCGCTGAACTTCGCCGCCGTATGGAAGGCCCCGGTCGTCTTCCTCGTGCAGAACAACGGCTTCGCGATCTCCGTGCCGCTCGCGAAGCAGACCGCGGCCCCCTCCCTGGCTCACAAGGCGGTCGGGTACGGCATGCCGGGCCGGCTCGTCGACGGCAACGACGTGGCCGCGGTGCACGAAGTGCTCGGTGCCTCCATGGCCCGCGCCAGGAGCGGCGGCGGGCCCACCCTGATCGAGGCCGTCACCTACCGCATCGAAGCCCACACGAACGCCGACGACGCGACCCGCTACCGCGGTGACAGCGAGGTCGAGACCTGGCGGGAGCACGATCCGATCCGGCTGCTGGAGCGGGAGCTGACGCAGCGGGGACTGCTGGACGAGGACACCAGGCAGGCCGCGGCGGACGCGGCCGAGACGATGGCCGCCGCATTGCGCGAGCGGATGAACGCCGACCCGGTGCTGGACCCGATGGACCTGTTCGGCCACGTCTACGCCGAGCAGACCACCCAGCTCCGTGAGCAGGCGGCGCTGCTGCGGGCCGAGCTGGAAGCAGAGGGAGAAGCACGATGACCACGGCCGCGGTGAAGCCCGCGACGATGGCCCAGGCCCTGCAGCGCGCGATGCGCGACTCGATGGCCGAGGACCCCACGGTCCATGTGCTGGGCGAGGACGTCGGCACGCTGGGCGGCGTCTTCCGGGTCACGGACGGGCTCGCCAAGGAGTTCGGCGACGACCGCTGTACTGACACCCCGCTGGCCGAGGCCGGCATCCTCGGTACGGCCGTCGGCATGGCGATGTACGGGCTGCGGCCGGTCGTCGAGATGCAGTTCGACGCCTTCGCGTACCCGGCGTTCGAGCAGCTCATCAGCCACGTCGCCCGGATGCGCAACCGCACCCGGGGCGGCATGCCCCTGCCGATCACGGTCCGCGTGCCGTACGGCGGCGGGATCGGCGGCGTCGAGCACCACAGCGACTCCTCCGAGGCGTACTACATGGCGACTCCGGGGCTCCATGTCGTCACGCCCGCGACCGTCGACGACGCGTACGGGCTGCTGCGCGCCGCGATCGCCTCCGACGACCCTGTGGTGGTCCTGGAGCCGAAGCGGCTGTACTGGTCGAAGGCGCAGTGGTCGCCCGAGGCGCCGACCGCGGTCGAGCCGATCGGCAAAGCCGTGGTGCGCCGCGCGGGCCGCAGCGCCACGCTCATCACTTACGGTCCTTCGGTGCCGGTGTGCATGGAGGCCGCCGAGGCGGCCGCGGCCGAGGGCTGGGACCTGGAGGTCGTCGATCTCCGCTCGCTCGTGCCGTTCGACGACGAGACGGTCTGCGCATCCGTGCGGCGCACGGGCCGGGCAGTCGTCGTCCATGAGTCGACCGGTTTCGGCGGCCCCGGAGGGGAGATCGCCGCACGGGTGACAGAGCGCTGCTTCCACCACCTGGAGGCGCCCGTGCTGAGGGTCGCCGGGTTCGACATTCCCTATCCGCCGCCGATGCTGGAGCGGCATCATCTGCCGGGCGTGGACCGTGTGCTCGACGCGGTGGCACGGCTGCAGTGGGAGGCGGGGAACTGATGGCCCAGGTGCTGGAGTTCAAGCTGCCGGACCTCGGCGAAGGGCTGACCGAGGCCGAGATCGTCCGCTGGCTGGTGGCCGTCGGCGATGTCGTGGCCATCGACCAGCCGGTCGTCGAGGTCGAGACGGCCAAGGCGATGGTCGAGGTGCCGTGCCCGTACGGAGGCGTGGTCACCGCGCGCTTCGGTGAGGAGGGCACGGAGCTGCCCGTGGGCGCGCCCTTGCTGACCGTGGCGGTCGGCGCCATGGAGCCGGCCGGCGCACCCGCGGCCCCGGACGCCCCGGGTGCCGCGGCTGCCGGCGGTTCCTCGGGGAAGGGGGACACCGCCGAGTCGTCCGGCAATGTGCTGGTCGGCTACGGAACGCGAGCGCCGGCAGCCCGTCGTCGACGTATCCGCCCGGCAGTGCCCGCGGCGGCCGTGCCGACGCCGGCTCCCACGCCCCCCGCCGCCGCGCCCGTGCAGGCACCGGTGCACAGCCGTGGTGCACAGGACGGGCCGGTGGCCGTCATCTCGCCCCTGGTGCGCAAGCTGGCCCGGGAGAACGGCCTCGACCTGCGCCGGCTGACCGGTTCGGGACCCGACGGTCTGATCCTGCGGGCCGATGTCGAGCAGGCCATGCGTGCCGCAGCGGCACCGACGGCCCCGGAGCCCACCACGGCCGTCGCCGCGGCGGCCATCCGTGGACGCGGTGCGCAGGGTGAGCGCATTGCGCTGCGCGGCGTCCGCGGTGCCGTGGCGGACAAGCTCTCCCGCAGCCGGCACGAGATCCCTGACGCCACCTGCTGGGTCGACGCGGACGCGACCGAGCTGATGGCGGCGCGGACGGCGATGAACGCCGCCGGCGGGCCGAAGATCTCGCTCCTCGCACTGCTCGCCCGGATCTGCACCGCCGCGCTCGCCCGCCACCCGGAGCTCAACTCGACGGTGGACATGGACGCACGGGAGATCGTGCGGCTTCCCGAGGTGCATCTCGGCTTCGCGGCACAGACCGAGCGGGGCCTGGTCGTTCCCGTCGTGAAGGATGCGCACAGCCGCTCCGCGGAGTCGCTCACGGCCGAGTTCGCACGGCTGACGGAGGCCGCACGGCAGGGGACGCTGACCCCGGCGGATCTGACCGGCGGGACCTTCACGCTGAACAACTACGGGGTGTTCGGTGTCGACGGCTCCACGCCGATCATCAACCACCCGGAGGCCGCGATGCTCGGTGTCGGCCGGATCGTGCCGAAGCCGTGGGTCCACCAGGGCGAGCTGGCCGTGCGCCAGGTCGTCCAGCTCTCGCTCACCTTCGACCACCGGGTCTGCGACGGCGGCACCGCGGGCGGGTTCCTGCGCTATGTGGCCGACTGCGTGGAGCATCCCACCGTGCTGCTGCGGAGCCTGTAGGACCGACGCAGGGAAAAGGCCCGGGGAGGGCTGATCCGCAGGACAGCCCGGAGAGGCGGATCCGATCGGGGCTCCCCACCCCGGCGATCGCGGCCCATACTTCAGGAGTGACCGCGTACAGCGCTGCCTCCTATGACGCCGTCGTGCTTGCCGGAGGTGCCGCGAAGCGCCTGGGCGGGGCGGACAAGCCGGCGGTGAGCGTGGGCGGGCGCGCTCTCCTCGACCGGGTGCTCGGGGCGTGCCGCGATGCCCGGCGCACCGTTGTCGTCGGCGGCCGTCGGACCACCGCGCACCCCGTCGTATGGGCGCGCGAGGAGCCGCCCGGCGGCGGTCCGCTGGCGGCGCTCGACGCGGGAGTGCGCCAGGCCGGAGCCCCGGTCGTTCTGGTGCTCTCGGCCGACCTGCCGTTCCTGGGGGAGGGGACGGTGCGGCAGCTGATCGGGGCCCTGGCCGTCGACACCGCTGCCGCCCGTGCCAGGGAGGCGGTCCTTCTGACCGACTCCGACGGCCGTGACCAGCCCCTTGTCGCCGCGTACCGCACCGAGCCGCTGCGACGTGAGCTTGCTCTCCTCGCAGCCGAACACGGCAGCCTTTCCGGCCTGCCGCTGCGTCTACTGACCCAGGAACTCGATTTCGCCCGGATCGAGACCGATTCGCTCGCCTCCTTCGACTGCGACACCTGGGAGGACATCTCCGCAGCCCGGGCCCGCATCAGAGAGCATGGGACCGTGCTGGACGAATGGATCACCGCAGTCAAGGATGAACTCGGCATCGAATTGGACGTCGACATCGGCGTCCTTCTCGATCTCGCTCGCGACGCCGCGCACGGCGTTGCGAGGCCCGCCGCGCCGCTCACCACCTTCCTGGTGGGCTATGCGGCGGCCAAGGCGGACGGTGGTCCCGAAGCGGTTGCCGAGGCCTCCCGCAAGGCCGTGGCACTCGCCCATCGCTGGGCCGAGGAGGCCGACCAGGCCGCCGCCGACACGAGCAGCGCGGTCAGGACCGACGCCGACCAGGCCGACGCCGATGCGAGTGGCGAGGCCGACGCAGGATGACCGCTCGCGAGCCCGAGGGCGGCACTCACGCCGGCGCCGAACCGGAAGAGGCCGAGCTGGACGGCGTGGACGACGCGCTCGCCCTGGTCGGTTCGAGGCCGGGCAGGAAACCGTCCTCCGGCATTCCTGCCGAGGGACGTGCCGGATCCAATGCCGCCCGCACCGGCCCGGCGCACCAACGGCACCGCGCCACCCCGTGGCCCGTGGCCCGGGCCCTGTCCGCGCGCATCGGACGCACCGCCGCGACGCGTACCCGGCGCGTGGCACTCGACCAGGCACTCGGCCAGGTACTCGCCGAGCCGCTCACGGCTCTGTGCGACCTGCCGTCGTTCGACACCTCCGCCATGGACGGCTGGGCCGTCGCGGGCCCTGGGCCATGGGCCGTGGACGACGACGGCTCGATCCTGGCCGGACACGGTGACAACCAGCCGTTGCCCGACGGTACGGCCGTACGGATCGCCACCGGAGCCCGCATTCCGCCCGACACCACCGCGGTGATCCGCAGCGAGCACGCCCGCGTCGATGCCGCCAGGCACCTGCTGCACGCCGAGCGCGAGGTGATTCCGGGCCAGGACATCCGCCCACGCGGCCAGGAATGCCGCTCGGGCGATCAACTCCTGCCCACCGCCGCCCTGGTGACCCCGGCCGTCCTCGGCCTTGCCGCGGCAGCCGGATACGACGAGCTGCTCACCGCCGCCCGGCCGCGGGTGGAGGTCCTTGTGCTCGGCGACGAGCTGCTCACCGCCGGGCTCCCCCACGACGGTCTGATCCGCGACGCGCTCGGACCGATGATCGGCCCCTGGCTGCGGGCACTGGGCGCGGAGGTCGTCGTCACGCGCCGCCTCGGCGATGACGCCGAGGCCCTCCACCGGGCGGTGACCACCTCCGAGGCCGATCTGCTGGTCACCACGGGCGGCACGGCAGCCGGTCCCGTCGATCATGTGCACCCGGTGCTCCGGAAGGCGGGCGCCGAGCTGCTGGTCGACCAGGTCGCCGTACGCCCCGGCCATCCGATGCTGCTCGCACGGCTGGCCTCCGGACGGCATCTGGTGGGCCTGCCCGGCAATCCCCTGGCCGCCGTGTCCGGGCTGCTCACGCTCGCCGAGCCGTTTCTGCGCGGGCTCGCGGGCAGAGGGGACTCGGTGCCGTACAGCGCGCCCGTACGCGACGAGGTGCACGGTCATCCGCACGACACCCGCCTGGTGCCTCTGGTGTACCGCGACGACCAGCTGGTCCCGCTGCACTACAACGGGCCGGCCATGCTGCGCGGGATCGCGGCTGCCGACGGCCTCGCTGTCGTCCCGCCGGGTGGAGCGAAGCCCGGTGACGAGCTGGAAGTGCTGGATCTGCCCTGGGCGGCGTCCTGGGCCCCTTCGAACGCCGACGGAGGGTGTTTCACGTGAAACTTCCCGGCCAGGACGCCATGGCCAGAAAGGCCGATGAACACCTGGTCACCAGCCGGGTGAAGCTCCCCCGCCGGGTCGTCGAGCGTCCGATGCGGCAGGTCGGCAAGCGGCTGCTGATGGCGCTCGGGGTGCTGGCGGTGACCGTGCTGCTGGTCTGGATCGACCGGGCCGGCTACCACGACAACGCGGACGGCAGCGTCGACCTGCTCGACTCCGTCTACTACGCGACCGTCACACTCTCCACCACGGGATACGGCGACATCGTGCCGCACAGCGACACGGCCCGGCTCACCAACGTGCTGCTGATCACCCCCTTGCGGGTGCTCTTTCTCATCATCCTGGTCGGCACCACTCTCGAGGTGCTCACCGAGCGCACCCGGGAGGAGTGGCGGCTGAACCGCTGGAGGTCCAACTTGCGCGACCACACCGTCATCGTCGGCTTCGGCACCAAAGGACGATCGGCGATGCAGACGCTGTGTGCCACGGGTCTGAGGAAGGACCAGATCGTTGTCGTCGACCCGAGCGCCAAGGTGATCGAGGCCGCCAACGCCGAAGGTTTTGTAGGAGTCGTGGGCGATGCGACCCGCAGCGATGTGCTCCTCCGCGCCGAGTTGCAAAAGGCCAAGCAGGTCGTCATCGCCACCCAGCGCGATGACACCGCGGTACTCGTTGCCTTGACCGCGCGTCAGCTCAACCGGGGCGCGAAGATCGTCGCCGCGGTCCGTGAGGAGGAGAACGCTCCGCTGGTGCGTCAGTCCGGTGCCGATGCGGTGATCACCAGCTCGGGCGCGGCCGGCCGGCTGCTCGGACTGTCCGTCCTCAGCCCCAGTGCGGGCACCGTGATGGAGGACCTGATCCAGCAGGGCAGCGGTCTCGATCTCATCGAACGGCCGGTGATAAAGGCCGAGGCGGGACGGACCGTCCGGGAGACCGACGACCTCGTGGTGTGCGTGCTGCGTGGCCATCGCCTGCTGGGTTACGACGATCCGGCCGCCAGCCCGCTGCAGCTCACCGACCGGCTCATCACGATCGTCCGGGCGCAGAACGGTTCGCCGCACGGCACCCCGGAGTAGCCTCGCCGCCATGCATGCGATCACTATTTCCCAACCCGGTGGCCCCGAGGTACTTGTGTGGACCGAGGTGCCCGATCCCGTACCCGCCGAGGGCGAAGTCCTCGTCGAGGTCGTGGCGAGTGCCGTCAACCGTGCCGATCTCCTGCAGCGCCAGGGCTTCTACGACCCGCCGCCCGGCGCCTCCCCGTACCCCGGACTCGAGTGCTCGGGCCGGATCGCGGCGCTGGGGCCGGGAGTGTCGGGGTGGGCCGTCGGCGACGAGGTGTGCGCCCTGCTGGCGGGTGGCGGCTACGCCGAGAAGGTCGCCGTGCCCGTCGGACAGCTGCTGCCTGTGCCGGACGGCATGGATCTCGTCACGGCTGCCGCTCTGCCCGAGGCGACCTCGACGGTGTGGTCGAACGTGTTCATGATCGCCCACCTGAGGCCGGGCGAGACCCTGCTCGTCCACGGCGGCGCGAGCGGTATCGGCACGATGGCGATCCAGCTGGCAAAGGCGGTCGGTGCGAAGGTCGCGGTCACGGCGGGCGACCCCGAGAAGCTGGCCCGCTGTGCGGAGCTGGGCGCGGACATCCTGATCGACTACCGCGAGCAGGACTTCGTCGAGGAGATCCGCAAGGCCACGGACGGGGCGGGCGTGGACGTCATCCTCGACATCGTCGGCGCGAAGTACCTGGATCGCAATGTGCAGACCCTTGCGGTCAACGGCCGCCTCGCCGTGATCGGGCTCCAGGGCGGTATCAAGGGGCAGTTGAACCTCGCGACCCTGCTGACCAAGCGGGGGGCGGTCACGGCGACATCGCTGCGGGCCCGTCCGCTCGGCGAGAAAGCGGCGATCGTCGCCGCCGTGCGCGAGCATGTCTGGCCGCTGATCGCCGCGGGACGGGTTCGAGCGGTCGTGGACCGTACGCTGCCGATGCAGGACGCGGCCGAGGCCCATCGCGTGCTGGAGTCCGGTACGCACGTCGGCAAGATCCTGCTGATCGCCCCCCAAGCGTCCGACCAAGCGTCTCCCCGAACGTGAGCGCCACCCACGCGTGATCGCCCCCCGAATCCGACGCACCCCGAGTCCGATGTGCCCGAAGCCCCACCGCGTCCGTAGCCTGTCGTACCCGGATCCCGACGCGGCGTGAACGGCGACGCGAAGGCCCGGCCCACCTCGGTGGACCGGGCCTTCGGCGTTTCCGGCGGCGTGACTAGAGGTACGGGCCGGAGCGGATGGCTCCGTGCTGCCCGCCGTCCTCGTCGTCGTGCGGGGCTCCGGGCGGCAGCGCGCGCCGCATCTGCTCCAACTGGGCGCGAGCCGCCATCTGCTGGGCGAACAGTGCTGTCTGGATCCCGTGGAACAGGCCCTCCAGCCAGCCGACCAACTGTGCCTGGGCGATGCGCAGTTCCGCCTCGGAGGGAATCGCCTCGTCGGTGAAGGGGAGGGAAAGGCGCTCGAGTTCCTCGACGAGTTCGGGGGCGAGGCCGTCCTCCAGCTCCTTCACCGAGCTGGCGTGGATCTCCTTGAGCCGTACCCGGCTCGCCTCGTCCAGAGGGGCTGCCCTGACTTCTTCCAGCAGCTGCTTGATCATGCTGCCGATGCGCATGACCTTCGCAGGCTGTTCAACCATTTCTGTCACCGGGACCTCGCGCGACTCGTCGTCACCCATACTGCCGCCGAGCGCCATTCCGTCCTGTCCCACGATGAGGACCTGGGGGCTCTCCTGCGACCGTTCATTCCTCGGCATCTCCATGCCGCCCATTCTCTCGCATATGTGCATCACCACACGGTGTGCCCCCAGGGGAGGGTGATCCACCCTCCCCGGGGGGCACAAATCAGCAGGAACGGTCCCGCGAGCCCGTCAGGTCGCCTCGCGGCGGGCCAGAGCGCCACGGGAGCGCGTGACCAGGGCCGCCAGCAGCGCGGCACCGACCGGAACGGCGACGAGCAGTGCGGCGAGCGTCGCCCAGGGGATGATGATCGGCACGTACGGCACCGAGTCCATCGCGCCCCAGCCCTCGTCCAGCGCCTCCTCGTACCAGCTCATCTGCTGGCGTTTCTCGGTGAGCCGCAGCCCGATCGCCGGCAGTACACCGGCCGCCGAGCCGAGCAGCACACCCATCGCGGCGACCACACCGCACTGGAACCCGCTGAGCGTCCTGCGGACCCTCGGCGGTGCGCCGACCGCGGCCAGTGTCTTCAGATCCGCCTCGGCGTCCGCCTGCGCGAGCCCCGTGGCGATACCGGCCGCACCGATGGTGACGAGCCCGGCGAAGACGGTCAGCGCCAGCAGGATGATGCTGTTCTCGCTGGTGTATCCCTCCTCCACGCGCAGGTTGATGTCGGCACCGACCTTGTCGAGCTCGTTGTCGAGCTTCTGGCGCTGCTCACTGCTCGGCATCTTCTCGGTGGAGTAGTACGCGCCGAACGGGACCGTCCTGATGCCCGACGCCTTGGCGGTGGCGGCCGGAACGATGATGTCCACGCCGTACGAGAGGGGCGAGCCCGCGATCTGGTGCGCGGGGAGGTTCTTGACCTCGCCCGGCGCCTCCTTGCCCTCCTCGGAGGCCTTGTCGGCCGCCTCCAGGTCCGTGATCAGGCGGATGCCTATCCTGCCGGAGGTGTCGATGTTGCGCTTGTCCAGGGTGACGACCTTTCCGGCGGTCAGGGCCTTCTCGGCTGCCGGATCGTTGATCCCGAGCACCTTGAGCAGCTTCGCATCGCCGATCAGCAGACCGCCGTCGGTGTAGCTGCCCTGCCGAGAGGTCAGACAGCGCCAGTCCTTGGCGAGCTTGCGGCGCTCGGCCTTGCTGAACTTCTCCGCAGGGTCGCCGTCGGGGTTCGCAGGGTCCATCGCCCACAAGGGGCACTGGTTCGCCTTGGGCACGACAATCTCGTAGCGGCCGCAGCCCTCACCCGGGTCGTACATCCCGCAGCTCGGCCTGCCGACGGCGATACGGTCCACATCCGCCCGCAGATCGACAGGGAGCATCTTCTCAATGGTGCTGCGCACCGAGGGAACATCCCGTCCAGCACCCTCCTCGATCACCATCGAGACGGCGCCGTGCGGCAGTTGGGCCAGGTACTCCGCCTCGCCCTGGGCGTCCCTGCTCGCCGCATAGGTGGCCACCGCGACCGTGCCCGCGACGGCGGCCAGTACCGCGGCCACGGCCGGTCCCGTACGCCCCCGGTTGCGCACGGCGTCGCGCAGCGCGAGCCGTGGGGAGAGCGGCAGGATGCGTCCGGTCCGGCCGAACAGGCCCACCAGGGCGGGCGTCAGCGCGACCACGCCCAGCTCGGCGATGGCGCTGCCGCCGGCGACGATGAGGAACTCCTCGGTCATCGCGGAGCCGTACAGCGCGATCGCCGCACCCACGATCACCGCGATCAGACCGATGACCGGCAGCACCCGGCTGCTCCTGCGGACGCCGCGGCGACCGGTGAGCGAGGCCAGCACCGTCTGCCGCGAGGAGGTGACGGCCGGCACGATTGCCGCCATCAGACCGGTGAGCACGGCGAGCAGCGCGATCCCGAGCAGCTCGAGGGGCCGTACGTCGAAGCTGCCGAAGCGCTGCCCGATGTAGTCCTCGAGCACCGGCCGCAGGGCGAAGGTGAGGACGATGCCGAGGACCGTGCCGACGACCGCCGCCGCGACACCGATCACCAGACCGCCGCCGAGGACGATGGCGCGGATATGGCGGCGGTCACCGCCGTTGGCGCCGACCAGGCCGAGCTGGCGTCGCGAACGCCGGGCGCCGACCGCGAACGCGGGACCGGCCAGCAGACAGATCTCCAGCATGGCGAGGCCGACCACCGTGGCGACCGCGGCGAGGGCCGCCGCCTGGGCGCGGGTGCTGTCCTCGAAGTTGCCCCAGCCTTCCTCCTGGTAGATCGGCACCTCGGCCTCGGCCGGCGGATTCAGGGACACCGCGCGCGAAGTGACCATCACGCCCTTGGCGTTGATGTCCTTGACCATGTTCCACGTGAAACCACCGGAAACGGTCGCCAGATACGTCGTGCGCGCGTCCACACCGGGCAGCTCGTCCGCCTTCAGTGCCTTGTCGAGCGGCGCGAGCAGCGCCCCGGGCAGAGCGTTGACCTGATCCGTCTTCAGGGAGTCGGGGAGCTCGTAGGAGCCGACGATCCTGTAGGCGCGGTCGAACCCCCGCGCGGTGAGGGAGGAGCCCACCTTCAGACCGCTGCTCTCGAGGAAGTGCGTGGTGGCCGCGACTTCGTCGGGCTTCTGCGGGAAGCGGCCGCTCTGCAGAGCCAGGATGCCCCCGGCCATCGGCTCCGAGGCGTCCAGCTCACGGATCTCCGCCTGCAGCAGACCATGCGTGGTGCGGAGCTTGGCATAACCGGTCGAGTCCTTGAGGGACTTGGATCCGGCGGGCAGTGCCTTGGTGATGTCCGTCCGGCCATCGGGCCACGGCCTGCCGTCGAACTCGCCGACCGGCGTGTAGTTCTGGCCGTCCGGCGTCTGGTGGATGGGCACACCGCCCGTACCGGCGTCGGACAGCAGGGCATCCGCGGCGCCCAGCGCACGCTCAAGGCGCTGCTCGGTCGAGAGCTCGGCACTGCGCAGCGTCAGATCCGCGGCGCTCACGCCGAGGATGGGCAGGGCGATCATCGCCAGGACGAGGAAACTGCGTCCCTTGGAGCGCCAGGCGTCGCGGCGCGCGATCCGGATCGCGGCGCGCCAGGAGTGGTACCAGGTCATCACAGTTCGGCCGCCTGGCCGGAGAGCAGCGAGTCGGCCTGGCTGCGGACGGTCTGGTCGACAACGGCGCCGTCGCGCAGGAAGACCACGCGGTCGGCCCAGGCCGCGAAGCGCGGCTCATGGGTGACGAGGATGCCGGCCGCTCCGGCGTCGCAGCGGGCGCGCAGCAGGGCGAGGACGGACTCGCCGGTCTCGGAGTCCAGGGCACCGGTCGGCTCGTCGGCGAGGACCAGGCGGCGGTCGCCGACCAGGGCGCGGGCTATGGCCACGCGCTGCTGCTGACCGCCCGACATCTCGTCGGGGAAGCGGTCGGCGAGGTGGCCGAGCTCCATCTCCTCGAGTGATGCGACGGCCTCGGCGCGGGCCTTGCGGGCGGAGACGCCGTCGAGTTCGCGGGGCAGGGCGACGTTCTCGGCGGCGGTGAGGGCCGGGATGAGGTTGTAGTCCTGGAAGACGTAGCCGATGCTGCGGCGGCGCAGGGCGGCGAGCGTCTTGCGGCCGGCGGTGGTGATGTCGGTGTTCTCGACGATCACCCGGCCCGCGGTGGGGGTGTCGAGGCCGCCCGCGATGGTGAGCAGCGTCGACTTGCCGGAGCCGGAGGGGCCCATGACGGCGACCAGTTCACCGGGGAAGACATCGAGGTTGACCCCCCGCAGGGCGTGCACCTCGGTGGCGCCGCTGCCGTGCACTCGGGCGAGTTGCTGGAGTTGCAGCACGGGTTGCCGTGACTGCTGTGACTGCTGATCGGACATGGATGGGTCCCCCTTGGGCGGATACGTACATGCGAGCGGAGCGGATGTACGGACAGATGTGGTCGGCCGGGTGGGCCGCGTGGGCGGCGAGGCCGTGGGGCCTCGAGGTCGCGGAACCGTGGGGCCGGGAGATCGCGGGACCCGTCCGGCTGTCGGCCGGTGGTCCGTCGTGCGTGGTGGTACGGGTGTGCGCGCGTCGCCGCGCTGTCGGCTAGGGCGCCGACGGGTACCTGGGCTGCGACGCCGACGGGGCCGGCGGTACGGCCGGGGGCGGGCTCGGCGCAGCCGCCGGCCCGGTGGCGGCCGTCGAGCGTCCGGCTCCCCGCCCGGCCGCGGCGGAGAGCCTGATGAGCCGCACTTCGCAGTGGTCGAGCCAGCGTGCCTCGGCCTCTGTCTGGAAGATCAGCTGCTCAAGTACCAGCAGCCACGCCACGTCGTCGCGCTCCTGCGCGCCCCCGCTCTCGATCGCGGCGAGTGCCTGGGCCTTCAGACGCGTGTAGTCCTGCATCGCCTTCAGCGTGTGATGGCGCTGGGACTGGATGACGCCGCGGATGTCCACCCCGGGGGCGCCGACCGCCATGGCGAGCTTGATGGCCAGCTCGTCACGAGGCGGGCTGGTGCGGTCCACGGGCGTCTCGAACCAGTTCCTCAGCTCGGCGCGCCCGCCCTCGGTGATGACGTACAGCGCATGGCCGGCCTCGTCCGCGCCGTTCTGGGCGACCATGCCGTCGCGTTCCAGGCGGTTGAGGGTCGTGTAGACCTGCCCGACGTTGAGAGGCCAGGTGGCACCGGTGCGGGACTCGAACTCCGAACGGAGCTGGGAGCCGTACCGGGGGCCGTGCTCGAGGAGGGCGAGGAGCCCGTGGCGGATGGACATACTCAGTATGTATACCGGGTATGCCCCTCACGGCAACCATCGTCAGACGGACTCGTCGCATCCGTCCTGAGGGGGACGGGAAAGTCAACGGCGGCGCAGCCGCAGCCCCAGAAAGCCGATTCCGAGCCCCATGAGCGCCATTCCGGCGCCCAGGGAGAGCGGGGAGATCTCCTGTCCCGCGGGACCGGGAGCGGCCCGAGGTTCCTGGTGGCGGGCCGCTGCGCCCGCGCTGACGCTCGGCGCCGGCACCCATGTGCCCAACACCTCGCCGGGCTCCTCCTCCTCACGTGCTGCGTCCTCCCCAGGAGGGGTGTCCTCGTCGGGCGCACTCGTCGGAGGGACGACAGTCAAAAGGGAGTCCGAGGGGGTCGCGGGCACGAGGCGGCCGGGCCGCGGGCGCCCCTCCGCGGCCTGCCGCCCGGCGAAAGAGGTCGAGGGGAGGGGATTGGCCGTGGGGGCGAGGGCGGGGTCGGGGGCCTCGCTCTCCTCGCGGAGGGTGACCGGCGAGGTCAGCAGGAACAGGGAGGCGGCGGTGAGCGCGCACCGAGCGCGGAGCTTCGGAGTCACCAGGTGCCCCCTCCCGAGCCGAGATCGCCGTCACCGAGATAGTGGACTCAGCGTCACATGAGGGAACATTTCCGGCATCTCGGGCAGAGGGGCGCCAACGGCCCGGCGTACGCGCGGCGCGCGTGCCGGGCCGTTCCGTGGTATTCGGGCCGTTCCGTCGTATGCGGCGGACCTAATCCGGGTAGCCGCTGGAGACCTGGAGGCTGAAGGTCGCATTGTCCTCCGAAACCTCCACATCGGCCGCCGGGAACTGCGTGATCACGATGTCCTTGCCCCACTGGGCATTGGCGACCTGCTCCACATTGATCTTCCAGCCGCGGGTTGCCGCGCACTCCTTCACGGACAGCAGGTCCTTGTAGACGAAGTCGGGCGCCTGGACCTTGGACGGGTCGTTCTGACCCTCTCTGGCGTCCGAGCACTTCGTGGAGTCGATGGTCCTGCTGCGCTCCGGCCCTTTGTAGCCCTCCGCCGCCGGCGAATCGCTCGTCGTCGGGTCGCCGCCCCCCTGCCCGCCCGCGTCCTCGTTGTTCAGCATGATTGCCGTGATCAGACCGCCGATCGCCAGCAGCGAGACGGTGATCGCACCCACGATCACCGGCATGTTCCGCTTGCCGCCGCTGCTGCCCGCCGTACCCGGCGTCGCGTGCGGCGCCATCGAGTAGGGAGGCGGCGTCGAGGCCATTGGAGCCGGGTTCTGGTACACCGGGGCAGGCCCCGGCGCCGGGTAGCCGTAGTGCGGCCCGGAGGCCGGCGCGGGCGCCGGGCTCGCCGAGCCGTAGGGGCCCGGCTGGTACGGCGTCTGCACGCTCTGCGGCGCCGGGGTCGACTGGCCCAGCGGTGGGAAGACCGCCGAGCCCACGCCCGCACCACTGCTCGTCGGTGCACCGCCGATGATCATCGGTGCACCGGTCTGCCCGGCCGCGCCGACCCGCGCGCACTCGTCGCGCATCGCGGCGGCGCTCGGAAAACGCTCGTTCGGGTTCTTCTTCAGCGCACGCGCGACCAGGGCATCCATCGCCGGGGTGACGGAGCGGTTGATCGTGGACGGAGCGACCGGCTCCTCCTGTACATGCGCGTACGCGATGGCCAGGGGCGAGTCCGCCTCGAAGGGCAGCCGTCCGGTCAGCAGCTGGAAGAGCATGATGCCGACCGAATACAGGTCGGACCGGGCGTCCACGCCGCGCCCGAGGGCCTGCTCCGGCGAGAGGTACTGCGGGGTGCCGACCACCATGCCGGTCTGCGTCATGGACGTGACACCGGACTGCATGGCGCGCGCGATGCCGAAGTCCATCACCTTGACGACACCGCGCTTGGTCATCATCACGTTGCCGGGCTTGATGTCGCGATGGACCAGGCCCATCTCATGGCTGGTCTCCAGCGCGGCCAGCACATCGGCGGTCACCTTCAGCGCCTTGTCGGCCGGCATCGCGCCGTACTGCTGGATGTCCGAGGCCAGCACCGACCCGAGGGGCTGTCCCTCCACGTACTCCATGACGATGTACGGCATCAGCGCGCCGTTCAGCTCGTCCTCACCGGTGTCGAAGACCGACACGATGTTGGTGTGCGAGAGCTTGGCGACCGCCTGTGCCTCACGCCGGAACCGCTCGCGGAAGGACTGCTCGCGCCCCAGCTCGGTGTGGAGTGTCTTGATGGCGACCTGGCGGTCGAGGGCGGAGTCGTAGGCCAGGTAGACGGAGGCCATACCGCCCTCGCCGAGCAGGTCACGAAGCTGGTACCGGCCGCCCGCGACCGAACCACCCGCATAGCGGCCCTGTGCGCCGTCCTGGCTCATGACTGTGCATCCCCCTCGGCGCGAAGGCCCGACGGCCCGCGATGATCCGCGTTGCTTCGTGTTCCGTGTACGTGATCCACGTCTCGTGATCAGTGATCCGCAAAACATGACCGTGATCCCGTATTACACGGGGCAAGTCTGCCCGAGGGGTCCTGCACGTCAAGCCAGGTGCCCGTTCCGTGACCGTACGCACAAGAAGCGTCTCGGAAGCGTTACAGGAACCGCATGCAATTTGCGCGGCCGGCCGCGTAGCAGGTTTGATGGCCGGTCTCTCTCAGGACAGGCCGGTTGCGCAAAGGCTGTAGCGTGACGTGGCACAGCACCTGGAGACATGGCGAACCCCGCAGGCACAGTACGCACGCGGACAGATACGACGGCGAGGACTGATGGCACCCGAACCCGAGGCAAACGGCGGCGGAGTGCCGGAGTCCGTGGAGGCCTGGGGCGTCGGCGGACTGGTCGGCGACGGCCGTTACCGTCTGACGCACCGTCTCGGCCGTGGCGGCATGGCCGAGGTGTTCGCGGCGGAGGACGTACGGCTGGGCCGTACCGTCGCCGTGAAGCTGCTGCGCGCGGACCTTGCCGAGGACCCGGTCTCCAAGGCCCGTTTCACGCGTGAGGCGCAGTCGGTCGCCGGCCTCAACCACCATGCGGTGGTGGCGGTCTACGACTCCGGCGAGGATGTGGTCGGAAGCCAGACCGTCCCCTACATCGTGATGGAGCTCGTCGAGGGCCGCACCATCCGCGACCTGCTGGTCAACGCCGAAGCCCCGCCGCCCGAGCAGGCGTTGATCATCGTCTCCGGTGTGCTCGAGGCGCTCGCCTACTCGCACCAGCACGGCATCGTGCACCGTGACATCAAGCCCGCCAACGTCATCATCACCAACTCCGGTGCGGTGAAGGTGATGGACTTCGGCATCGCACGCGCCCTGCACGGCGCGCAGTCGACGATGACCCAGACCGGCATGGTCATGGGAACGCCGCAGTACCTCTCCCCCGAGCAGGCGCTGGGCAAGGCCGTCGACCACCGCTCCGACCTGTACGCCACGGGCTGTCTGCTCTACGAACTCCTGGCCCTGCGGCCCCCGTTCACCGGCGAGACCCCGCTCTCCGTCGTCTACCAGCACGTCCAGGACATCCCGGTCCCGCCGTCCGAGGCCTCGGACGTCGTACCGCCGGAGCTCGACGGACTCGTGATGCGCTCGCTCGCGAAGGACCCGGACGACCGGTTCCAGAGCGCGGAGGAGATGCGCGGACTGGTGCAGTACGCCCTGCAGATGCTGCAGCAGCAGGGCAGCCACAACGGCGCCTGGAACACCGGCCCGGTCGAGATGTACGAGGGCGGCGCCGCCCCCGCGATGGGCATGGCGGGATCGACCGCCGCGATGCACCCCGTGCACGGCGAGACCTCGCAGAGCCCGCTGCTGCCGCCGGTGAACCCGCACGACGGCGGATACGACGGCGGTCACCACGGGGGCAGGAACGGCGGCCGCGGCAAGATGTGGCTGTTCGCCGCGCTCGCCGTCATAGCGATCGTCGCGGGCATCGCCTTCGCGGTGGACCGGGCGAAGGACACGAAAGACCCCGCGGACAGCACGACGATCTCCGAGACGCCCTCGACGCCGGACACGGAGCCCACGCCGACCGACGAACAGACCACGCCGTCGGAGGAGCCGGACGACTCGACCGGCGGCAACCAGCAGCCCACGTACACGCCGTCGTACACGCAGTCCTACACGCCGACGCCGACGCCGACGCCCACGGACGACCCGACGACAGCGGACCCGACGCAGCCGACGGACGAGCCGACGGACGAGCCGACGGACGAGCCGACCGACGATCCGACGGGCGACCCGTCGACGCCCGGCACATCGGTGGGGAACACGGGCCTGCCGGGCGGAGAGGGCTGACCCGCCGGGGACCGCTCACCCGGCGAACCCCGGCGTGCCCGCTTTCGCGAGCCCCGTCGTCAGCTGCCCGCCCGGTGAAACCCCCGTGCGGGCTGCCCGCCTCCGCTCACCTGGTGAACGCCTCGCGCACCGCTTCGTACTCTCTCGTCCACCAGACCGCCAGGGCCGACACCGCGGGAAACTGCGGGTCGGCCCTTCGGTCGTGGAGCTGGTAGCGCCACCGCAGTATCCAGAAGTCGTTGAGCCGCTCCCACCACACCCGGTGCACCGCCGCCGCGAGCTCCGCGGCGTCCGCCCCCGCCGCGCGCCGGTAGGCCCGCGCATACGCCCGTACCTTGGTCAGCTCCAGTTCCCCGGCCGGCTGTACGAAGAAGATCGCCGCGGCGCGCACCGCCTCCTCCGCGCGCGGCTGGACCCCCAGCCGGTCCCAGTCGACGATCGCGGCCGGTTCGGCGCCCTGGTACAGCAGGTTCAGCGGATGGAAGTCTCCGTGCACCCAGCCTCCGCCGCCGCCCGGCGGCGGTCTGCGGTCGGCATGGCGGGCCAGCAGAGTGCGCCGCTGGAGCAGCCGGTGCTCGGCGAGGGTGTCGAAGGAGTCCCTGGGGTGCGACGCGCGGGAGTGGGCGAGCAGTTTCTCGATGAGCGCGAATGTCGCCTGAGGATCGGCGCTCTCGTACGCGGGCGGCGCCGCCGGGCCGGGCTCCATGACATGGGCCAGGCAGGTGTGCACCCGGCCGAGGAGGGAGCCGAGCCGCCGGGACTGGGCGGTGGTGAGCTGTGCGCCGTCGCGGTGCCGGCCGTCGATCCAGGGGTGCAGGGCGTAGCAGTGGCCGCCGATCAGCGCGACCGTGCCGCCGTGCGCGTCCTCGACGGGCGGGGCGACGGGCACCCCGAGCGTCTGGAGCCGCTGGGTGGCGCGGTGCTGGTGCGAGATGGCCTCCTGGTCGCCGTCGAGGTGGTGCTTGAGGAAGTACGCCCCGCGGGTGGTGGCGAGGCGGTAGCCGCGGTTGAGGAGGCCTTGTGTGACAGGCCGGCAGGAGAGCGGCTCGCCCGGGAGTCGGTATCGGCGCAGGAGCGCACCGAGAGGTGGGGCAGTAGCAGATGAGCGCGGCACCCGCCAGATGTTAGATCACGCAGCGTGTCGGCGAAGATGCGGGGGGTGCCGGAGGAGATCTTGGCGGCGCTGCGGGCGCGTGCATGGTCAGCGACCCGGCCGGATGCACGGAAAGACGGCATCGAAGGCCTTGCCGTCCGCCGTCCGATCATCGGGCACGGCAGCGCCCGGGCGGGTCTCCGGGATCCTGACCAGGGCATCCGTGCCCGGGCGGTGCCCCGCCTGCGACCTCGATGTCCTCGTCGGCGGAGAGCGGTCCGTTCACGCCATGCGGGAAAACCTCATGATCCTGCAAGAGGAATACAGTGATTTTTCCACTTTCGGGTACTAAAGAAGTCTCGTACATTGACTCTTCCCGTCCCCCGGGTGGCCGGGATAACGTGCCGGTGTTCCGGTGGCCCGCAAGGCTCAACCAGTGCCCTGACCAGCAGGAGTTCCCCGATTTCTCGATTTACTTGGAAATCCAAGCAAAATCGCAGGTCAAATGGGGTTTCGCAGTAATGCGAATCACTGGGTAACGTGCCTGTGACAGGGCACTCGCCGGGGCACCTGTCACGCCTGATCCCGGCCGAGTCGCACCCACCCCGTGCACAGGTACGGATACAGGCGAGCCTCCCCTTGCCTTGGGAAGGGGCGACCTCAGGCCACACCGGCGAACCCGGGGGCCGGACCGACGGAGGAGCACGCACGTGACCGTGGAGAGCACTGCCGCGCGCAAACCGCGACGCAGCAGCAAGCGCGTGAGCGCGGCCAAGAAGCCACAGAGTTCCGAGCCCCAGCTCGTACAGCTGCTGACGCCCGAGGGTGAGCGCGTCGAGCACCCCGACTACGAGATCGACCTGACCCCCGACGAGCTGCGCGGGCTGTACCGGGACATGGTCCTCACGCGCCGCTTCGACGCGGAGGCCACCGCCCTGCAGCGGCAGGGCGAGCTGGGGCTGTGGGCCTCGCTGCTGGGTCAGGAAGCCGCACAGATCGGCTCGGGACGCGCCCTGCGCGACGACGACTACGTCTTCCCGACCTACCGCGAGCACGGCGTCGCGTGGTGCCGCGGGGTCGACCCGACCAATCTGCTCGGCATGTTCCGCGGTGTGAACCACGGTGGCTGGGACCCGAACACCAACAACTTCCACCTGTACACGATCGTCATCGGCTCGCAGACGCTGCACGCCACCGGGTACGCCATGGGCGTGGCCAAGGACGGCGCCGACTCGGCCGTGATCGCGTACTTCGGCGACGGCGCCTCCAGCCAGGGCGATGTCGCCGAATCGTTCACCTTCTCCGCGGTCTACAACGCCCCGGTCGTGTTCTTCTGCCAGAACAACCAGTGGGCGATCTCCGAGCCGACCGAGAGGCAGACCCGCGTCCCGCTGTACCAGCGCGCGCAGGGCTTCGGCTTCCCGGGCGTCCGTGTCGACGGCAATGACGTTCTCGCCTGCCTGGCCGTGACCCGGTCGGCGCTGGAGCGGGCCCGTCGCGGCGAGGGACCGACGCTGGTCGAGGCGTTCACCTACCGGATGGGCGCGCACACCACGTCGGACGACCCCACGAAGTACCGGCACGACGACGAGCGGGTGGCCTGGGAGGCCAAGGACCCGATCCTGCGGCTGCGTACGTATCTGGAGAACGAGGTCCTCGAAAAGCCCGAGGCCGAGGCGTTCTTCACCGCGCTGGACGAGGAGAGCGACGCCCTCGCCAAGCGGGTGCGCGAGGCGGTACGGGCCATGCCCGACCCGGACCACATGGCGATCTTCGACAATGTCTACGCGGACGGGCACGCGCTCGTCGACGAGGAGCGCGCCCAGTTCGCCGCCTACCAGGCGTCGTTCGCCGAGGAGGGCAACTAGTCATGGCCGTACAGAAGCTGCCCCTCGCCAAAGCGCTGAACGAGTCGCTGCGCAAGGCCCTCGAGACCGACCCCAAGGTCCTGATCATGGGCGAGGACGTCGGCAAGCTCGGCGGTGTCTTCCGGATCACCGACGGACTGCAGAAGGACTTCGGCGAGGACCGGGTCATCGACACCCCGCTCGCCGAGTCGGGCATCGTCGGCACAGCGATCGGTCTGGCGCTGCGCGGCTACCGGCCGGTGGTGGAGATCCAGTTCGACGGGTTCGTCTTCCCCGCGTACGACCAGATCGTCACGCAGCTCGCCAAGATGCACGCCCGTGCGCTCGGCAAGATCAAGATGCCGGTCGTCGTCCGCATCCCCTACGGCGGCGGCATCGGCGCGGTCGAGCACCACAGTGAGTCCCCCGAGGCGCTCTTCGCGCATGTCCCGGGCCTCAAAGTGGTCTCGCCCTCGAACTCGTCCGACGCGTACTGGATGCTCCAGCAGGCCATCCAGAGCGACGACCCGGTGATCTTCTTCGAGCCGAAGCGGCGCTACTGGGACAAGGGCGAGCTCGATGTCGAGGCGATCCCCGGCCCGCTGCACAAGGCCCGTGTCGCCCGTGAGGGCGCCGATCTCACCCTCGCGGCGTACGGCCCGATGGTGAAGGTCTGCCTCGAGGCGGCGGCCGCGGCGGCCGAGGAAGGCAAGTCGCTGGAGGTCCTCGACCTGCGGTCGATGTCCCCGATCGATTTCGACACCATCCAGACCTCGGTGGAGAAGACCGGCCGACTGGTCGTCGTCCACGAGGCTCCGGTCTTCTACGGCTCGGGTGCCGAGATCGCCGCTCGCCTCACGGAGCGGTGCTTCTACCACCTCGAGGCCCCGGTGCTGCGGGTCGGCGGCTTCCATGCCCCGTACCCGCCGGCCAGGCTCGAGGAGGAGTACCTTCCGGGTCTGGACCGGGTGCTGGACGCCGTCGACCGCTCGCTCGCGTACTGAGGAGTGCCGTGACCATGACTGCAGACACTTCGCTGCGCTTCCGCGAGTTCAAGATGCCCGACGTGGGCGAAGGGCTCACCGAGGCGGAGATCCTCAAGTGGTACGTCAAGCCGGGTGACACCGTGACGGACGGCCAGGTCGTGTGCGAGGTCGAGACGGCGAAGGCGGCCGTCGAGCTGCCGATCCCGTACGACGGCGTGGTGCACGAGCTGCGCTTCGAGGAGGGGGCGACCGTCGACGTCGGCACGTCGATCATCACGATCGACGTGGCGCCGGGCTCCGCTCTCGTCGAGGAGCCGCCGCCGGCCGCCACCGAGCCCTCGCTCGCGGCCGCTGAGCAAGTCGCCCAGGAGCCGGAGGAGAAGGCCGAGCCGCAGCGCCGCCAGCCCGTTCTCGTCGGCTACGGCGTCGCGGAGAGCTCCACCAAGCGCCGCCCGCGCAAGGCCACGCCCGGTGTTCCGGAGCAGGCCGCGGCCGCCGCGATCCAGGCCGAGATGAACGGCCACGGGGCGCCGGCCCCGGACCGTCCGCGCCCGCTGGCCAAGCCGCCGGTCCGCAAGCTCGCCAAGGACCTCGGCGTCGACCTGGCGCAGGTCATCCCGACCGGTCCGGACGGGGTCATCACACGCGAGGACGTGCACGCGGCGGTCGCTCCCGCGCCGGTCGCGGCGCCCGTCACGCCCGTGGCCCGGCCCGCCGAGCAGCCTGCTCCGGCAGGGGCGGCCCCGGCACAGGCGGCGGCGCCTGCCGCCGGTGCGCGGGAGACCCGTGTCCCGATCAAGGGCGTACGGAAGGCGACCGCGGCCGCCATGGTCGGCAGCGCCTTCACGGCGCCGCACGTCACGGAGTTCATCACGCTCGACGTGACGCGCACGATGAAGCTCGTCGAGGAGCTCAAGGCCGACAAGGACATGGCAGGCCTGCGGGTCAATCCGCTGCTGCTGATCGCCAAGGCGCTGCTGGTCGCGATCAAGCGGAACCCCGAGGTCAACGCCGCCTGGGACGAGGCCAACCAGGAGATCGTGCACAAGCACTACGTCAACCTGGGGATCGCGGCGGCCACCCCGCGCGGTCTGATCGTGCCGAACATCAAGGACGCGCACGAGATGACCCTGCCCGAACTGGCGCAGGCGCTCGGCGAGCTGGTCGCCACCGCCCGCGAGGGCAGGACCACTCCGGCGGCGATGCAGGGCGGCACGGTGACCATCACCAACGTGGGCGTCTTCGGCGTCGACACCGGAACGCCGATCCTCAACCCCGGCGAGTCGGCGATCCTCGCGGTGGGCGCGATCAAGCTCCAGCCGTGGGTCCACAAGGGCAAGGTCAAGCCGCGCCAGGTCACCACGCTGGCGCTGTCCTTCGACCACCGTCTGGTCGACGGTGCACTGGGCTCCAAGGTCCTCGCGGATGTCGCGGCGATCCTGGAGAACCCCAAGCGCCTGATCACCTGGGCGTAACGCCCGTACGGCGAAGGGCCCGTCGCGCAGCGCGACGGGCCCTTCGCCGTGCCCCGAGGCCGCGGGGCCCGTGGCATCACTTCGGCGGACTACTTCTTGAAGCCGTAGTCCATGAGCTTCTTCGCGTCCGCCGTGCGGTTGGCCTCGGACGTCGAGGCGAGGACCGTACCGATGACCGTCTTGCCGTTGCGGGTCGCGGCGAAGACCAGGCAGTACTTGGCCTCGGGGCCCGACCCGGTCTTCACGCCGATCGCTCCGCTGTAGGTGCCGAGCAGCTTGTTCGTGTTGACCCACGGCTGCATGGTGCGGGTGCCGCCGGTCTTCGTGACGGTCTTGGCCGTGTACGACTTCGTCTTCACGACGGTGCGGAACGTGGAGTTCTTCATCGCACTGCTGGCGATCTTCGTCAGGTCGCGCGGCGTCGAGTAGTTGGAGCCGTTCCCGATGCCGTCGAACGAGTCGAAGTGCGTGTTCCGCAGGCCGAGGTCCGCGGCGGACTTGTTCATCTTGCCGATGAACGACTTCACCCGGGCCGCGCGCGTGGTGCCCGTGCCGAACTTGTCGGCGAGCGCGTACGCGGCGTCGCAGCCGGACGGCAGCATCAGCCCGTAGAGCAGCTGACGGACGGTGACCTTGTCGCCGACGATCAGACGCGCGTGAGAGGCGTTCTTGGCGACGATGTAGTCGCTGTAGGCCTTCTGGATGGTGACCTTGGTGTCCAGGTTGAGGTTCGGCTGCGACAGCACCACCTTCGCCGTCATGATCTTGGTGGTGGAGCCGGTGGAGCGGCGGGTGTCGGCGGCCTTGGTGAAGAGGGTCGTCCCCGTGCCGTTGTTCATCACGAAGCCGCCCTTGGCGACGATCGTGGGCGTGGGCAGTGTGGCTGCCTGTGCCTGGCCGGCGAACGCGCCGCCCGCGAGGACCGCGCCCGCGGTGAGGGTCACGGTGACAGCGCGACGCATGCCCTTGATGCCTGTTTTCAAGTTATACGCTCCGAATGCGCCTGAATTTTCTGAATTGCCCCTGGTGTGCGGCCACATAAGGGTGCCGCTCGCTGAAAAGACTCATGAAGGGGCCGGATGGATGTACGGGTTTCGCGATACGGACGAGACTGTCTGATGTACCCCTGTTGTATCTAAGCTGTGTGCATGCCTGCCGCGCCCCTGAAGCAACCTCCCGCCGCCGACCGTGTCTACATGCACATCAAGCAGGCCGTACTCGACCGGCGTTACCAGGGCGGCACTCTCCTCACCGAAGGTGAACTCGCCGAAGCCGTGGGCGTGTCCCGCACTCCCGTGCGGGAGGCACTGCTCAAGCTCGAGGTCGAGGGGCTGATCAAGCTCTACCCCAAGAAGGGGGCCCTCGTACTCGCCGTCTCCGCCCAGGAGATCGCGGATGTCGTCGAGACCCGCCTGCTGGTCGAGGAGTTCGCCGTACGCAAGGCCGTACCCGCCTCCGCCGCGCTGCTCACCCGGCTCGAGGAGCTGCTCGAGGAGCAGAAGCAGCGTGCCGTCGAGGGGGACCTGGCCGCCGTCGCCGTCACCGACCGCTGCTTCCACGCCGAGATCGTCAGACACGCCGGCAACGAGATCCTCTCCAGGCTCTACGACCAGCTGCGCGACCGTCAGCTGCGGATGGGCGTCGCCGTGATGCAGTCCCAGCCCGACCGCGTCGCCAAGAACATCACCGAGCACGCCGAGATCCTGGACCGGATCAGAGCGGGCGACGCCGAGGGCGCGGCCGCCTGTGTGCACCGTCATCTGAGCTGGGTCAAGGTGCTGGTCCGGGGTGAGGCACGGTGAGCGGCGCCGCCTCGGACGTCTCACTGCCCGGTGATCCACCCGGCGGCCGCCGCGCCGCCGCGATGTGGGGCATCGGCGTCGGCGTGTACTTCGTCGCCGTCATCTTCCGTACGTCGCTCGGCGTTGCCGGCCTCGACGCCGCCGACCGCTTCGACGTCAACGCCTCCGCCCTGTCCACCTTCTCCATACTCCAGTTGCTCGTGTACGCGGGCATGCAGATACCCGTCGGCCTGATGGTCGACCGCCTGGGCACCAAGAAGGTACTCACCATCGGGGTGGTGCTGTTCACGGCCGGCCAGCTGGGCTTCGCGCTCTCGCCCTCGTACGGCATGGCGCTCGCCTCACGCGCGCTGCTCGGCTGCGGTGACGCGATGACGTTCATCAGTGTGCTGCGGCTCGGCTCCCGCTGGTTCCCCGCCCGCCGCGGCCCGCTCATCGCGCAGGTCGCCGCATTGTTCGGCATGGCCGGCAATCTCGTCTCCACCGTCGTCATCGCCCGGATGCTGCACGGCCTGGGCTGGACCGCCACCTTCGCGGGCAGCGCGGCGGCCGGTCTGGCCGTCCTCGTACCGCTCGCGCTGTTCCTCAAGGACCACCCCGAGGGCCACGAGCCCCCGCCCGCGCAACACGCGGGTTCCGCCTTCGTGCGCAAGCAGATCGCCGAGTCCTGGCGGGAGCCGGGCACCAGGCTCGGCATGTGGGTGCACTTCACGACCCAGTTCCCCGCCATGGTGTTCCTGCTGTTGTGGGGCATGCCGTTCCTCGTCGAGGCCCAGGGGCTGTCGCGGGAGACCGCCGGCCTGCTGCTGACCCTGGTGGTCGGCTCCAACATGGTGGTCGGCCTGGTGTACGGGCAGGTCATCGCCCGTCACCACGCGGCCCGCGCCCCGCTCGCGCTGGGGACGGTCGCCGCGACGGCACTGCTGTGGGGATCCACGCTTGCCTACCCCGGCGAACAGGCCCCGATGTGGCTCCTGATCACCCTGTGCGCGGTGCTCGGGACATGCGGACCGGCATCGATGATCGGCTTCGACTTCGCCCGCCCGGCCAATCCGCCCGGGCGTCAGGGCACGGCGTCCGGGATCGTCAACATGGGTGGTTTCGTCGCCTCGATGACCACGTTGCTCGCGGTGGGCGTGCTGCTGGACGCCACCGGGGACAGCTACCCGGTCGCGTTCTCGTCGGTGTTCCTGCTGCAGGCCGTCGGGATCTCGCAGATCCTGCGGCTGCGGGCGCGCGTCGTGCGACGGGAGCGCGAGCGTCTGGTGGCGAGCCGGGTGGAGGCGGTGCACGTCCCGGTGTGAGGGGCGGGCGCGGCGCCCGGGCCGCCGACCCCCACGAAGGACCTGTGACGGGTCCGGACGGGTCCACGGCGTACCCATGGCGGGGCGACGGGCCTGGTCCCGGCCGAGCTGCGAGGCGGAGCCGCGACGGAGCCACGACGACGGACCTACGGCGTCACCGCGATCTCTCGCAGGATCGCCGCCGCCAGGTCCTGGTCACCGTCCACCTTGATCCGGTCCGCCACCGCGGCCGCCCGTACGCGCCCGCACGCCAGCCGGAAGAACGTCTCCCAGTCGAGGCTGAGGGTCACCAGCGGGCCGAGCGAGGGAGCGCCGTCGATCGTGCCGCGCCCCTCGGCGTCCACCCGCACGGTCCGCAGGAACTCCAGCGGCCCGTGCACATCGAACACGACGGCCGAACTCGCGGGCGCGCCCGCGTTCTTGGCCACGACCTTCGGCAGGGCCTCCAGAAGGCAGTCCCGGGTGATGTACGCGCCGGGGGAGTCGAGTCCGCCGGGGCTGCCCAGCGCCGTGCGCAGATCCTGCTCGTGCACCCAGGTGTCGAACGCGCGCATCCGCATGGCGAGTTCAAGGGTCTGCTCGGCACCGAGGGGGGCACGCACCCTGGCGTCGGGGCCGCGGCTCTCGTTGCGCAGCTGACGGGCCCGGCGGATCATCGTGTACTCGAGCTCGGACGTCATCTCGGGGGCCGTGTGATGGCGGCGCACATCGACCTGCATCTCCATGTACCGCGCGAACTCGCTCCGCACGTGGTAGAGATCGCGGGGCAGCGTGTGAATGGGCCGCGGGTCGCCGAGCATCTCGCACTCCATGCCGATGACGTGCGACACGATGTCGCGCACCGACCAGGCCGGGCACGGTGTGGCTCGGTTCCACTCACCCTCGACGAGTGGCTGCACCAACTCGGCTATCGACTCCAGAGCGTGGGTCCAGGCGTCGACATAGGTCTGGAGGCTGGGATGGACGGTCACGGGACCCCTCGGCGGTCGTACGCGGGCATAACTGGACGGTGGTGGGCACCTGGCTTGGCAGCGCCGCTGTGGGGGTCCGGGGGTGGCCCCCGGATGTGCACAGTACGCTGCCCGAAGGCACCCCGGCAGTGCTTTCGTGTGACGATCGTAGGCCCGTGTTGACGGCTCGAATGCCAGGACGGTGGTAGTGTGCGCGCCTCACTCATCCAGATCGCAGTAGACCCGGACGAATCGGTCAATTCGCGGAGACGGCGTGCGGCCGCCCTGGTGCGGGCGCAGCAGGGCGTCGAACTGGTGATCCTGCCCGAGCTGTGGCCCGTCGGAGCGTTTGCCTACCAGCAGTTCGCCGAGGAGGCGGAAGAGCCGGCAGGGCCCACCTACGAAGCGATGGCGAAGGCCGCGAGCGACGCCGGGGTCTGGCTGCACGCCGGCTCCGTCGTCGAACGGGCCGGCGACGGCACCCTCTACAACACCGCCCTCGTCATCTCCCCCGCCGGGGAACTCGTCCGCACCTACCGCAAGATCCACCGCTTCGGCTTCGACAAGGGCGAGGCCGTGATGATGGGCGCCGGTGAGGAACTGGTGACCGTCCCGCTGCCCGGCCTCACCCTCGGCCTCGCCACCTGCTACGACCTGCGCTTCCCGGAGCTGTTCCGGGGTCTGGTGGACGCGGGCGCCGAAGCACTCGTCATCCCCGCAGGCTGGCCCGCCCGCCGCCGTGAGCACTGGACCCTGCTGGCCCGCGCCCGCGCCGTCGAGAACCAGGCCTATGTCCTGGCCTGCGGCACTGCCGGCACCCACGCGGATGTCGAACAGGCCGGCCACAGCATCGTCGTCGACCCCTGGGGCGAGGTCCTGGCCGAGGCGGGCCCGGACGAGGAGGTGCTGACGGTGGACCTGGACCCGGCGAAGGTGAGGGCGACCCGCGAGCAGTTCCCGGCGCTGAAGGACCGCCGCCTGGGCCTGCCCGCCCCCGACGTGCGCTCCGGGTCATGACGGCTCGCCCCTGAGTCCACTCCCGGAGCGGCTGCGCGCGGCCCGCCCGGCGGTCGCGGCCGGGGCTCACCCGGCGGGCGGCTGACCCCTTCCCGGCTCGCCCGTACCTCCTTGCGCCGGTCGGCGCTGTCCTGGGCGACGGAGTACATCGCGCCGCCGAGGATCAGCCGCAGGGGCGGCTCGTCACTGTTGACCCGTGCGAGCGGCGCCTCGGCCGGATCGGCGTCCTTCGCGTCCTGCCGCATCTCGACGAGGGCGGAGTGCAGCGGAGCGTAGGCCTCGTGGGCGGGCCGGCGAGGCCTGGCCCGCCGGACGCGCCGGTGACGAACCGGCCGCGGTCGGCGGCGGCATCACGGTACGGGACGCTCCGCCTCGCCTGCTTCGGGTCTGCGCCGGCTCCGGTCGCAGGACCTGTGTGCGCGATGCCGCCGGGTCAGGCGCCGACGGGGGCCGTCCACTCGACGAGCTGGACGACGACGCCGTTGGGGTCGGTGACCTGGAACAGCCGCTCACCCCACGGCTCCTCGCGCAGCGGCATCGTGATGGGCGCCCCGGCCTGCCGCAGGCGCTCCTCGTGGTCGGCGATGCCGGTGACGGTGAACGCCACGATCAGGCCGGCGGCGTGCTGATCGCGCTGCTCCGGGGGCAGGACCTCGGTGCCGCGCCGGAGCAGTACGAGGTCGACAGCGGCGTCTTCGCGGGCGAGGGAGGCGAAGCCGTCCGCGGCCATGACCTGGCGGTAGCCGAAGTGGGTGGTGAAGAAGTCCCTGGAGGCGGCGACGTCGTCGACGGTCAGGGACACGGTGGAGGCGGTGATGTTGATGAGGAACTCCCTCTGTGACGGCGGTGTGTGGCTGGTCGTGCGGGTGGAACGGGCCATGCGGGTGGAACGGGTTGTGCGGCGGGCTCAGGGGGTGCGGCGTGCACGGGCGTTGACGCGGGTCGGCTTGATCGCGCGGGCGGCCGGCGCCATGTCCGTGCGGGAACGGGCGGGTGTGCGGGCCGGGCCCGCCGTACCGCCGCGCCGGCCGGCGAGGAACGCGGCGACGGAGGCGGTCATGTCGGCGGTGGTGGCAAGGGTGGCGCGGCGCATGCGGGGTCCTCTCCCGGAAGGAAAACTTACGACGGATATAAATTTACATAGGTGGCACTGCTTCGTCAAGCAAAAACTTACTTCGATGGTAAAGTTGCCCTCATGAGCGTCGAACCCACGGGCCTCCGCGAGGCCAAGAAGCTGGAAACCCGGCAGCTGATCTCCGACCACGCCACCCGCCTGTTCATGGAGCAGGGATTCGAGGCGACGACCATCGCCGAGATCGCCACCGCCGCCCGGGTCGCCAAGAAGACGGTCACCAACTACTTCGCCCGCAAGGAGGACCTCGCCCTCGACCACCACGAGGCATTCACCAACAGCCTCGCCGGCACCGTCGCGGAGCGCGCCGACGGGGAATCCGCCCTCACCGCCCTGCGCCGCGCCTTCGACGCCGCGCTCGAAGCCCGCGACCCGGTGGCGGGCTTCGCCGGACCGGACTTCTCCCGCATGATCGCCGACAGCCCCACCCTCACCGCCCGCCTGCGCGACCTCCACGACCAGCGCGAACAGGCACTCGCCGACGCTCTCGCCTCGGCCACCGACGCCGCCCCCGACGACATCACCCCCCGCGCCGCCGCCGCCCAACTCGGCGCCGCCCACCGCCTCCTGTTCAACCGCATCCAGGAACTCACCCTCGCCGGCCACGACAACGATCACATCGCCGCCACCCTCACCGCCGAAGCCGCCCACGTCTTCGACCAGCTCGAACCCGCACTCGCCGGCTACGCCACCCGCTGACCCCACTCCGGCCGACCGCGCCCCGGGCGGAGCCGCTCCTGCCGTCGCGGCGTACGGGCGGGGGCTTCCTGCCCGCGAGTGCGTCCGAGGGGGATGGCACCCTTGAACCCATGAACGATGCGCCCGCGCCCCGCCGACGTGCCCGTGTCCGAGCCCCCGAGTTGATCGGCAGGGGCGGCTGGATCAACACCGGTGGCAAGGATCTGACGCTTGCCGATTTTCGAGGTCGCACAGTGATCCTCGATTTCTGGACGTTCTGCTGCGTGAACTGTCTGCATGTACTCGACGAGCTGCGCGAGCTCGAGGAGAAGCATCGCGACACCGTCGTGATCATCGGGGTCCACTCGCCCAAGTTCGTGCACGAGGCCGACCACCGGGCCGTCGTCGACGCTGTCGAGCGGTACCAGGTGCACCACCCCGTGCTCGACGACCCCGAGCTCGCCACCTGGAAGCAGTACGCCGTACGGGCCTGGCCCACGCTGGTGGTCATCGACCCCGAGGGTTATGTCGTCGCCCAGCACGCGGGCGAGGGGCATGCGCACGCCATCGCGAAGCTCGTGGAGGAGCTCGAGGCCGAGCACACGGACAAGGGGACCCTGCGGCGCGGCGACGGGCCGTACGTCCCGCCCGAGCCTGTCGCCACCGATCTGCGCTTCCCCGGGAAGGCAGTGCTGCTGCCCTCCGGGAACTTCCTCGTCTCCGACTCCACCCGGCATCAGCTCGTCGAGCTGGCGGCGGACGGGGAGAGCGTGGTGCGGCGGATCGGGGACGGCGAGTTCAACGAGCCGCAGGGGCTCGCGCTGCTGCCCGACGGGCGGGTCGCCGTGGCCGACACGGTCAATCACGCCATTCGCGCCTACGACCCCGGGACCGGCGTGATCGAGCTGCTGGCCGGTACCGGGAAGCAGTGGTGGCAGGGATCGCCGGACTCCGGGCCCGCGCTGGAGGTCTCGCTGTCCTCGCCGTGGGACGTGGCCTGGTGGGGCGGCAAGCTGTGGATCGCGATGGCCGGGGTGCATCAGCTCTGGACGTACGACCCGGCCGAAGGCACGGTTCGGGCGGCCGCCGGTACCACCAACGAAGGGCTGGTCGACGGGCCCGCCGCCGAGGCATGGTTCGCGCAGCCGTCCGGGCTCGCCGCGACCGAGGAGCGGCTGTGGATCGCCGACTCCGAGACCTCCGCGGTGCGCTGGATCGACCGCGACCTCGTGGTGCACACGGCCGTCGGCACCGGACTGTTCGACTTCGGGCACCGGGACGGCGAGGCAGGGCAGGCGCTGCTCCAGCACCCGTTGGGCGTCACCGCCCTGCCCGACGGGTCGGTGGCGGTCAGCGACACCTACAACCACGCGCTGCGCCGCTTCGACCCCGCGAGCGGTGAGGTGACCACACTGGCAACGGATGTACGGGAGCCCAGCGGTGCCGTGCTGGCCGGCGACGACATCGTGGTCGTCGAGTCGGCGAGGCACCGGCTGACCCGGCTGCGGCTTCCCGAGGAGGCGGTGCGCGTCGAGGCCGTCGCCCACCGCACCCGGCGCGCCGCCACCGATGTCGCCCCGGGCACGCTCCGGCTCGACGTGGTCTTCCAGGCGCCCGCCGGGCAGAAACTGGACACCCGCTACGGGCCGTCCACCCGGCTGCT
Source organism: Streptomyces sp. NPDC002889 (assembly GCF_042888425.1). Lineage (NCBI taxonomy): Bacteria > Bacillati > Actinomycetota > Actinomycetes > Kitasatosporales > Streptomycetaceae > Streptomyces > Streptomyces sp. NPDC002889. The sequence continues at coordinate 198,908 of NZ_JBIAPT010000008.1, forward strand.
GGTCTCCTCCACGCCTCCCGAGCTGCTGCGCGGCGGGGACGGCGCGGGCACCGACCTGAGCCGCGAGCTGGAGATCGACCCCATGGTCGGCGAGGGTGTGCTGCATGTCTCGGCGATGGCCGCGTCGTGCGACGACGACCCCGCGAACGAGTACCCGGCCTGCCATGTCCATCAGCAGGACTGGGGCGTTCCGGTGCGCGTGACCCCCGGGGGCGCGTCCCGGCTGCCGCTCGTACTGGCGGGGATGGACGAGGGTTAGACCGGCGCGGCGGGGCCCGTGGAACCAGCGCCGGGCCCCGGGGGGACCCACGGGCCCCGGTGGACCTAGTGGAACAGGCCCTGCTTCACAGGCGGGCGTCCCACCGCGCCGTCCCGGCAGCCGGCCACCCACAGCCCGGGGTCGTACGAGGCCTTCAGCCCGGCGAGCCCGGTGGCCTCGAGCCGCTCGCACCCGCCGGCCAGCAGGTCCTTCGCCTGCCGGCCGGTGGGGTCGGCGTGCCGGGTGCGTGAGCCCTGGATGAAACCCGCCTCGTAGGCGACGTCCTGCGCCCAGGGCGGGCGTTCGTTGTACCGCTGGACAAGGAACCAGGTGCCGGCGACGAGCAGGGCGCCCGCCGGGAGGAGCACCAGGGACAGGGCGCGGCGCGACAGGCCCCGGTGCTGTACGCCGATGAATGTGTGACCGAGCAGAACCATGGGCACCACCGTGCCCGGCGGCGCCTTTCCCGGATGTTTCGCCGGCGTCCCGATCGGGGCTGCCGGAAAGGGAGTTCAGCCGGCCAGGAACGCCGTCAGCGCGTTGGCCAGCAGATACGGGTCGTCGGCGCCGCACAGCTCGCGCGCGCTGTGCATCGACAGGATCGCCACACCGATGTCGACGGTCCGGATACCGTGCCGGGCCGCGGTGATCGGGCCGATGGTGGTGCCGCACGGCATCGCGTTGTTGGACACGAACGTCTGCCACGGCACTCCGGCGCGTTCGCACGCCGCCGCGAACACGGCGCGGCCGCTGCCGTCGGTGGCGTACCGCTGGTTGACGTTGACCTTGAGGATCGGACCGCCGTTGGCGCGGGGGTGGTGCGTGGGGTCGTGCCGTTCGCCGTAGTTGGGGTGCACGGCATGGCCGGTGTCGGAGGACAGGCAGATCGTGCCCGCGAGGGCGCGCGCCCGGTCCTCGAGGCTGCCGCCGCGGGCGAACACCGAGCGTTCCAGGACCGATCCGAGCAGCGGCCCGTCCGCGCCGGTGTCGGACTGGGAGCCGTTCTCCTCGTGGTCGAAGGCGGCGAGCACCGGGATGTACGGGAGCTCGGCCGAGGCGGCGACCGCCGTGAGCGCCGCCGTCGCGGCGTGCACGGAGACCAGGTTGTCCATCCGGGGCCCGGCGAGCAGTTCGCGGTCGCGGCCGAGGTAGGCGGGCGGCTCGATGGAGTGGGGCATCAGGTCCCAGCCGGTGACCTCGCCCTCGTCGAGGCCGCACTCCTGCTCCAGGAACCGGATGAGGTCACCCTCCTCGGCGTCGCCGAGGCCCCAGATGGGCTGCATGTGCCGTTGCCGGTCCAGCTTGAGACCGTCGGTGTTGACCGAGCGGTCGAGGTGGACGGCGAGCTGCGGTACGCGCAGCAGCGGCCGGTCGATGTTGACCAGGCGGTGGCTGCCGTCGCGCAGGGTGAGCCGGCCGGCGAGGCCCAGGTCGCGGTCCAGCCAGGTGTTGAGCAGGGTGCCGCCGTACACCTCGACGGCGATCTGCCGCCAGCCGTACGAGCCGGTGTCCGGCAGCGGCTTCACGCGCAGGTTGGGGGAGTCGGTGTGCGCCCCGGCGATCCGGAACGGAGTGTGCGCGGAGGCGCCCTGAGGTACGTACCACGCGATGATCGCCCCGCCTCGCAGCACGTACCTGCCGCCGGTCGTCCCGTCCCAGGCGTCGGTCTCCAGGACCTGCCGGAAGCCTGCCTTCTCCAGCCGCTGGGCGGCAGCGGCCACCGCGTGGTACGGCGAGGGGGCGGCCATGAGGAAGGACATGAGGTCGTCTGTGTGGCCGCGGTCGAAGCGGGAGGGCGTGCTGCTGCTCATGGGTTCACCTTAACGAGGGGGGTAGGTGGCCTGATTGTCGTTCTGCGTGTCACGGGGTCGGCAGTGCGCCGGCCCGCTCCCCCACGGACCCGCCCTGGGCCGCCCCGCGCTGTTTCCGGATGTCCCGGCCTGCCCGTTTCCGGTTGTCCCGGGCCGTCCCGGGTCATCCGCCGAGGCGCGCCGAGGGCGTCTCGCCCCGCTCCGCCTGCTGCGCGCGCCCGGCGAACAGACCGGCGAGTGCCTTGAGGCGCTCGTCGGCGGCGGCTGTCGTGCTCTTCGCGGCGCGGCCGCCCGCGGTGCCGGTGCCGCTCGGGCCGGAGTTCGCGGTGCTCAACCACAGCACGGTGGCGCCGACCCTGATCTGCGCGACGGCGGTGGGACTGCCCTCGGTGCCCGGTACGCCGCGCCGAGCTGTGCGCTCCTGGCCGACGGCGCCGATGCTCACCCTCTCCGGCTGTATGCCGACGCCGCGGCCGAACCAGTCCCAGAGGGTGTCGTAGGCGTTCTCGGCGGACCTCTCGTCCCGGTACGCGATCAGCCAGAAGTCGAGCTGGGTGTTCGTGGAGGGCTCGACAAAGGTCGCGACGCCGTGGAACCGGCCGCCGTCGCAGCCCTTCCTGTGGGTCTCGGGGCAGATGGACTTCCCGGACTCGCCGTCCATGCGCTCGACCACCGGCCGGACGCGGGCCCGCCGGCCGGGCATCGCTGCCGCGTCGGGGAGGACGGACCTGGCCTGCTGCTCGGTGAGGGGCCTCGCGGAGCCCGCGACCGCCTCCTCGATGGAGCCGGCGCTCTTCTCGCCGCCGCCACCGTCCGAGCCGACGCAGCCCGTGAGCAGCGCCGCCGCCGCGAGTGCCGCGGTGGCGGCCGCGGCCGGCCGCTGTCTCGTACAGGTTCGCTGAGCCATCTCGTAGCCCCCTTTCGGACCGGCCGATCATAGAGGCGGCCCGCCCTCCGAAGGAGAGCGGGCCGCCTCACGGACGGGAGGGGTTGGCTAGAAAGCGGCCTCGTCCAGGTCCATCAGGGAGCCGTCGACGGTCTCGGCGAGCGCGCGCTCGACGGAGACCCCGGGAAGGACGTTGGCGGCGAAGAACTTCGCGGCCGCGACCTTGCCCTGGTAGAACGGCACGTCCTTGGCGGAGGCCGTCTCGAGCTTCTCCACTGCGACGGCCGCACCGCGCAGCAGCAGGTAGGCGACGACCACGTCACCGGAGGCCATCAGCAGGCGGGTGGTGTTGAGGCCGACCTTGTAGATGTTCTTGACGTCCTCGCCGGTGGCGATGAGGTCGTTCGTCATCGTGCCGACGATCGCCTCCAGGTCGACGGCGGCCTTGGCGAGCGCGTCGCGGGCCGGGGCCAGCTCGTCGCCGCCAGTGCCGACGGCCAGGAACTTCTTGATCTCCTCGGAGAGGGTGTTCAGCGCCTGGCCCTGGTCGCGGACGATCTTCCGGAAGAAGTAGTCCTGGCCCTGGATGGCGGTGGTGCCCTCGTAGAGGGTGTCGATCTTGGCGTCCCGGATGTACTGCTCGACCGGGTACTCCTGCAGGTAGCCGGAGCCGCCGAAGGTCTGCAGCGACTGGGCCAGCTGCTCGTACGACCGCTCGGAGCCATAGCCCTTCACGATCGGCAGCAGCAGGTCGTTGAGCGCGACGAGGGACGCGGCGTCCTCGCCGGCGGTCTCCTTGACGGCGATCTCGTCCTGGACGGAGGCGGTGTACAGCACCAGGGCGCGCATGCCCTCGGCGTACGCCTTCTGCGTCATCAGCGAACGGCGCACGTCCGGGTGGTGGGTGATGGTCACCTTGGGCGCGGTCTTGTCCGCGAAGTTCACCAGGTCCTGGCCCTGGACGCGCTCCTTGGCGTACTCCAGCGCGTTCAGGTAGCCCGTGGAGAGGGTGGCGATGGCCTTCGTGCCGACCATCATCCGGGCGAACTCGATGATCATGAACATCTGGCGGATGCCGTCGTGCTTGTCACCGATCAGCCAGCCCTTGGCGGGGTGCTGGTCGCCGAACGTCATCTCGCAGGTGTTGGAGGCCTTGAGGCCCATCTTGTGCTCGACGTTCGTGGCGTACACGCCGTTGCGCTCGCCCAGCTCGCCGGTCTCCCAGTCGAAGTGGAACTTCGGGACGAGGAAGAGCGACAGACCCTTGGTGCCGGGGCCGTGGCCCTCGGGGCGGGCCAGCACGTAGTGAAGGATGTTCTCCTCCATGTCGTGCTCACCGGAGGTGATGAAGCGCTTCACGCCCTCGATGTGCCAGGAGCCGTCCTCCTGCTGCACGGCCTTGGTGCGGCCGGCGCCGACGTCCGAGCCGGCGTCCGGCTCGGTGAGGACCATGGTGGAGCCCCAGCGCTTCTCGACCGCGATCTCGGCGATCTTCTTCTGCACCTCGTTGCCCTCTGCGAAGAGGATGCCGGCGAACGCCGGGCCGGAGGAGTACATCCAGACGGCCGGGTTCGAGCCGAGCAGCAGCTCCGCGTAGGACCAGATCAGGGAGCGCGGCGAGGTGGTGCCGCCGATCTCCTCGGGCAGGCCCAGACGCCAGTACTCGGAGTCCATGAAGGCCTTGTAGCTCTTCTTGAAGCTCTCCGGGACGGGCGCGGTGTTGGTGGCCGGGTCGAACACCGGCGGGTTGCGGTCGGCGTCCGCGAAGGACTCGGCCAGCTCGTTCTCGGCGAGACGGGCGATCTCTTCGAGGATCGACTTGGCGGTGTCGACATCCATCTCCGCGAACGGGCCGGTGCCGTACAGCTTGTCGCGCCCGAGGACCTCGAAGAGGTTGAACTCGATGTCGCGGAGATTCGACTTGTAGTGCCCCATGGCGACGGCTCCGTTAAGGATCGGGAGGAGGATTTCTTACCCACGTACCGGTTAGTAGCTACGATGATGCTACCCGTCGGTAATAAGACGCAACCCCTATCGGGACATCTGTGACACGCCTCGCTACCGCCCGGCCGGGCGCCCGGAGTCTGGCGGAATACGCGCAATACACCGGCTCCGGCAGTCGGCGCGGACGTTCACTGGTTACTCTTGCGGGCATGTACGGCTATGACCAGACCCCGGGCGCTCAACAGCAGCAGTACGTGCCCCAGCAGCCCTCCTACGGGGAGCAGCCGCTGTACCCCGAGCCGTCGCCGCCGTCCCTGGCCGATGCGGTGCGGGCCTTCACGACCGGGTCGCTGTCCGCGGAGGACTTCCAGCAGATCTTCGCGACCTCGAAGGTCTACTGCCCGCGCGGCGACAACCCGGGGTTCCTGGCCCTGCACAACACCCAGCAGCCGGTCATCCCGATGTTCACCACGCTCAAGGAGCTGCGCAGATACGCGGGCAAGGAGTCGAAGTACTTCGTGATCACCGGGTCCGAGGTGATCGACCTGCTGCCGACGGGGTACGGCTTCGTCCTCGACATGGAGGGTGACCACCGAATGGTCTTCGACGCGAAGGCCGTGGAGCAGATGGTCGACTTCGCGATGCGGCGGATGTACGGCTAGAGGCGCCGTGCGTCACACCGGGCGGCCGGTGTCGAGGGATGCGCGCCCGGGAGGAATACCTCTCGGGCGTTTCTGTGTTCCGATGGTTAGAAGTTCATTCTTCAACTAAAATTGGCCGCACAAGGAGGTCCTGTCATGCCCGCAGTGACTGTCGAGAACCCGCTCACCCTGCCGCGCGTCACCGCGCCCGCCGATGCGGTCCCGCGGCCCGTGCTCGCCGTCACCACGGCGCCCAGCGGCTTCGAGGGGGAGGGCTTCCCCGTGCGGCGCGCGTTCGCGGGGATCAACTACCAGTACCTCGACCCGTTCATCATGATGGATCAGATGGGCGAGGTGGACTACGCGCCGGGCGAGCCCAAGGGCACGCCCTGGCACCCGCACCGTGGCTTCGAGACCGTCACGTACCTGATCGACGGAACGTTCGTGCACCAGGACAGCAACGGCGGCGGCGGGACCATCCAGAACGGCGACACCCAGTGGATGACGGCCGGCTCCGGTCTGCTGCACATCGAGGCGCCGCCGGAGGACCTCGTCGTGTCGGGCGGGCTCTTCCACGGGCTCCAGCTGTGGGTGAACCTCCCGGCCACGGACAAGATGATGGACCCCCGCTACCAGGACATCCGCGGTGGCCAGGTCCAGCTGCTGACCTCACCGGACGGCGGTGCGCTGCTGCGGGTCATCGCCGGTGAGCTGGACGGGCACGAGGGGCCCGGCATCACCCACACCCCGATCACGATGATCCACGCGACGCTGCGGCCGGGAGCGCAGATCGAGCTGCCGTGGCGCGAGGACTTCAACGGCCTGGCGTACGTCCTGGCCGGGCGCGGCGCGGTCGGCCAGGAGCGGCGGCCCGTCCACATGGGCCAGACCGCGGTGTTCGGCAACGGCGGTGCGCTGACGGTGTGGGCGGACGACACCCAGAACGGCTCGCACACCGGCGATCTCGAGATCGTCCTGCTCGGAGGCCGGCCGATCCGCGAGCCGATGGCGCACTACGGCCCGTTCGTGATGAACAGTCACGCCGAGCTGAAGCAGGCCTTCGAGGACTTCCAGGCCGGCCGGCTCGGGGCGGTCCCGGTCACCCGCGCCTGACCTCGCGGGGGCGGCCCGGACCATCAGGGCCGCCCCGCGCGGGGATCCGGAGCTCCGATTCTGACGGGGCGTCACCCGACTGAGGGTCCCGGCGGGACACGGCGGCCGCAGCGTGATCACGTAGGAGCGTGCAGACCTCGAAGCCGCCCCTCCCCGATGCCGCACGGCGCGTGGGCGCGTGGTGTGCACTGACGCTGCTCGTCGCCGGGGTGATGGCGGTCGGAGTCTGGCTGATCATCACCTTCGAGAGCGTGGTGACGCCCGTACTGCTCGCGCTGCTCGGGACCGCGCTGCTCGGACCGATGTACCGGCGGCTGCTGAAGATGAAGGTGCAACGCTCACTGGCCGCCGCGCTGACCTGCTGTGCCGTGCTCGCGGTCGTCGGCGGGGCGACGTACATCGTCGTCGCCGCGCTGATCGGGACCGGCGATGAGATCATCGCCGCCCTGCGGCAGGCCGCCCAGGCCATCACCGACCATTTCGGGGCCGCCGGGACCTCGCTGGAGGACCTCGCCGAGAACTCGAAGAACCTGCTCGAGAAGTTCGGCTCCACCGCGGCTTCCGGAGTGATCACGGGGCTGAGCGTGGTGGGGCAGATGATCGCCACCGCCGTGCTGGCGCTGCTGCTGATCTTCTTCTTCCTGCGGGACTCGCACCGGGCCGCCGGCGCGCTGCGCTCGCTCGCGCCGAGCAGTACCGGGGACGTCCTGGTGGCCATGGGCCGGCGGGCCTTCGAGGCAGTCGAGGGCTTCATGCGCGGGACGACGTTCATCGCGCTCATCGACGCCGTGTGCATCACGGTCGGACTGCTGATCCTGCGGGTGCCCGGCGCGGTCGGTCTGGGAGCGCTGGTCTTCGTCGGTGCGTACATCCCGTACCTCGGCGCGTTCCTCTCCGGCGCGGTCGCCATCCTTGTCGCCTTCGCCGAGCGGGGCTGGGTGATCGCCCTGTGGGCGCTGGGCGTGGTCATGGCCGTGCAGGTACTGGAGGGGCATGTGCTGCAGCCGATGATCCAGAGCCGCACGGTCCAGATGCATCCCGCCGTGGTGATGCTGGCGATCACGGCCGGGGCGTCGGTCGCCGGGATCCTCGGGATGCTGCTCGCCGTGCCGGTCACGGCGGCCGCGTTCGGGGTGTTCGGCGAGCTGCGGGAGCGTTACGGCTCCGAGGAGAGCCGTGGGGCTCCCGGAGCGTCCCGCCCCGGCCCCTCCGCGGGCGGCTCGTAGAGCTCGAACCGGATCGGCCTGTCCTCGCCCCGTGGATCCACGCCCTGCGGATCCAGGTCCGACGAGTGGGCGCCCCACGAGTCGGCGAGCACCTCCGTCAGCACCGGGCACCCCGACGACGCCATCCGCCCGGTCGGCGATCCTTCTCGTGCAAGACCCGCCGGAGCGGTGTCGCGTATATGCCAAAGAGGGGACGTGGTGCCGGGCGGTAACCTTGACGGGCCCGGCCCACACCCGAATCCCCAAGACTGGATGAACGACGATGCATCGGTACAGGTCCCACACCTGCGGCGAGCTCCGCGCCTCTGACGTCGGTACCGACGTCCGGCTGAGCGGCTGGCTGCACAATCGCCGAGACCTGGGTGGCATCCTCTTCATCGATCTGCGCGATCACTACGGCATCACGCAGCTCGTCGCCCGCCCCGGCACCGCCGCCTACGAGGCCCTCGACAAGGTCAACAAGGAGTCGGTCGTCCGCGTCGACGGCCAGGTCGTCTCGCGCGGCGCGGAGAACATCAACCCCGATCTGGCCACCGGCGAGATCGAAGTCGAGGTCTCCGCGGTCGAGGTGCTCGGGGCGTCCCAGCAGCTGCCGTTCCAGATCAACACCGACGACGGGGTGGGCGAGGAGCGCCGCCTGGAGTACCGGTTCCTCGACCTGCGCCGCGAGCGCATGCACCGCAACATCATGCTGCGCACCGCCGTCATCTCCGCCATCCGGCACAAGATGACCGCGCTCGGCTTCAACGAGATGGCCACCCCCATCCTGACCGCGACCTCCCCCGAGGGCGCGCGCGACTTCGTGGTGCCGTCCCGGCTGAACCCCGGCAAGTTCTACGCACTGCCGCAGGCCCCGCAGCAGTTCAAGCAGCTGCTGATGATCTCCGGCTTCGACTGCTACTTCCAGATCGCGCCCTGCTTCCGCGACGAGGACGCCCGCGCCGACCGCTCGCCGGGCGAGTTCTACCAGCTCGACGTCGAGATGAGCTTCGTCGAGCAGGAGGACGTCTTCCAGCCGATCGAGAAGCTGATGACCGAGCTCTTCGAGGAGTTCGGAGGCGGCCGCCACGTCACCTCGCCCTTCCCGCGCATCCCGTTCCGCGAGTCGATGCTCAAGTACGGCAACGACAAGCCGGACCTGCGGGCCCGGCTCGAGCTGGTCGACATCTCGGACGTCTTCGAGGGCTCGGAGTTCAAGGCCTTCGCCGGCAAGCACGTCCGCGCACTGCCGGTGCCGGACACCGCCGGCCAGTCGCGCAAGTTCTTCGACGGGCTCGGTGAGTTCGCCGTCGAGCACGGGGCGAAGGGCCTGGCCTGGGTGCGTGTCGGCGAGGACGGCTCGCTGAGCGGCCCGATCGCCAAGTTCCTGACAGAGGAGAACGTCAAGGTCCTCACCGAGCGTCTCTCGCTCGCGCCCGGCCACGCGGTCTTCTTCGGTGCAGGCGACTTCGACGAGGTCTCCAAGATCATGGGCGCGGTCCGCGTCGAGGCCGCGAAGCGCGCAGGCCACTTCGAGGAGGGCGTGTTCCGGTTCGCCTGGATCGTCGACTTCCCGATGTACGAGAAGGACGAGGAGACCGGCAAGATCGACTTCTCGCACAACCCGTTCTCCATGCCGCAGGGCGGCCTCGAGGCCCTCGAGACGCAGGACCCGCTGGACATTCTGGGCTGGCAGTACGACATCGTCTGCAACGGCGTCGAGCTGTCCTCCGGTGCGATCCGTAACCACGAGCCCGAGGTCATGTTCAAGGCGTTCGAGATCGCCGGCTACTCCAGGGAGACCGTCGAGCGCGAGTTCTCCGGCATGCTGCGCGCGTTCCAGTTCGGCGCCCCGCCGCACGGCGGTATCGCCCCGGGCGTCGACCGCATCGTGATGCTGCTTGCGGACGAGCCGAACATCCGCGAGACGATCGCCTTCCCGCTCAACGGCAACGCCCAGGACCTGATGATGGGCGCGCCGACGGAGCTCGAGGAGGCGCGGCTGCGGGAGCTGAACATCGCGCTGCGCAAGCCGGTCGCCAAGCCCGCCGAGAAGTCGGGCGAGAAGCCCGCCGAGAAGTAGGGCGAGCAGGCACCACGGGACAAGGAGCCCCGTATCGCCCCCACGGGCGGTGCGGGGCTTTCCCGTGCGCCCGGCGTCGGCCCGGACACGACCGGCCGGTGGTGGTGACGGGGGACGCGGCGGCGCTGGGCCGCTGAGACGCCACGAGGGCCCGGAACCGGTGACCGGTTCCGGGCCATTCCGCGTCAGGCGTCGAGGTGATCGACGTCGTCCGATCCGGGTGCTACGTCAGGAACGTGTACCCGCCCCACCCCGTGGAGACCTTGACCCGGCTCGCGAACGACCCCGATCCGTTCCCGGCGCTGCGCCACAGCGTTCCGCCGGTGTCGCGGGAGACAAGGTCGGCCTTGCCGTCGCCCGTGATGTCGCCGACGCCGACGACCGCGTTGTACGAGGAGCCCCAGTCGTCGAAGACCTTCACGCGGCCCGCGAAGGTGCCCGCGCCGGTCCCGTTGTAGCGCCAGAGCTCGTTGGACTTGTCCTGGGCGAGGAGGTCGCCGATGCCGTCGCCGTTCAGGTCCCCGGCGCCGATCACCTTCCTGTAGCCGCGCCAGTCCGCGTACAGCTTCACCCGGGCCGCGAACTTCCCGTCGCTCGTGGCCTTGTGGAGGTACACGGCCCCGGTGGAGGTGACGCGGGTGATCAGATCGGGGCGGCCGTCGCCCGTCACGTCACCGGGCGAGGTGAGGACGTCGTACTGGTTCCAGCCCGTGCCGAGCGAGGTGTAGGGGGTCGACGGAGTCGCCGCCGCGCCGCAGCCCGGTCGGTACGCGCGCAGTGTGCCGCCCGACGTACGGATCAGCACGTCGTTGCAGCGGTCCCCGCTGAGGTCGCCGAAGGCGACGGGGCGGGTGCCGGAGGGCCAGCCCGAGCCGGAACGCTTGCCGGAGAACGTGCCCTGCCCCGTGCCCAGCTGGTACGTCAGCCCACCCGAGGAGTTCAGGGTGAGCAGGTCGCCCCGGCCGTCGGGCTCGGGGTCGGCGTACGCGCCGTAGTCGTGGTGGACGGCGGAGCCGCCGGTCACCTGACCCGAGCCGGAGGCGACGGTGGCGCCCTCGGCCTTCAGCTGCCAGGTGTACGGGCCGTTCGGGAAGAGGCTTTTCTTGCTCGACCTGCCGTCCCACGCGGCGTCGACGGACGTCCGCGCCGCGCCCCCGGTCAGCGTGCGGACCACTTTGCCCTGCGCCGACGTGAAGGTGAGGGACCAGGAGCCGACCGGACGGGACATCAGCCAGTTGCCGCGCCAGGTACGTGAACCGACGTCCGGGGACTTGAGGTTCAGCTGGGTGTTCTCCGTCTCGGAGGTGTACACCGTGTGGGCCGAGGGCGTGACCTCCGCCTGGACGACATGCACCTTGTCCAGAGCGCCGATCCACGCCACCAGGCCGGTGGCCTCGTCTATCGTCCAGCGCAGGCGCCGGTCGTGGCGGAGTTCGGCTCCCGTCGAGTCCGTGCTCACCGGCACGTCCGTGACCCGGACATGGCCGAGGCCCGTCGCCGCGTCCTCGACACTGAGCGTGTGCGCGGCGTGGTCGTGGCGGACCAGGAAGCCGTCGCCCAGGAGCAGATCGCCGCCGGGCATGCGCCGGTGCCACTTCGACTTCATGTCGTACGTTCCGCTGCTGCCGTCCGCGCAGCTCCAGTAGACCCAGCGGCCGGCCGCCTGGAGTTCCTCGGGCAGGCAGGAGACGCCGGTGGAGATCGTCGCGGTCGTTTTCCTCGAGACGAGGTCGTACGCGGTGAGGGTGCCCGGGGCCGCAGGGTCGGCGCTCCACAGCAGGGGGCCGCTCAGCGCGGCGGCGCGCACGGAGCGCGTCAGCAGCGGAGTGCCCCGGCCGAACTCGCCGACGTACTGCTTGGGCGACGCTCCGCCCGAGTGGTAGACCACCCAACGCGCCGACGCGTCCACAAGGGTGCCGCCCGAAGGGGTGCCGAAGTCGATGGGGATCTCGTCGCTGTCCAGGGCGGTGACGCGGTCGTTGCCGCCGGTTGTGGTGATCAGGCCGGTGTCGCCCGCGACCGCGTTGCCCCACAGGGTGTGGCAGTCGGTCTTCGGGTACGCGCACCTGGCGATGGTCGGCTGCCCCGTGGCGCGCGCGGAGGCGGTGAGCGTGCCGTCGGACGCGGCCGTCACCGTCCAGGTGCTGGTGCGGTCGCCGGTGGCGTTCTTCTCGGCGACGCGCAGCAGGCCCCGGTCAAGGGCGATGCCGGTCTTGGCGTACTCGTACGGGGGGACCTGGGCGACCTTGGTCCGGGAAGCGCCCGCCCGCTGCACCCACCAGTCGGTGGCGCCGGAGCCGCCGGTCAGCAGGGCGTCGCCGTCCGGGAGCTGGACGGTGACGCCGGACCAGGTGCCGGTGAGCTGCGTCTGCTCGTCACCCGTCAGGGACAGGCTCACGGCGTCGGACTCCGCGAAGCGGGTCGACGTGACCAGCAGCCGGTCGTGCGCGAACACGGCGCGTGCGTCGTCCGCGTCGCCGAGCGACGGGTACGTGACCGTGGTGGGCTCGGCGTCCGGCGCGGTGCGCGACTTGTAGGAGAGGACACCGCCCTGCGCGTACCAGCCGATGCGTTCGTCGTCGAGCAGCGGGACGAGGTCGTCCGCGAGGTCGGTGTAGACGTCGGTGAAGGTACCGGCCGCAAAGTCGACCCAGGCGATGCGGTGGTCGCCGTCGGCGGTCCGGTAGCCGAGGGCGGCGCCCGCCGTGTCGCCGGCGGTCATCATGCCGCCGTCGAAGATGACGCCCTCGGGGAGCGCCACCTGGCGGATGCGCGACTGCCCTTCGGGGAAGTCGGTGAGGCGGAGCTTGGCGCCGTCGTCGATGACGACCGTTTCGCCGAAGGTGCCGAGGTACGCGCCGCCCCATGTGGACACGGTCGAGCTGAACGTGCCTTGTGCGTCCGACAGGGAGATGACATCCGGATCGGCGGAGTTCGGCTGCGCGATCAGATCCCCGCCCTGCCCGAACCATCCGGCCGGGCACGGCTTCTCGATGTCGGCGCAGGGGCCGAGGCTGTCGTGCGGCACCGGCGTGCTCGTGCCGTCCGAGTACCGCGTCCACAGGAGGGTTTTCGTGCCGTCGTCCTGCCGCTGGAGGAAGCCGGTGCGGCCGCCCGCCAGGAGCTGCGTGGGGCGCGGGATGTCGGTGCGCGGGCTCGCCAGGACCAGCTCCTGGCCTTCGACCGCCCCGGCGGCGACGGCGGTGGCCGGCCCGGGCAGAGCGGCGGTGACGGAGGTGAGCGTGAGCAGGGCCGTGGCGGCCAGGGCGATGCGCGTACGCATGCGGAACAAGAGCGGAACCCCTCCAGGGCGGTACGAGGAGGGCGCTCGAACACGCATGACCGGCGCCGCGGCGCCCCTCCACACAGAAGCGGCGTGATCATACGACGACGGCCCGGGACCTGAGATCCCGGGCCGTCCTGTTTCGCGTACGAGAGTGCCGTCAGTCCTTCTTCGGCTCCTCCAGGCGCGGGCTGTGTCTTCTGGGGGCGACCCCCAGATCCCCGTGTGTTCCCGCGCGGACCCGCTAGTCCTTCTTCGGCTCCTCCAGGCGCGGGAACAGCACCGCACCCTTCGTCACCGTCGTGCCGGCCGGGAGCCTGCCCCACTCGCCCGCCTCCTGGACCTTCTGGTCGGCGAGCGCGCCCAGCGGCGCCTCGGCGCCCAGGGAGTCCCACAGCTTCTGCGAGGTGTCCGGCATGACCGGGTTCAGCAGGACCGCCACGGCCCGCAGCGACTCCGCGGCCGTGTACAGGATCGTCGCGAGCCGGGCCTGGCCGGCCTCGGACCGGTCCTTGGCCACCTTCCACGGCTCCTGCTCCGTGATGTAGCCGTTGACCTGCTTCACGAAGTCGAAGACCGCCAGGATGCCGCCCTGGAAGTCCAGCTCGTCGCCGATCTTCCGGTCCGCCTCGGCTACCGCCTTCGCCAGACCGACCTGGACGGCCTTCTCGGCGTCGCTGTCGGCCGTCGCCGCGGGCAGCGCGCCGTCGAAGTACTTGCCCACCATCGCCGCGACACGCGAGGCGAGGTTGCCGTAGTCGTTGGCCAGCTCGCTGGTGTAGCGGGCGGTGAAGTCCTCCCAGGAGAACGAGCCGTCCTGGCCGAACGCGATCGCGCGCAGGAAGTACCAGCGATAGGCGTCCACGCCGAAGTGCGAGGTCAGATCCTGCGGCTTGATGCCGGTCAGGTTCGACTTCGACATCTTCTCGCCGCCGACCATCAGCCAGCCGTTGCACGCGACCCTGCCGGGCAACGGCAGGTCGTTCGCCATCAGCATCGCGGGCCAGATGATCGCGTGGAAGCGCAGGATGTCCTTGCCGATCAGGTGCACGTCCGCCGGGAAGGTCCCCTCGAACTTCTCCGGGTTCTCGTTGTAGCCGACCGCCGTCGCATAGTTGAGCAGCGCGTCGATCCACACGTAGATGACGTGCTTCTCGTCCCACGGGACCGGGACGCCCCAGTCGAAGGTCGAGCGCGAGATCGACAGGTCCTGAAGGCCCTGCTTGACGAAGTTCAGCACCTCGTTACGGGCCGACTCGGGCTGGATGAACCCCGGGTTGGACTGGTAGAACTCCAGCAGCTTCGGGCCGTACTCGCTCAGCTTGAAGAAGTAGTTCTCCTCCTTGAGGATCTCCACCGGCTTCTTGTGGATCGGGCACAGCCTGGTGCCGTCCTCGGCCTCGATGAGGTCGCCGGGGAGCTTGTACTCCTCACAGCCCACGCAGTACGGGCCTTCGTACCCGCCCTTGTAGATCTCGCCCTTGTCGTACAGGTCCTGCACGAACTCCTGCACACGGTCCGTGTGCCGCTTCTCCGTCGTACGGATGAAGTCGTCGTTCGCGATGTTCAGGTGCTCCCAGAGGGGCTTCCATGCCTCCTCGACGAGCTTGTCGCACCACTCCTGGGGCGTGACGTTGTTCGCCTCGGCAGTGCGCATGATCTTCTGACCGTGCTCGTCCGTGCCGGTGAGGTACCACACCTTCTCGCCACGCTGGCGGTGCCAGCGGGTGAGCACGTCGCCTGCGACGGTCGTGTAGGCGTGGCCCAGGTGCGGAGCGTCGTTGACGTAGTAAATCGGCGTCGATACGTAGTACGCCGGCTCACCCCCGCCTTCGCGGGGAAGACGCTCCGCGGAGTTCAGCTTCTCAGATTCAGTGGCCGCCATGGTCGAAATCCTATCGGCCCGTGGAAGATCCCCTCACACCCCTGAAAAGGGGACGGGGGCCAACGAGACCTCGGCGAAACATCCTCTCCGGTAGAAACGCCTCCTGGGAGGAGGGGACGCGATGACCGAGGGAGAGGGCTGCGGCATGCGGGTACTGGTCGCCGAGGACGAGGAGGTGCTGGCCGAGCTGGTCGCCACGGGGCTGCGACGGGCCGGATTCGCCGTCGACACCGTCTACAGCGGTGACGCGGCCCTCGCGTATCTGGGCCTGCACGACTACGACGTCGTCGTCCTCGACCGCGATCTGCCGCGTGTCCACGGCGACGAGGTGGCCCGCACGCTCGTGGCATCGGGCGCCCGCACCCGGATCCTGATGCTCACCGCCGCATCCGCCATGGAGGACCGGGTGGCGGGTCTCGACCTGGGTGCCGACGACTACTTGGGCAAGCCGTTCGAGTTCCCCGAGCTGGTCTCGCGGGTGCGGGCACTGCGGCGGCGCAGCGCCCGGCCCGTGCCGCCGCTGCTGGAGCGGCGCGGGGTGTCGCTGGACGCCGTGCGCAGGACGGCGGAGCGGGACGGGCGGGATCTGGAGCTGTCCCCGAAGGAGTTCGCGGTGCTGCAGATCCTGCTGGAGGCGGACGGGGCGACGGTCTCGGCGGAGGAACTGCTGGAGCGCGCCTGGGACGCGCACGCGGACCCGTTCACCGGGGCCGTACGGGTGTGTATGAGCAAGCTGCGGGCCAAGCTCGGGGCGCCGGCGCTGATCCGGACCGTGCAGGGCGTGGGGTATGCGCTGTGATCGGGCCCGGTTCGACGATCCGGACCCGGATCGCAATGGTGTACGGGGCGGTCTTCCTGGTCCTCGGGGCCTGTCTGCTCGGGATCGTCAATCTGCTGTCCCGGGTCGGTACGCGGGACGAGGCGGCGGCGATCGCGATGCGCGAGGTCCGGGGGCTGGAGCCGGTCACCGTGCACCGGCTGACTGCCAACGTGTCCGATGCCGCGTCGGAGCAGATGTTGATCTGGTCGGCGTTCGCGCTGCTGGGCACGGCGGCGTGCGCGGTGGTCGTGGGGTGGTGGACGGCGGGGCGGGTGCTGCGTCCCGTACACCGGATGACGGCGAAGGCGCAGCGGCTGTCGGAGCACACGCTGCACAAGAGGATGGCCGTGAACGGTCCGGACGACGAGCTCAAGGAGCTCGGGGACACCATCGACGCGCTGCTGGCACGGCTTGAGCGGGCGTTCGACAGCCAGCGGCGGTTCATCGCCAACGCGTCGCACGAACTGCGCACGCCGCTGGCCACGCAGCGTACGGCCCTGCAGGTAGGGCTGGGCGACGATGCCTCGGCGGCGGAACGGGCCGCCACGAAGGCCATGCTGCTGGAGTCCAACCGGCGCAGCGAGCGCCTCATCGACGGACTGCTCGCGCTGGCGCGCAGCGACCGGGGGCTGGAGGAGCGCGAGGACGTCGACCTGGGGGAGGTCGTGGCCGAGGAGTGCGCGAGGTACGACGTGGCCCCGGCGCCGGACGCGGGCGGTGGTCGCGGGGGCGTCGTACGGGGCAATCGGGCGCTGCTCGCCCGGCTGGTGGGCAATCTGCTCGCCAACGCGCTCGCGTACAACGTGCCGGGCGGGACGGCGGACGTGGCCGTGGAGGGCGGGGTCCTGACGGTCACCAACACCGGGCCGGTGGTCGCCGCGGCGGACATCCCGGGGCTGTTCGAGCCGTTCCGGCGGGGCGAGGGCCGGGACCGGATGGGGCCGGGGGCGGGGCTCGGGCTGTCGATCGTACGGTCGATCGCCCACGCCCACCGCGGCACGGTGACGGCCGAGCCGGGCCCGGAGGGCGGCCTGGCCGTCACCGTGGTGCTGCCTGTCTCCTAGGAGCGGGGCCGCCAGGAGGCGAGGACGCCCTCGAACAGCTCGGCGTCCGGGAGCTCGCGGGGCGCGGGGCCGGCGTGGAAGAACCCGGCGTTGTCGGCCTGGAGCTTGCGCAGATAGTCGAACGCCTTGGCGTCGTGCTCGCCGAACGCCACGAACTGCCAGTAGACGGGCTTGTCGGCGGCCGCGGTGAGCGCGGCGGTGGCCGCGGTCCTGGACTCGGGCGCGCCGTCCGTCTGGAAGATCACGAACGCTGGGCCGTCCGTGTCCGCCTTGGCGTGCAGGGAGAGGACCTCCTCGACGGCGAGATGGTAGTTCGTCCGCCCCATGCGGCCGAGGCCGGCGTGGAGTTCGTCGATGCGGCCCTCGTACGTGTCGAGCGTGAGCTCGCCGGTGCCGTCGATCTCGGTCGAGAAGAAGACGACGTCCACGGCGGCGTCCTCGCGGAGGTGCGCGGCGAGCGCGAGGGCCTGCTCGCCGAGCCGCTGGGCGCTGCCGTCCTTGAAGTACGGCCGCATCGACCCGGACCGGTCCAGCACGAGGTACACACGGGCACGGGCCCCGCTGAGCCCCTGCTTCTTGAGGACGGCGCCTGCGGCGCTGTAGGCCTCGACGAGCTGGGGCGCACTGGACGTGACCCGCGCACGGGAGACGGCGGGCTTGCCTGCGGATGCGGTGTCGTCCGCGGTCTCGGACACCGGGCCGGGCTGCGCCTCGGCGGCGGCCGCGACGGGCTCCGCCTCGGCCTCGGCGGCGGCGTCCGCCGGGATGGCCTCGGCCTCGGCCTCGGCGGCCTCCGGCTCGGCGGCGGCCTCGGCAGCCGGGACGGGCTCCGGCTCGGCGGCGGCGGGGGTGTCGGCCTCCTCGGTCGGGACCGCTTCGGCCTCTGCGGCCGCTTCCGGCTCGGGCTCAGTCTCCTGCGAGCCGGCGTCCGCCTCCGGGGTCGTTTCGTCGTCGGTGGCGGTCGCCTCGGCCGGAGTCTCCGTTTCCGGCTGGGCAGCCGGGACGTGCTCTGCCTCAGCTGCAGCGGGGGCGGCGGCGTCCGCGGTCGGCTCCGGCTCGGCGGCGGCGGGGGTGTCGGCCTCCTCGGTCGGGACCGCTTCGGCCTCTGCGGCCGCTTCCGGCTCGGGCGCAGTCTCCTGCGAGCCGGCGTCCGCCTCCGGGGTCGTTTCGTCGTCGGTGGCGGTCGCCTCGGCCGGAGTCTCCGTTTCCGGCTGGGCAGCCGCGACGGGCTCCGTCTCGGCAACCAGGGGCTCAGCCTGCGGCTCCGCATCCGCGGAAGCCTCGCCCTGCGCGGCCGGGTCCGCCTCGGCGGCGGCCTCGGCAGGCTCCGCCTCGGCAGGCTCGGCCTCCCTTTCGGCCTCGGGCGACGTCGCCTGAGCTCCGACCACACCCTTGGTGCGCGCCCCGATGGGGGCGGCCTCGGCGACCGACCCGGTGACCTCGGACTCCGCCGCGGCCTCCTCAACGGTCTCCGCGGCCGACGCGGACGCAGTGTGCTCGTGCTCCGCGGCGGTCTCCGCAGCGGTCCCCGCGTCCGCGGCCGTGGACTCCCGTCCCGGCGACGTCGTCGTCTGGGAGGGGACCGACGCGGAGCGCTGGTTCGGGCTGTCGAAGGCCGCGGAGACCAGGTCCGCCGCCCGGTCCTCCGGGGAGGACGCCGTCGACTGCGGCGGCACTGTCGGCGTGGCCGGTTGTGTGCGTTCGGTCTGGGGCGGAACGGAGGCTGCCGCCGACTCGTTCTGCTCAGCGCGGTCGCGTCCGAACACCTTGCGCAGCAAACTCCGGATACCCATGGGCGAGGCCTTTCGCATGAGTTGGGTGCGGTGATGGTCCGCTCCTGCGCCGACAACCCTGGCCAGGGCGGACACGTAAGGTTAGCCGCAGGGTAGCGGCCCCTCCGGCCGGGTTCGGGGAGGGGCGGCACGAGGTCCCACGGGTGCCACATTCGGTCACCGTCCCCACACCTCAACCGCGCCTCGTCCGCGCTGCATTCATCCTGCGTTCATGTCATGTCCGCCGCCGTGCAGATGTGCCCGCATAACGTCACGGCCGGAATCATTCCGACACCATGTCGGCGCAGGGTGCGCCGAAGGAGGACGAAGTGCGCAAACTGCTGCCGCTGTTGAACACGAATCCGCACGCAGGCGGACGTTCCGCCCTCACCTGCCGCTACCGCTGCGGCGACGCCTGTTTCCATGAGGTCCCGAACACGAGCGACAACGAGTACGTCGGCGATGTCATAGCCAGCGCCCTTTCGCGGCGTTCGATGATGCGTGCCGCCGCCGTCGTGACCGTCGCCGCCGCGGCCGGTGGCGCGGTCGTGGCGCAGGGCGCGGCCCCCGCCGCCGCCACCCCGGGCCACGGGCACGGCCACGGAAGCACCCCCGACGGCGCCCGCGGGCTGCGCTTCGCGCCCGTCGCGCCGAACAAGGACGACAAGGTCACCGTCCCCGCGGGCTACGAGCAGAGCGTGGTCATCCGCTGGGGCGAGCCCATCCTGCGCGGCGCTCCGGCCTTCGACCCCGACAACCAGTCGGCCGAGGCCCAGGCCGGGCAGTTCGGCTACAACAACGACTTCCTGTCGCTGCTGCCCCTGCACGGCGAGCGCGGCCGCCAGGTTCTCGTGGCGAACCACGAGTACACGGACGAGATCCTGATGTTCCGGGGCTACGACCCCGCGAACCCGACCCGCGAGCAGGTCGAGATCGCCTGGGCCGCGCACGGTCTGTCCGTCGTCGTGGTGCAGGAGCACAGCCGTGGCGGCAAGCTCACGCCGGTCACTCGGCACCCCCTCAACCGCCGCCTGGCCGCGACCAGCGAGTTCGAGCTCACCGGCCCCGCCGCGGGCAGCGCTCTGCTGAGGACGTCGGCCGACCCCACCGGCGCCAAGGTGCTCGGAACGCTGAACAACTGCGCCGGCGGCACCACCCCGTGGGGCACCACGCTGCACGGCGAGGAGAACTTCAACCAGTACTTCGCGAACGGTTCCAGCGCGACCGACAAGCGCTACGGCATCGCCGCGGGCGCGACCGAGCGCAAGTGGGAGCGTTTCGACAAGCGTTTCGACGTGGCGCAGGAGCCGAACGAGTCGCACCGCCACGGGTGGGTCGTCGAGCTCGATCCGTACGACCCGCAGTCCACGCCCCGCAAGCGCACCGCGCTGGGCCGCTTCAAGCATGAGGCCGCGCAGCCCCGCCTCACCGACGACGGGCGTCCGGTCGTCTACATGGGCGACGACGAGCGCTTCGACTACTTCTACAAGTTCGTGTCGTCGAAGCGGATGAAGAAGGGCAGCAGCCGCGCCGCCCGCGAGCACAACCTCACGCTGCTCGACGAGGGCACTCTGTACGTCGCCAAGCTGACGGGCGACTCGCCCAGCGAGATCGACGGCACCGGCAAGCTCCCGAACGACGGTGAGTTCGACGGCAGCGGCCAGTGGATTCCGCTCGCCACCGGCAACGTCTCGCACGTCCCCGGCATGAGCGCCGAGGAGGTGTACGTCTTCACCCGCCTCGCCGGTGACAAGGTCGGCGCCACCAAGATGGACCGCCCCGAGGACGTCGAGCCGTCCCCGCGCAGCGGCCGTGTCTATGTCGCGCTCACCAACAACAAGGACCGCGGCACCGCGGGCAAGGCCCCGGCGGACGAGGCGAACCCGCGCAACGCCAACAAGCACGGGCAGATCCTGGAGCTCGCCGAGCACTGGGACGACCCGGCGGGCGACGGTTTCGCCTGGCGGCTGTTCCTGGTCGCGGGCGACCCGGACGACCCCGCCACCTACTTCGCGGGCTTCCCGAAGGACAAGGTCAGCCCGATCTCCTGCCCGGACAATGTTGCCTTCGACCCGCACGGCAACCTGTGGATCTCGACGGACGGCAACCAGCTCGGCTCGCACGACGGCCTGTTCGGCGTGGCGACGCGGGGCGAGAAGCGCGGTGAGCTCAAGCAGTTCCTGACCGTGCCGGCGGGCGCCGAGACCTGCGGTCCTATCATCCAGGACCGCCGTGTGCTCGTCGCCGTACAGCACCCGGGCGAGATCGACGGCGCGTCCGTCGAGAAGCCCGCGAGTGTGTGGCCCGACGGCCCGGGCAAGATCGTCCGCCCGTCGGTCGTCGCCGTCTGGCGCAAGGACGGCTGCGACATCGGCGTCTGATCATCCGCTGTTCACGAGGTGGCGCCCACCTGTGTGCGCCACCTCGTGAACTGCTCCGCCGGATCGCCCGTGTACGACCAGGGGACCAGCGCCGCCCGCGGTCCCAGCAGCTGGAACAGCTCGCGGGCCTCCGTCGCGAGTCCCGCGTAACAGGCGGCATGCGCCAGGTAGTTGAGCTCGCCCACCTCCTCAGGTGCGACCGGGGCGTCGGGGCGTCCGAGGATCCAGCGCTGCCAGGTGCGCCGTATCTCCACGATCGCCAGCTCGTGCTTCCAGTGCTGGTCGAAGCCGCGTACCTGGCGGCCCTGCGCCGCCGCGGCGATATAGCGGAACTCCTCCACCCGGGCGATCTGCATCAGCACCGGCAGGGGCGACCCGGGCGGAGAGACCCCCGCCGCGTCCCGCGCGAAGTCGTACATCCTGCCGTGCGTGCCGTGCCAGCGCGCCGAGTGGTAGCGCAGCAGCTGCACATGGCCCTCGAAGTTGTACGGGTCGCGCCGGCGCATCTCGTCCCACCAGCGACGCAGTTCGCGCCGCGGCACCCCGTCCTCGTACAGCCGGGCCACGGTCAGCATCGACACCCAGGGCATGGGGTCGGCGGGGTGGGCCGCGGCCGCGGCGAGGCAGGACCGCACGGCGACGTCGAGGCGCGCGCGCTCCACCACCCCGCCGCCATGACCGCTTCCGGGGTCTCCGTCCCGGCCGCCTCCGGCCGCGATCGCCCGGTGGAAGACCCGCACGACGTCCGTCGCCGCGCGCAGCACCGCCGCGTCGGGGTTGTCGGGCTCGGATATCTGCCAGCTCTCCGCTGCCGACGAGCCCGCGGCGGCATGGGCGAGCAGCCGCAGCCGGTGGGTGCGGCACGCCCAGTCGTCTCCGGTGGCGGACAGCAGGTCACGGATGCCCTGCCAGCGTCCGATAACGATGTCATGCAGGGCGTCGGACAGTGGCCGGTCGCCGTGGGCGGGGTCGAAATCGGGTATGAAGCGGCGTCGTGCGGCCATCTGCGGCACTTCCCTCGGTGTGCTCGGCGTTGCCCTCGGCGGTGAGAAGTCCGAGTGTGAATTCGGGTGGTGGGTGCGGGCGGCGGGTGCGGGTCGGTCAGAAGTCCGTGGCCAGGGCCCGGTCGGTGTAGTCCGGGCGCTGGGACGGTCCATCCCCGTCGAGATCCTGTGAGGTGACGGCGTGAGTCGCGTCGAGCCGGGCGGCCGGCCGGTAGTACAGGCTCCCCCGGTGCCAGTACCGGACCAGCGGCACCAGGCCGGTGGCGAGTCCGCCGACGCCGATCGCGATCGCCGCCCCGCTCAGCTCGCCCAGGGACTCGACGAAGATCCACAGCATGAACAGCGCGCCGAGCAGCGGCCAGGCGCCGCCGAGCACGAAGTCGCGCAGCGAGCGCAGCAGCGTCCTGCGGTACGCGACGACCGCGGCGATCCCGGCCAGACCGTAGTAGAACGCGATCTGCAGACCGATCGCGGTGACCGCCGCTCCCAGTACCTCGCCGATCGAGCCGAGTGCCGTGGACGCCGCGAACATCGCGACCGCCACCGCGCCGACGGCGGTGACGGCTGCCCACGGGGTGTTCCAGCGGCGGTGCACCCGGCCCAGTGCGGCGGGCATCGTACGGTCGCGGCCCATCGCGAACAGGGAGCGCGTCACCTGGATCAAGGTGGTCTCCAAGGTGGCGACGGTCGACAGCAGGACTGCGATGACCAGGAGTTTCCCGCCGATCCCGGGCCAGACGGCCTCGCCGAGCGCGCCCAGGACGTTCGAGCCCGCCGCCCGGATCTCGGTGGCGGACAGGGTCATGTTCACCGCGACCGTGCACGCCTCGAAGAGGAGGAAGACGATGCCGACGCCGACCAGCGCGGCGAGTCCGGCGGTGCGGCGGCTGTTGCGGGTCTCCTCACTGAGGTTGCTGGTGACGTCCCAGCCCCAGTAGTAGAACGTGGCGATCAGTGCGCCGGAGGCGAATCCGGCCGTCCCCTCGAAGTGCGAGAAGCCGAACCAGGACCAGTCGAAGGCCAGTTGGCCACCGCCCCGCAGCAGTGCGGCGCCGATGAAGAGCAGCAGTATCACCAACTCGACGCCCGACAGGATAAGTTGCGCGCGCACCGTGAGCCGCGCGCCGCCCAGCACGACCAGCAGCATGGCAAGGAACCAGGCGGCGCCGACGAGTGTGGCCAGCGCGGTGTTCTCGGCGAGTGCCGGGTCGAAGAGCGAGAGCGTGAGCGCACCGGCCGGGAGCGAGCCCGCGACCATGAAGATCGTCGTCGAGACGACCAGGGCCCAGCCGGAGAGAAAGCCGAGGAAGGGGTGGAGGGTGCGGCCCACCCAGGAGTAGCCCGCACCCGCGTTGACGTCGAGCCGGCCGAGTCTGCCGTAGGCGAGGACGATGCCGAGCATGGGTATCGCGCAGTACAGCAGCGCGGCCGGGCCCGCCGGACCGACGGCGGCGACGAGTACGGAGGTGGTGGCCGCGATCGAGTAGGCGGGAGCGCTGCCCGCGACGGCCATGACGATGGTGTCGAACGTCCCGAGGACATTGGGCCGAAGCCCTCTGCCGGAGCTGCTGCGCATGGAAATCTCCGAAATGCCCTTGTACCGCGCGATGTGTGACGGCACATCAGAAGCGAACGCCCGGGTACGGAGGAGTACGCCTCCGTAAAGGGAGATCGTGCGCATCGTAGTCGGATGTGTGCGCTGTGGTGAGGGGGGTGGGTCGTGCCCCCACCCGCACGAGGCGGGTGCGAGGTGGGCCGGCGCCGGAAACAACTCCACGGCCCGCCGGGCCGAGGAGTCGTAGAGTCGGGGCATGGCTTCAGAAGGATCGTCCCCGCCGGACCAGGGGTCCGTACGGGTCGACGCATGGATCTGGTCCGTACGGCTCACCAAGACCCGCTCACAGGCCGCTGCCGCCTGCCGTGCCGGCCATGTGCGCGTCAATGGCGAGCGGGTCAAGCCGGCGCAGTCGGTGCGGACCGGCGACCAGGTGCGGGTGTTCCACGCGGGCCGTGAGCGGCTGGTCGTCGTGTCGAAGATCGTGCGCAAGCGTGTGGGTCCGCCGGTCGCCGTGCAGTGCTACGTGGACAACAGCCCGCCGCCTCCGCCGAGGGAGTTCACGGCCCCGGCCGCGGTACGGGACCGTGGCGCGGGCCGCCCGACCAAGCGCGACCGGCGGGAGCTGGAGCGGCTGCACGGTCTGGGCAGGCCGAAGACCTGAGGCACGGCCTGGGGCGTGTCGTTCGGATCGTTCGGGTCCTTCGGGCCGTGCCGGCTCGCATACCCGGGTTCCCGGGCGCGCTCCGGTCGGGGGTCACGAGCGCGGTGCGGGTGACGCGATCGCCCGTGCCGCCCGCACTTCCTGACGCAGCGGCTCCAGGACCCCCTCCTCGTCGCCCGGCAGATCCGCCCTGACCTCCACCAGCACCTCGCTCCTGCGCACGCCTTCGGCCAGCTCGCGCAGCTGCTGCTCGATGCCCGCGACCTCCGTCGCGGCCGGCGGCCGGGCCCCGTGGTCGACCCTGACCCGGGCCGCCGTCGTCGCGTCCACGATCCGCTCGACCGCCACGACCAGCGGCCACCAGGCGGCGGCCCGTGCCCCGGTCGGGGGTGGCTCGGTCAGGGCGCGCTGGAATTCCGACCGTACGGACGACAGATCCCGGTAGAGCCGCCTGCGCCGCCGCACCCGTTCACTGTGGTCGTGCGGCTCATCCGGATCGGTGCCGAACGCGCACGACACATAGCGCCCGGTGTCCTCGACCGCCACCGCCAGGCGGTCGCCGATCCGGGTGTGCCAGCTCTCCGGCCACAGCAGATAGCCCGCCACCAGCACGATCGCACAGCCGATGAGACTGTCCACGAGCCGTGGCAGCACCAGATGGAAGCCCTGGTGGTTGAGGATGTCCGAGAGCAGCAGGATCACCGGGGTGATCGCCGCGGTCTGGAAGGCGTAGCCCTTCGCCGAGAACGCCGGGATCAGCGCCGCCAGCACCATCATCACGGGCACGTCCCACCATCCCCCGTAGCCCTCGGCAGTGGGGGACCCCGGTCGCGGCAGCGCCGCCAGCACGGCCGCGGCGACGAGCAGGCCGGCCGCCGTGCCGAGCGCACGCAGCACAGCGCGGGAGAACACCGAGCCGAAGTCGGGTTTGAGGACGAAGGTGACGGTGAGCGGGACCCAGTACGAGCGGGGCACCGCCACCAGCGACACCAGCGCCTGCGCGAGCCCGATGCACAGCGCCAGGCGCAGCCCGTAGCGCCAGGACGGCTCGGACAGCAGGACGTCGCGGACCGTGCGCCGGACCCGGACACGCAGCGACGCCGGGCGGCCGAGCCGGTCGTCCACATTCCTCGGATCGTGGTCGGCCTGGTGCACCACCACCGACGCATGGCGCAGCGCCGAGTCCACCGCACGGTCGGCGGGCCCCTCGGGGGTGGGCAGCGCCAGCGGGGGCGCGGTGCGCCGGCCCAGGGCGACCGAGTCCGCCAGCTCCCGCACCGCCGCGGCGATCTCGGGGCGCCGCGAGGCGCGCCCGTACCGGTGCGCCGCCGCGGCCGCCTCGACCAGCGGAATGACCACATTGAGCTGGGCGAGCAGTTCCACGAGCGGGCTGTGGCGTCCGTGCTCCCGGGCGCGCCGGGCGAGGATCAGGTCGTAGGAGGTGTTGAGCGACTGGGTGACGTCCTGGCGGCGCTCGTCGTAGCGCACGGTGCCCGCCGCCGCGAGGAGTTCGGCGACGCTGCGGTATGTCGCGGCGACCGCCGCCTGCTCCGGCGCGCGCCCGCGCCACGGCCACGCCAGCAGCGCCAGGAACAGTACGAACAGCCCGCCCACACCGAGCAGCACAGGCGCCAGCCACCACGGTCGGGGCATCGGCAGCCCCGCGCCCACCACCGAGTTGAGCAGGAGCAGCAGTCCGGACACGGAGGCGACCGCGCCGACCGACGAGATCATCCCGGAGAGGAGCGCGACCAGGCTCAGCACGGCGACGGCCATCCAGCCCTCCCCGTACACCAGCGTGCCGAGGGTGACGCCGATCATGCCGAACAGCTGGGGGATCGCGATGGTGAGGATGCGCATCCGGTAGGCGGCCGCGGTGTCGCTGATCACCCCGGACAGGGCGCCCATCGACGCCAGCGCCCCGTACGCGGGCTGATCGACGGCGAGACCGACGGCGAGCGGCGCGGCGAGTGCGACCGCGGCGCGGCCGACGGCGGCCCGCGGGACGGGCGTGGCCTGCGGGCGCAGGCTGCGCATCAGCCACTCGGGCGGCGCGAGGCGTGCCGTGCGCCGTCCGGTTCCGCCCTCACGTTCTCCCATGGTCATCCAAAGACCTCGGACAGGCCGCCCGGCGCAACCCGGTCGGCAGCCTTCGACGGGTCGTCCCTCACAGGGCGAAGACCGTTTTGCCGCGCGCTCCTTCGACGCGGCTGCGGGCGAGGGCCTCCGGGGCTTTCTCCAGAGGGAGTTCTGCGTCGACCGGTGTCTGCAGCTCCCCGTCGGCCGCCGCCGCGGCGAGCGCGTCGAGCAGGGTGGACGAGGCGTGCAACCGGAAGCCGACCGCCTCGGCTCCGCCCTCGAGCGTCACGGAGCCGGCGGCGAAACGGGTCGCGACGGCCAGTCCACCGGGCCGTACGAGCCCGGCGTATCCGGTGAAGGAACCGGGCCCGTCCGAGACGAGGTCGGCAACGGCGTCCACCCCGTCGGGGCGGACCCCGCGCACCGCGCCGGCCACGTCCTCGGCGGTGCTGTCTACGGTGACGTCCGCCCCGAGCCCGCTCATCAGCCGCCTCTCGTCGCCCCGCACCACCGCCACCACCTGGACGCCGCGGGCCGCCGCCAGCTGGGTGAGACAGCAGCCGACGCCGCCTGCGGCGCCGATGACCAGAAGGCTCTGCCCGGTGCGCAGGGCCGTGACGGCGAGCAGCTGGGCGGCGGTCATCCCGGCGGTGGGAAGCATCGCCGCGGTGCGCATATCGAGGCCGTCGGGCACGACCGTGATCGGCCCGTCCTGCGGCACGGCGACGTACTCGGCAAAGGTGCCGGCGCCGACCGGGGGCCGCATGGCCTGCCCGAACACCGGGTCGCCGACCCGGAAGCGGTTCTTGCCGGTGCCCACGGCCTCCACCCTGCCCGCGAAATCGACTCCCAGGACCAGCGGGAACTCATGAGCGGCGCGGCCGTCGACCGCTCCGTCGGCCATCTGCCGGTCGACGGGGTTCAGCGCCGCGTACGCGACCCTCACCAGCAGCTCGCCCGGCCCGGGCTCGGGCGTGGGGACCTGGAGAAGTTCGGGCTCGGCCCCGAACCGCTTGACCGCGACAGCGCGCATAGCGAACGCCTCCTGACTGACGGCTCGCCCGGCCGTGGGAGCCCGGAGCAGGGCTGTGGGTCCCCCGCGCCCCGTCCTCACTGTCACCCGGACGGGCGGTCAGCGCACGTCGTGCAGTTCGAGCCGGACGAGCAGCGACCGGTGGTCGGTGTCCGCCAGGTCGATGAAGCGGGCATCGCGCACCGAGAAGTCCTCGCTGACCAGCACATGGTCGATCTGCGCGCCGAACGGGCGGCGTGCCGACGCCGGCCAGCTCGGTGTGCGGGCCGCGCCCGCGAGCGTGGCGCTGTCGCGCAGACCGCCCGCGTCGAGCACCCGACGGAAGGCGGCGTGGTCCTGGGTGGCGTTGAAGTCGCCGGCGATCACGGCCGGCCCGCCCTTGGCCGAGGCGGCGCGCTCACGCAGCCTGTCCAGTTCCCCGCGCCAGTCGCCGACCCTGCCGGGGACGGGCGGCAGCGGGTGGGCGAGCTGGAGGCTGACATCCCGTCCTGCGACGACCGCCGTGGCCGCGGGCATGGCGAGCTGGGAGTCGATCGTGGGTGCCGGGCGCAGCGGATGCATGCTGAGGATCGCGGAACCGGAGGCCCCGCCGCCCTCGACGACCTCGCGGTACGGATAGTCGCTGCGGGGCACCTGTGCCGCGAGCGCCCCGGCACACCGGTGGTCGCATTCCTGGACGAACACGAGGTCGGGCTGTTCCCGGCGGATCGTGGCCACGAGTGCCGCGGTGGCCCCGCCGAACTCGACGTTCGAGGTGAGGACGTCGAGTCGGGCGACGACGGGCCCGGGCGGATCGTCGGTCAGCCCGGTGTCGTAGGGCCTGACCAACCAGCCGGTGACGGCGAGCACCACGGCCGCCCATGCCGCCAGGGTGCGGCGGCGCGCCGCCAGCGCCGACAGCAGAGCGGCCCCGGCAGGCAGCAGCAGCCAGGGCAGGAACGCGAGCAGCTGCGGTACGGGCGTGACGGCGTCGGTGTCCGCAAGGCGGCATCCGACGACAGCGGTCGGGACGAGCAGCAGCAGACCGGCGAGCCAGGCGGCCGCGCGCCGGCCGCCGGAGGGGCGGAGGGGGGCGTCGTCGTACCGGGCGCCGGACGGGTCCGTGTCCGTCGTCGCGCCGTTCCTCGCTGCCCTGTCCAAGCCGGCCTCCGAGCCGAGAGATGTCCCGTGCGATGTCCGTCTGTCGTGAGGACGCCGGTTTCGGCGACTTCGTTGCGGCTGCTGCCCCGGCTTCCGCTCCTTCCGACTTGCCCGGGGCCGTCGGCGGGTGTGCTCTGAAGGGGTGACATGCAGGGTCCAGGGAAGGAGCTCTCCGCCATGGCCGTACACGCAGGGGTGCCGGCGCGGCGCCACGTTTCTCTCAGTTGGGCGATGCCCGTCCTGCTGGGCGTGTCCTTCGGTATCTACGCCATGGTCCTCAAGCGCTTCGAGGACGGCGGGGTCTTCACCGTAAGCCAGTTCTTCCTCGGGCTGGTCTCCGCGGTGGTCTTCGGCGCGCTGGCGTACGGAATCGGCCGGATCCAGCACAAACTGCTGCGTGAGCAGCGGGCCATGGCGTACGGGGCACTGACCGCGGCGGGTATCGGGTTCCTGACCAGCCTGTCCGACGGCAGCGTGCTCAGGTCCGCGGGCATCGGCGTGGCGGTCGGTGTGGGAGTGGGCCTCGTGACCTTCTACGCCCTGTACGTGCACGAGACATGAGCCCGCCGACGCGGAGCCCTGCGTAGCACCACGTCTCGCATCCTTCTCGCGCCTTCCGGCTGAGGGCCGAGGACCGGTGGAGGGAGGCGCCTCGTGCGGGAGCAGGACATACCGCCGCTGCGTGTCGCGGTGATCATCGGCAGTACGCGGGAGGGGCGGGTCGGGGAGCAGATCGGACGCTGGTTCCTGGAGTGCGCCGAGCGGCGTGCCGATCTGGAGCCGGCGGTGCTCGACCTGGTCGACTTCGACTTCCCGGCCCGCTGTCCCCACCGGGCCACCGAGCCGACGCGGGAGTTCAGCGCCGGGTTCGCACGCGCGGACGCGTTCGTCGTCGTGACGCCCGAGTACAACCGCTCGTTCCCCGCGTCACTCAACAGGCCATCGACTGCGCATACGACGAATGGCACACCAAGCCCGTCGCCTTCGTCAGCTACGGCCACGGGTCCAGCGGTCTGTACGCGGTCGAGCAGCTGGGTTCGGTGTTCACCGAGCTCCACACGGTGACCCTGCGCAACGGGTGAGCATCAACCTGCTCAACGGGGCTCCCCAGGGACCAGGGCCGTGCGGCGGCCCTGATGCTCGACCAGCTCCAGTGGTGGGGACTTGCCCTGCGTGAGGCCCGTGCCGCCCGGCCGTATGTCTGCTGACGCGAAGTTTCCGGGCGTCGCCGATGACTTCCGCGGGCCACCGCGGTCAACCCCCGTGGACTTCCCCACGACCCTCCCGATGACCTTCGAAGGAACTGACGATGACTGCAGAACTGGCGATCGAGACCGCGGGCCTGGTGAAGGTCTTCGGTGAGAACCGGGCCGTGGACGGTGTCGATCTCGCCGTGCCGGCCGGCACGGTCTACGGCGTCCTCGGGCCGAACGGCGCGGGCAAGACGACCACCGTGAAGATGCTCGCCACCCTCCTGCGGCCGGACGGCGGCGAGGCCCGCGTCTTCGGCAAGGACGTACAGAAGGACGCGGACGCGGTCCGCAGCAGGGTCAGCCTCACCGGTCAGTACGCCTCGGTGGACGAGGACCTCACCGGCAGCGAGAACCTGGTGCTGCTGGGCCGGCTGCTCGGCCACTCCAGGCCGGCCGCCCGGGACCGGTCCGCCCAACTGCTCGCGGCCTTCGGCTTGTCCGAGGCCTCGGACAAGCAGGTGAAAAACTACTCGGGCGGCATGCGGCGCCGTATCGACATCGCCGCGTCCATCCTGAACACGCCGGACCTGCTCTTCCTCGACGAGCCGACCACCGGCCTCGACCCGCGCAGCCGCAACCAGGTCTGGGACATCGTGCGCGCGGTCGTCGCCCAGGGCACGACCGTGCTGCTGACGACGCAGTATCTGGACGAGGCCGACCAGCTCGCGTCCCGGATCGCCGTGATCGACCACGGCAAGGTGATCGCGGAAGGCACCAAGGGCGAGTTGAAGGCATCGGTCGGCTCCGGCACCGTGCATCTGCGGCTGCGGGACGCCGAGCAGCGGCCCTCGGCCGAACGGGTGCTGGCCGCGGCGCTCGGTGCGGAAGTACTGCTCGACGCCGATCCGGTCGCGCTGACCGCCCGGGTGGGCGGACACGGCACCGAGCGGGGCGCGGCGGAGCAGGCCGCGCAGGCACTGGCCGAACTGGCCCGCACCGGAATCACCGTGGACAACTTCGCGCTGGGCCAGCCCAGCCTGGACGAGGTCTTCCTCGCCCTGACCGACAAGAAGGGGAAAGCGGCATGAGCACCGCGACCACCACCAAGGACATCGGCGACATCGCACTCGACTCCCCGAAGGCCGAGCATCTGGCCGAGCTGCTGGTCGGCACGGAACGGCCACCGCGGCCCAGCGCCCTGTCGGCGTCGCTGACCTTCGGCTGGCGGGCCATGCTCAAGATCAAGCATGTGCCGGAGCAGCTCTTCGATGTGACGGCGTTCCCGATCATGATGGTGCTGATGTACACGTACCTCTTCGGAGGGGCGCTGGCCGGCTCGGTCTCGGCGTACATCCAGTTCCTGCTGCCGGGCATCCTGGTGATGAGCGTCGTGATGATCACGATGTACACGGGCGTCGCGGTCAACACCGACATCGACAAGGGCGTCTTCGACCGCTTCCGTACGCTGCCGATCTGGCGCCCGGCCCCGATGGTCGGCTATCTGCTCGGCGACCTCGTGCGCTACTTCCTCGCCTCCGTGGTGATGCTGAC
This sequence comes from Streptomyces sp. NPDC002889, assembly GCF_042888425.1. Classification (NCBI taxonomy): domain Bacteria; kingdom Bacillati; phylum Actinomycetota; class Actinomycetes; order Kitasatosporales; family Streptomycetaceae; genus Streptomyces; species Streptomyces sp. NPDC002889. The sequence goes on from NZ_JBIAPT010000008.1 coordinate 230,274, forward strand.
GGTCGGCATGATCATCGGCTACCGCCCGGACGGCGGTCCGGTGGGCATCCTGCTCGGGGTCGCGCTGCTGATGGTCTTCTCGTTCTCCTTCTCCTGGGTCTGGACGATGTTCGGCCTGCTGCTGCGCACCGAGAAGTCGGTGATGGGCGTCAGCATGATGGTGATCTTCCCGCTGACGTTCCTGAGCAATGTCTTCGTCGATCCGAAGACCATGCCGGGCTGGCTGCAGGCCTTCGTCAACAACAGTCCGGTGACCCATCTGGCCACGGCGGTACGCGAGTTGATGGCAGGCGAGTGGCCGTCGGCGGACATCGCCTGGTCGCTGGGCTGGTCCGCGGCGCTGGTGGTGGTCTTCGGCTCGGTGACGATGCGGCTCTACAACCGCAAGTGACCCCCGTACCACGATCGCCCGCGACGGGCGCCCCCGACAGACCGGGGGCGCCCGTCGCCGACCACCTTGACCTTCTCCCCGGGGGAAGCCCCAGCATCGGCGGGGCCGGTCACAGCCGCCAGTCCACCGGGTGTGCGGGCCGGTAGGTGCAGGACGATCCCGTGCTCACGGACTCCCGCAGATGCGGGGCCGGTTCGGGGTGGAGGCCGTCCAGTTTCTCCTCGTCCAGTTGCTCCAGCGGCTCCAGCCGCCGCCGCTCCAGGAGGCGTCACCGACAACGCTCCTGACAAGCCGGAATCCGGGGAGACCGCAGGGCGCTGCCGCTGATCCGCTCGCCCGGTGGGCGCGCGTCGGCGAGGCGCCGAGGGCGTGCCTCAGTCCGCCGTCCTGCCCCGCACCACGACCACCGGGCACGGCGCGTGCTGGGTGACATGCAGCCCGACGGACCCGAGCAGCGTCGCCTTGAAGCCGCTGTAGCCGCGGTCGCCCACGACCAGCAGCGACGCGCCTTCCGCCCGGTCCATCAGGGCCTGTGCCGCATTGCCGATCAGGACCGTCTTGGTGATGCCGGCGGCCGCCTCGGGTCCGAGCTCCTGTTTCAGGGTGTCCTCGAGGATCTGGGCGGCCAGCTTCTCGGGGTCGAAGTCGGTGGGAACGGCGGCGACCATGGCCGTCCATCCGGCCGCCGGGTATTCCCAGCTGATGACCGCTTCCAGGGAGTCCCCGGTCAGGGCGGCCTGCCGTACGGCCCAGTGCAGCGCCCGCACGGACGGCGCCGAGCCGTCCACGCCGACGACGATCCTGCCGGTGTCTGCCATACCCACCACCTCCGCCGCGGCTGCCCGTCACAAGCCGTTGCCGCAAGCTTACGTAAAACTACGCAAACAGGTCGGCGGTGCTGGTGCTGGTGCTGCGGACCGGGCCCGCTGCCATCAGCCCGGCCAGCTCACGACCCGCCCGCGCGATGCGGTCCGGCAGGGTCTCGGTCAGGGCGTCACCTGTGCCGCCCCAGTCCTCCGAGGCCGCGTACACCGCCGTCGGGGCGACCTGGGCCCGCAGATACGCGAAGAGCGGGCGCAGCGCGTGGTCCAGGACCAGCGAGTGGCGGGCAGTCCCGCCGGTGGCGGCGATGAGCACCGGCCTGCCGGTGAGCGTGCCGGGCTCGATCAGGTCGAAGAACGACTTGAACAGTCCGCTGTAGGAGGCGGTGAAGACGGGTGTGACCGCGATCAGGCCGTCGGCCTCGCCCACCGCCTCGATCGCCTCCCCGAGCGCCGGCGCCGGGAAGCCTGTCACCAGGTTGTTGGCGATGGGTACGGCCAGGTCGCGCAGTTCGACGACGCGGACCTCCACCGGCCGGTCGGTTCCGGCCAGTTCGCGGCGTACGGACTCGGTGATCCGGTCGGCCAGCAGCCGGGTCGACGACGGTACGCCCAGGCCGGCCGAGACCACGACGAGGCTCAGCGGCTCGGTGGTGCTCTGCGTCATGACGTCTCCTTCGTGTCCTTGGTGTTCTTCGTGTCCTGGGTGTCGTGCGCGGCGAGTACGGCCGGGTGCAGCGGCGCGGTCGCGGGCACCGAGGCCGGCCGCAGGCTTTCGAACTCCTTGCGCAGCACGGGCACGACCTCCTCGCCCAGCAGGTCGAGTTGCTCCAGCACGGTCTTCAGCGGCAGACCCGCGTGATCCATCAGGAACAGCTGGCGCTGGTAGTCGCCGAAGGCCTCGCGGAAGGTCAGCGTCTTGTCGATGACCTCCTGCGGGGAGCCGACGGTCAGCGGCGTCTGCTCGGTGAAGTCCTCCAGTGACGGACCGTGCCCGTACACGGGGGCGTTGTCGAAGTACGGCCGGAACTCGCGTACCGCGTCCTGGGAGTTCCTGCGCATGAAGACCTGTCCGCCGAGTCCGACGATGGCCTGTTCCGGAGTGCCGTGGCCGTAGTGGGCGTATCGCTCGCGGTAGAGCCTGATCAGCTTCTGGAAGTGTTCCTTGGGCCAGAAGATGTTGTTCGCGAAGAAGCCGTCGCCGTAGTACGCGGCCTGCTCCGCGATCTCGGGGGAGCGGATCGAACCGTGCCAGACGAACGGGGGGACGCCGTCCAGCGGGCGCGGGGTGGCGGTGAAGCCCTGCAGCGGCGTGCGGAACCGCCCCTCCCAGTCGACCACGTCCTCCCTCCACAGCCTGTGGAGGAGGGCGTAGTTCTCGATGGCGAGCGGGAGGCCCTGCCGTATGTCCTGGCCGAACCACGGGTAGACCGGTCCGGTGTTGCCGCGCCCCGTCATCAGGTCGACGCGGCCGTCGGCCAGATGCTGGAGGACCGCGTAGTCCTCGGCGATCTTCACGGGGTCGTTGGTGGTGATCAGCGTGGTCGACGTGGACAGGATCAGGCGCTCGGTCCGTGCCGCGATGTGCCCGAGGAGAGTGGTCGGGGACGAGGGGACGAACGGCGGGTTGTGGTGCTCGCCGGTCGCGAAGACGTCCAGCCCGACCTCCTCCGCCTTGCGGGCGATGGCGACGGTCGCCTTGATCCGCTCGTGCTCGCTCGGCGTGCGGCCGGTGGTCGGGTCGGTGGTGACGTCACCCACCGTGAAGATGCCGAACTGCATGGAGCTCACCTTCCGAGAATTGATTGAATGTTGAACTATACCCCTTAACCGCGACTCCGGCCCGGGTATTCCGCCCCCGCGCGTATGTGGCGCCGTGGCGGGTCCCGGACCGGTGCAGTGGGGTGTGCGGAGTGTGGTGAAGCCCCCAGGGAAATGTTTTTGCACTTTGTTGCACAATCGCCCGGGTGCCGCTAGAACAGAAAGGACGACACCTTCCCGAGGAGACACCCCGATGAGCGCGAGCCCGACCACGAGCCCAGGCACCGGTACGCCGTATCCGCATCTGCTGAGCCCGCTCGACCTCGGGTTCACGACCCTGCCCAACCGGGTCCTGATGGGGTCCATGCACATCGGCCTCGAGGAGGCCGAGCGCGGCTTCGAGCGGATGGCCGCCTTCTATGCCGAGCGCGCCCGCGGCGGCGTCGGCCTCATAGTCACCGGCGGCATCTCGCCGAACGACCGCGGCCGCCCCTACGAGGGCGGCGCCAAGCTCACCACCGAGGAAGAGGCGGCGGAGCACCGGGTCGTCACCGACGCCGTGCACGCCGAGGGCGGCCGGATCGCCATGCAGATCCTGCACTTCGGCCGGTACGCGTACCACGCCGACCTGGTGGCCCCGAGCGCCATCCAGGCTCCCATCAGCCCCTTCGTCCCGCACGCCCTGACCGACGCCGAGGTCGAGGAGACCATCGACGACTTCGTACGGGCGGCCCGCCTGGCCAGGTCAGCGGGCTACGACGGCGTCGAGGTCATGGGCTCCGAGGGCTACTTCATCAACGAGTTCATCGCGAGCGCCACCAACCACCGGACCGACCGCTGGGGCGGCTCGTACGAGAACCGCATCCGGCTCCCGCTGGAGATCATCCGTCGGATCAGGGCCGAGGTCGGCGATGAGTTCATCCTCATCTACCGTCTCTCCATGCTGGACCTGGTGCCCGGCGGCTCCTCGCTGGACGAGGTGATCACGCTCGCCAAGGAGATCGAGGCGGCCGGCGCGACGATCATCAACACGGGCATCGGCTGGCACGAGGCCCGTATTCCCACCATCGCGACCTCCGTGCCGCGCGGCGCCTTCAGCTGGGTGACCAAGAAGCTGATGGGCGCGGTGTCCGTCCCGCTGATCACCAGCAACCGCATCAATACCCCGGAGGTCGCCGAGCAGCTGCTCGCCGACGGGCGCGCCGACATGGTGTCGATGGCCCGGCCCTTCCTCGCCGACCCGCAGTTCGTCGCCAAGGCGCAGGCCGGCCGCTCCGACACCATCAACACCTGCATCGGCTGCAACCAGGCCTGCCTGGACCACACCTTCAGCGGCAAGCTCACCTCCTGCCTGGTCAACCCGCGTGCCTGCCACGAGACCGAGCTCGTCCTCTCCCCGACGCGGCGGCGCAAGCGCATCGCGGTCGTCGGCGCCGGGCCGGCCGGCCTCGCCTGCGCCGTCTCGGCCGCCGAGCGCGGCCACGACGTCACCCTGTTCGACGCGGCCGACGAGATCGGCGGACAGCTCAACATCGCCAAGCGGATCCCGGGCAAGGAGGAGTTCGACGAGACGCTGCGCTACTTCCGCACCCAGCTCGAACTGCGCGGGGTCGCGCTGCGGCTCGGTACCCGTGTCGGCGCCGACGACCTGTCCGCGGCCGACTACGACGAGGTGGTCGTCGCCACCGGCGTCACGCCCAGGACTCCCGAGATCGAGGGCGTCGACCACCCGAGTGTCGTCACCTACCTCGACGTCCTGCGCGACGGCGCTGCGGTGGGTGAGCGCGTCGCCGTCATCGGTGCGGGCGGCATCGGCTTCGACGTCGCCGAGTTCCTCACCGACGGCGGTGAGGGCGCGAGCCTGGACCCCGAGATCTACTTCCGCCAGTGGGGCGTCGACACCGAGTACGCCACCCCCGGCGGACTGACCCGGCCGGAGCGCTCCGCCCCGCCGCGGGCCGTGCATCTCCTGCAGCGCAAGACCAGCAAGGTCGGCGCGGGCCTCGGCAAGACCACGGGCTGGATCCACCGCACCGAGCTCAAGCACCGCGGCGTCACCATGACCGCGGGGGCGACGTACGAGCGGATCGACGACGAGGGCCTGCACCTGAGCGTCGACGGCGCCACCTCCGTGCTGCCCGTCGACACGGTGGTGCTCTGCACCGGCCAGGTGCCGCAGCGCTCGCTGTACGACGAGCTGTCCGCGGCCGGCCGTTCGGTGCACCTCATCGGCGGCGCCGACGTGGCAGCCGAGCTGGACGCCAAGCGCGCGATCGACCAGGGCACCCGGCTGGCTGCGACGCTGTGACCCGGCATCCCTAGGATGCGGGCCATGTCCCTCCCGCACGCGATCCTCACGGCCCTGCTCGAAAAGCCCTCGTCGGGCCTGGAGCTGACCCGCCGTTTCGACAAGTCGATCGGCTACTTCTGGTCGGCCACCCACCAGCAGATCTACCGGGAACTGGGCAAACTCGAGACGGCAGGGCACATTCGTGCCCTGCCGTCCGCCCAGCCGACCCGTGGACAGAAGAAGGAGTACGAGGTCCTGCCCGCGGGTCGCGAGGCGCTGGCCGAGTGGGTGGGCCGGCCCGAGGACCCCCGGCCCGGCCGCGACCCGCTGCTGCTGCGTCTGCGTGCGGCGGCGGTGGTGGACAGCGTGGATCTGGAGGCGGAGCTCGTACGGCATCTGGAGCTGCACAGCGCCCAGTTGGCCGAGTACGAGGCGATCGAGCAGCGCGACTTCCCGCCCGAGCGCCGGGTGACCCAGGAGGACCGGCTGCGGCATGTGGTGCTGCGGGGCGGGATCGAACTGGAGACGTTCTGGACGAAGTGGCTGGCGGACACCCTGAGGGAGCTGGCGGGTGGTCCGGACCCCTCTCCTGAGGATGCGGCACCTGACGCCCCGTGAGATCGTCGCGTCGTGACGGACACACTGATCGCCGCCTGCTGCGCGGCAGCGCTGTGCTTGCTCGTGAGATCCGCCCTGGGCCTCGCCCGGGACGGCGGCACCGACCCGTCCGCCGAAGCCCGCTCGGTGACGTTCGGTCTGTACGGAGGCCTGGTGGCCCTGCTGACCCTGGGTCTGTTCATCGCCCTGACGTGAGGGACGGAGGTCAGAGCCAGCCGTTGCGGCGGAAGCTGCGGTGGATGACCAGACACGCGGTCGCCATCACCCCGAGGACGAGCGGATAGCCGTACGTCCAGCGCAGCTCCGGCATGTGCTCGAAGTTCATGCCGTAGACGCCGCAGACCATCGTCGGTACGGCGACGATGGCGGCCCAGGCCGTGATCTTGCGCATGTCCTCGTTCTGGGCGACGGTCACCTGGGCGAGATGGGCCTGCAGGATCGAGTCGAGCAGCCCGTCGAAGCCGGTGATCTGTTCGTTGATCCGCGCCAGATGGTCGACGATGTCGCGGAAGTACGGCTGTATCTCCGGGCCGACCGGTGGCAGGGGGCGGGTGGCCAGTGCCCACAGGGGCCGGTCCAGCGGCGCCACGGCCCGCCTGAGCTCCAGCAGTTCGCGCTTGAGCTGGTAGATCCGCCCGGCGTCACCACGGCCGGCCTGCTCGCTGAAGACGGCGGTCTCGACGTCGTCGATGTCGTCCTGCACGGCGTCCGCGACCGCCAGGTAGTCGTCGACGACCTGGTCGGCAATGGCGTGCAGCACGACGGCCGGGCCCTTGGCCAGCTGCTCGGGTGCGGACTCCAACGCCTCCCGCAAGGGTCCGAGCGAACCGTGCCGGCCGTGCCTGACGGTGATCACGAAGTCGGCGCCGGTGAAGACCATCAGCTCGCCGGTGTCCACCACCTCACTGGCCGCGGTGAGCTCCTCGTGCTCGACATACCGGCAGGTCTTGAACACGGCGAACAGCGTCCCCGCACCCCTGCCGCCCCCTGTGTCGTCGTAGCGCTGCACCTTGGGGCGCTGATGCGCCTGCACCGCGTCCGCGACGGCGAGCGGATGCAGATCGAACAGCTCGGCGAACCCGGCGAACTCCGCCTCGGTGGGCTCGTGCAGCCCGATCCAGACGAAGCCGCGGCCGGACTTGCGCACCAGACGCAGCGCTTCGTCCGCCGTGTGGGCTCCGTCCCGGCGTACCCCGTCCTCGTACATCACGCAGTTGACCACCGCGCTGCCCAGCGGCGACCTGGCCGGGTGGCTCAGGTCCACGGTGCGGCGATAGGCGCGGCGGACCACGCGACGCAGTCTGCGGATCATGGGCACGGCTGGGGCTCCTTCAAGGCGACCGGTCCGTCAGTGTGCCACTGGTCGCCTGCCGGGCGGGGGCGCTTGCGCCGCCCGGCCCCGGCCCGGACCTTCCACCCGCCCACCGGACGGTCCCCGGCGGGCCGGAAAACCGCCCGCCCGGTGTGCGGGCCGCCGCTCGGTACGGCTGTCGGGTCAGTACCGCAGTGCCGAGCCGACCTTCACGGTGATGTCTCCCGACATCTTGCGCTTGCTGCGTGCGGTGCCGCGCCCGGTCTTGCCCGCCGGCACGTCGGCGATCGTCACCACGACCGTGTCCAGGAGGTTGCCGTCCTTGTCCTCGAAGTTGACCTGGACCGCGAAGGACCGGGTGGTGTCGTCGGTGTTGCGGGCGGAGACGTCCACCGTGGAGCGCCCGTCGGCGTCGGTCGAGGGGTCGCCGAGCGTCACCTCGTCCCTGGCGTCGACGCCGCCCTTGATCGAGTCGAGCTTCTTGTGCGCCTCGGCGGTCGCGGAGGCGAGTACCTCCGGCGCCTGCGACGCGGCCGACGCGAGCGCCGAGCCTGCCGACTCCACCGCGGACGCGGCCTTCGACACGGTGTCCGACGGGCTGCTCCCGTCGTCCGAGCAGCCCGCCGCGCCGACGGCGACGACCGCCGCCAGAACGGCACCCGACACCCTGCGTATCCATCCGCTCGCCATCACGCCTCCCACAGTCGACCCCGCGCCCCAGTCAAGGGGTGGCGTGGCCTGTGTGCCTGTCCGGCTACGGCATCCGGGTGACACCATGGGAACGGGACGGGGCGGCACACAGCCTGTGCAGTCCCGGTGGCGAGGCTCTGCTGCGCGCCCTTGCGGCCGTCGTACTCGGGCGGTGGCGCCGCCGAGTTCATGACGCGCACATGTTGGCATCGCCTTGCGGATGCCGGGCCGTCATCGCGCGGTTCGAGGCTACCCGGCGGCAATCGTCATGTTCCCGACATGAGGAGCTTCCCTCGTGAACGCTCGCGCAGCCGCTCTCGTCACGGCACTGACGGCACTGGCCGCCGTCATCCCCGCATCGGCCGCCGCAACCGACGCCGGGGCCCTGCCCGCCGTCACCGCGCGGGCGAAGACGCCCACGCTGTACGGCGACGAGGCAGGCGGCAACGCCGACGCCGACGATCCCGCGATCTGGCGCAACGCCGCCGACCCGGGCCGCAGTCTGGTGATCGCCACCGCGAAGGAGGGCGGGCTGCGCGTCTACGACCTCGACGCCCGTCCCCTCCAGGCCGTCCCCGCACCGCCGCCCGCCGCGACCGGCGACGCCCCCGGCCGCTTCAACAACGTCGATCTCGTCCACGGCCTGCGCCTGCCGTCCGGCCGGGCCGACCTCGCCGTGACCACCGACCGCGGGCACGACCGGCTCCGCGTCTACCGCATCGACCGCGCCCGCCCCGGCGGCCCGCTCACCGACATCACCGACCCCGTGGCCCCGGCCGTGTTCTCCGCGAACCAGGACGAGATCAACGACCAGCGGACCGCGTACGGCCTGGCCACCTGGACCGACCCGGCGACGGGCCGCTCGTACGCCCTGGTCAGCCGCCGCGAGCGCACCGGCATCGCCCTGCTGGAGCTGACGGCCACCGCCGGCGGCAAGGTCACCTATCGCAAGATCCGCACCCTGGACCTGCCGTCCTCCTTCCGCCTCCCGGGCGGCACCTCCTGGACCCCGTGTGCCGAGCCCGGTGAACTCCCCCAGGTCGAGGGCATGGTGGTCGACCCGGCGAACGGCATGCTCTACGCGGGCCAGGAGGACGTGGGGATCTGGCGGATGCGCGCCGACCTGACCTCCGCCCCCGAACTCATCGACAAGGTCCGCGAGTACGGCGTCCCCGCCACCTACGACGAGCCGACGGACGAGTGCGTCCCCGGAGCCGACCCCGGCTACGGCGGAAGGCGTCTCAGCGCGGACGTCGAGGGACTGACGCTGCTCACCGAGCCCGACGGCGACGGTTACGTCCTGGCCTCCAGCCAGGGCGACAACACGTTCGCCGCGTACGACCGCGAGGTGGCGGACGACAACGAGTACGAGGCCGGCTTCCGCGTCACGGCCGCCTCCGCGTCCCTCGACGGCTCCGAGGAGTGCGACGGCGCCGCTGTGCTCAACGCGTCCTTGGGCCGCAAGTACCCGAACGGCCTGCTGGTGGTCCAGGACGGCCACGACACCCCGGCCGATGCGGACCGCGATGCCACCGGCTTCAAGTTCGTGGACCTGGGGGCCGTCATGGACGCGATCGACGACTGAGCCTGCGCCCGTCCATTGTCGGACCCGCCCCGTAGCGTCGGAATCCAGGCCGCTACGGGGGAAGGGGACGGCGATGGGGTGGTCTTCGGCGTGGGCGATCACTGCCCACTCGGACGACGTCATGGGCGCGTTGCGGCCGCGTGTTCAGCCGCTGATCGCGCGGCGCGGCGGCTCACGGAGACACAGCGCGACTGGCGTGCCTGGTGTGCGCAGCCGCTGCCGGACCACCAGGAGTGGGACGCCCTGTGGCGCGACCCCGAGAAGGGCAGAGCCATCACATCCACCTCCAAGACCCCGCTGGACGAACTGCAGTGCAGCGGCGACTGCGACTTTCACCTGTACGACGTGTACGACCGGATCTCCGATGACGTCCGCCCGTACTTCGGCGTCTACCGCAAGGACTACGCGCTGAGCGCGCTGTTCAGCGCCGGCCCGTAGCGTGGGGCCCTGCTCCCCGGCTGACGCGGGGACTTCGCGCTCAGCTCGCGCGAGGTGCGGCGCAGCCTGCCGGCCGTGGAGCGGGCACTCGGCTTCTGACCGGCGCAGCGGGCGGCGGCCGAGGGACGGATATGGCCGGACGACGCTCCTGACGACGAGCGGGTGCTGGCCGGCCCGTTGCGCTGCCGGCGCCAGGCGGCGGAGGCGGGACTCGGACTGCTCGGGGTCAACGTGCATCTCCACTGACGGGGGAGGCCGCCCTACTCGCCGACGCGTATGAGCGCGAGCGTGATGTTGTCCGGGCCTCCGGCCTCGATGGCGGCCTTCCACAGTTCGAAAGCGGCCCTGCCGTCGCCGTGCACCCGCAACAGCTCGTCCAGTACGTCCTCCGGCACGGGGTCCGTCAGGCCGTCGGTGCAGACCAGGTAGCGATCGCCGGTGGACAGCTCGGACGTCGTCACATGGGGCGTGACGGCGGTGAACGCATGGGTGCCGCCGAGCGTCTGGAGAACGGCCGAGGTGGTGCGGTGGCCGGGCCTCGGCGGCGGGCTGTCGTCGACGCTCACCTGGCGCAGTCCGTCCGGCGTCACGGCGTACACCTTGCTGTCGCCGATGTTGAAGGCCATCAGCGACCCGGGCAGTACGACCGCGCCCGCGACCGTGGTTCCCATCGTGATCAGCTCCGGATCGTCACCGGCCGCCGCGTACACCGAGTGGTTGCACAGCTTCAATGCGTCGCCCACGGCGTCCTCGCTGTCCAGGGAAGGGCCGAGCGAGGCGAGTTGGCGCACCACCAGAGAGCTGGCCACTTCGCCGGCCGGCTGCCCGCCGAGCCCGTCGGCGACGGCCACGGCGAGCGGGGTGCCGAGGGGGAACAGCAGCGTCTGGGGATTCTCGGTCACGGTGCCGCACAGCGTCCACGGCCCGACGACGAGGCTGTCCTCGTTGTGATCGCGCACCAGGCCGGTATGGCTCAGGGCGGTCACGGCTACGTACGGCATGGGAATGCCCCGCCTCTCCACGATGACAGGCATGCCACATCACCATTGTGACGCGGGGTGGGTGCCGGGACCGGCCCGAGCGGCCGCCCGGTCGCCGACCGTCCGCCCGTGCTCGCGCAAGCCGTCTCCGGACGGCTGACGGCACCGCGATCCCCACCCGGTGGTCATGCGTCCGCGGCGACACCGGCGGGCTTCCCGCACGGGCACCCGGCCTGACCAGGACCGCCCGCCCGACGGTCATGCTCGGCTGCGGGGCTTCCTGCCGTTGGCCTCGAAGTCCGGGTGCCGGCCGGGGGTCAGTCCTCGTCGTCCTCGGTCCGCTCACCCTCGGCCTGGGACGGAGTGGTCCTGACAGTGCGGGGGTGCCGCTCCTCGACCGGATCGGGGTCCTCGCCCTCGGCCTGCGACGGGGTGGTGTACTCGTCGTACTCGCTCATGACGCCTCCTCGCTCTCGGTACGTGAACGCATGCGGAGCGTAACCCGTGTGGCGTCCGCACACCTCCCTGGACTCCGAGGGCCATACCCCGGCCGGCCGCCCACCGGATGCCACCGCGGCGCTGAACCGGCAAGGTGGCCTTCACCAGGACCTTCCCGCAGAGACGAGGACTGCCCGTGTCCGTGACCCCCTACCGGCGCCCCGCTGTCGCTGCCGGGGCGGCACTCCTCGCCCTCGCCATCACAGGCTGTTCGGGCCTCGGTCGCACCGCCGTGGGCCCCCTCACCTTCGAAACCGGGCGGAAGCATCATGTGACGCTGAACAGCCCCCCGGTCGGGGGCTGCGACAGCCCTGGTCCCGACGGCGCCGTCGCCGTCGAGAACGAGACCGAGGTGGATGTGATCCTCTACCCCACGGCCGACTGCTCCGGCGATGAGTCGATCTACGTGCCGAGCGGGATGTCCGACGTCGTGGCGCCGGGCGCCGGCCCCTGGCGCAGCTACAGCTTCGTCCACTGAGACCCAGCCCTCGCCGCCGGCGGGACGGGAAACGCGCCCATGCCGCGAGTGTGGGAATCACCCGGGGCCGAGGCAGCGATCCGGCTCCCGGCTCGCGGAGATGCCGGCTGTCGCAGACCGGTTCCCGGCGGTGCGCGGACATTTGGGAACGAAGGCGACCCGGAACATCTTGGGCCACCACTTGCCGGTGATCAGGAACTGGTCGGTCCCGGGAACGGCCGCGATACCGTTCAGGACGTCCGCACGCCGTCTCTCGGCCGCGCCGAGCAGGGCCGGCGCGTCGATGTCCCCGGTCACCGTGCCGGTGTCGGCGTCGATGCGCACGATCCGGTCGGCGGCCCAGATGTTGGCATAGACGACGTCGCCGACGCATTCCAGCTCGTTCAGCCGCGTCACGGGCCGCCCATAGACGGTGACGGCGACCTCCCCGGTCTTCGCGAGTGTCCTGGGGTCGCGGAACGTGAGCCGGGAGGAGCCGTTGCTCGTCACCAGCCGGTCGCGATGCCGCTGGTGGCACACTCCCCAGCCTTCGTCCCGGTAGGGGACCCTGCGCACCTCGGCCAGGGTCCTTGTGTCCCGCTCGACCGCGATGCCGTTCTTCCAGGTGAGCTGCCACAGAGTCGGCCCCATGACGGTGAGTCCCTCGCCGAACAGCGGCCGGGGCAGATCGGCGCGCACCGCAGGGGACTTGCCGGGCCGCCCCGCGCGAACCGAGGACTGTCCGTCCACACCCGTGCTCTCGTACAGCATGCCGCCGGTCATCTCCAGGCCCTGGGTGAAGGCCGTCGGGTCATGGGGCAGGACCTCGACGACCTCGACGCCGAACTGTTCGACCACTGCCGCGGTCCGCTCCCGCGTGCCCGGGCCGTGGCCCCCGGCTCCGTCATTCGTCTCGCATGAACGGACGAGCATCCCGCCGACCAGGGCCACGACCGCGAAGGGGACCACCAGCGCACAACGCATGAGCCGACCCTGGCACAGCGGGCGGCAGGAGCCACTTCGCCCCGCCCGGCGGTCGACGCACGCTCGCTCCCCAGGCGTAGTCGGCATGGTCCCGCGGACCCAGCCGGCTCCGTGAAGCGTCGCGGCGGAGCGTGCCGGACAGCCGGAGAACGCACAGTGGCCCGTGGGGGGGCCCGGGGGGGGCGGGGCCGCCCGCGCCCCCGCCGCCCCCCGGCCCGGGGTTGGCCGCCCCGCCCCCCCCCCGGGGCCTCTCTGGGGGGGGGGGGGCGGGCGCCCCCCCCCCCTACCCCGGCCGGGGGGGGGGGGGGGGGGGGGGGGGCCCCCCCCCCCCCCGGGCCACCTGGACCCTACGGCCGTGTCTTGGCCGACACCGACGCCGCGTGTTTCTCGGCAGCCTTCTTCCCCAGGTTGGGGACCACTGCCGCCCGGCGCGGCGACACGAGTGCGGTCAGCCGGGCTTTCCTGCTCTGCTTCGGCCGGTACTTGTACGCATAGCCGTACGCCTCGCCCTCCCCGCGTGCCGGAGCGGCGTTCATGACGGCCCCCAGCACGGGGACATTGACGCGCTCGAGGATGCGCAAGGCGTCGATGACCTGGCTCCGGCTCGTCCGTCCGGAGCGCGCCACGAGCAGATAGCCGTCAACGGCGGGTGCCATCGCCGGAGTGTCGGCGAAGGGGAGCACCGGAGGGGTGTCCACCACGACGTGGTCGAACTGTTCGGCAAGCGTGTGCAGCAAGGCGCTGAAGTGGGTGCTTCCGAGGAGCTGGGTCGGGTTGGGAGGAATCATCCCGCTGGTGAGCACGGCGAAGGACCCGGCCGACTGCAGTACCTGATGCAGCTCGGCCTGGCCCACCAGAACGGTGGTGAGCCCGGCGTCCCTGACCAGACCGAGAGCGGGAGCGATCGAAGGGCGGCGCAGATCGCAGTCGATCAGGCACACCTTCGCCCCCTCCTCGGCCAGGGTGGCGGCCAGGTTGACCGACACGCTGCTCTTGCCCTCCCGGGGCAGCGGGCTGGTGACGGCGATCACCTTCGGCCGCTGGTCCACGTCCGCGAACTGCAGATTGACGCGAAGCTTCCGGAAGCCCTCTGCACGCGGACTGTGCGTGTCGTCGCGCAAGGAGACGGGCTGCCGTGCGGCTCGCGGGTCCTGCACGATGCTGGACAGCACGGCCGGCCCTCCTGCCCCCGCCAGGCAATCGGCGAGGGCTTTGGAGTCGCGCACCGACGTGTCCACCGTCTCCAGGGCGACACCCAGCCCCAGTCCGAGAAGCAGGCCCACCGCCAGGCCGAGGGCGACATTGACAGGGGGGTTCGGGGACGAAGGCGCGGTCGGCACGGTGGCGGGCTGGGTGACAGTGAGCCGCACCGGGGACGGGGAGTCGCTCTCCTCCGGGCGTTCCAGCTCCCTGATCACGTAGGCGAAGCGAGCGGCGACCGCGTTGCTGATCCGGGCGGCCCGGGCCGCGCGGGTGTCGGTGACGGTCAGACGGACCAGCACCGTGTTGAGCGGCGCCTCCGCCGAGATCCGCGCGGCGAGCTGGGCCGGCGTCATCTTGAGACGGAGTCTTTGCACGACCGGCCGGGTCACCTCCGGGCTGGCCGCCACGTCCGCGTAGGACTGGACTCTCGCCTGGGTGAACGCGTTCCCCTGATTGAGCTGGGACGTGTCGTCACCACCCTGGAGGGAGGCGAAGAGCGTGGTCGTTGCCCGGTACTCAGGAGTATCGAGGGTGCTTGTCAGGATGCCTGTCCCTGTCCCCAGCAAAGCCACAAGGGCGATGACACGCCAACGGCGGGAAAGGACTCGTAGGTATTCGCGCAAATCCAAGGCCATCCCCGATCGGAGCGAGTGAGTGAACAGTTACGCTAGGTCCACGCTGAGGGATTTGGGGTGCATGGCATGCACGCTCGCCTTTTCTTACCCCAACGGAGTGCAGGGGAGCCTTCTCACAGGCGCTCAACGCTCTTTGCGCTGCAGCGATTGCAGGCGTCGAACACGTAGTCGGCGACACGCTCCACCATTGCGTAATCGAAGTCGTCATGGTCGGTGGCGATGACCACGGCGTCGGCTGCCGCGACCTGTTCCTCCGTGAGTTCGACGCACAGGATGTCCCCGGGCAGCCGAAGGGGGTCGACATGCGGTTCCACCGCGAGGACATGAGCGCCCAGTTGCCTCAGTCCCAGAGCCACGGCAACGGCGGGGGACTCCCGGATGTCGCCGGTATTCTTCTTGTAGGCGAGCCCGAGGACCAGGACATTGCTGCCGTTGACCGGCTTGCGGTGGGCGTTGAGCCCCCTGGCGACGCGCAGCACCACATGCTCGGGCATATGGCTGTTGATGTCGTTGGCCAGTGCCACGAAGCGGAAATCGTGCTGGAGTGTCTGCTTGACCTGCCATGACAGGTAGGAGGGATCAATGGGCAGGCAATGCCCTCCGACGCCGGGCCCGGGCAGAAACCGCATGAAACCGAATGGCTTGGTCGCCGCGGCGTCGATCACTTCCCAGATGTCGATGCCGAGTGGTTTGCAGAACATCGCAAGCTCGTTGACGAGGGCGATGTTGACATGGCGGAACGTGTTCTCCAGGAGCTTGGTCAGCTCGGCGGCACGCGGTGAACTCACCGGGACGGTGCGGTCCACGATGTCGTCGTAGAACTGCTGGACATGCCGCAGGGAAGCGTCATCCATACCGGAGACGACCTTCGGCGTGTTCTCCAGGTGCCACGTCGGATTTCCCGGGTCGATGCGTTCCGGGCTGTATCCGAGGAAGAAGTCCTTGCCTGCCCGGAGCCCGCTGCGCGCCTCCAGGATCGGGCAGACCACGTGCTCGGTGGTGCACGGATACGTGGTGGACTCGAGGACCACCGTGGCGTTCGGCCTCAGATGCTGGGCGACTGCCTGCGCGGCGTTCTCCACGAAACTCAGGTCGGGGACGCCGTCCTTCAGCGGGGTGGGCACCGTGATGACGCAGACATCGAAACCCGCGATATCCGCGTAATCGGTACTCAGGAAATAGCGGCCCGAGTTGAGGGCCGCCAGGAGGCGATGGGACGTCACGTCCTCGGCGAACGACTCGCCGGAGGCCAGTCGTTTGACGCGCATCTCGTCCACATCGAGACCCACGACATTGTGCCCGGCTTCCGTCACTCGAATGGCGAGTGGTAGGCCCACATACCCCTGGCCTACCACTACCACCTTCTTTGTTGCCACCGACACGGTGAGACTCCTCTCTGCTTGCCATGCAGAATGTTTCGGAGGAATATGCCTGTCACTCGCTCGACGCGGCTTCCCGTCCATCACTTGAGTGACGCTCGTCAGGCGAATGGAGCCATGCGCGCCATCAAGGGGGGCACGAACGGGCTAATTGCGGGATTCAATTCATTCTATTTGCGCTTCCCCGGCTATCGTTGCCCTGCGTCGCCGGTGCACATGCCCCCGGCAACGCCCCACCCGCAAACCTGGAGTGACGGCGTGACGGAACGTCCGAAGTACTTGGTTACCGGAGGAGCCGGTTTCATCGGCTCCCATCTCGTCGATGCACTGCTGGCGCGTGGTGAGCCGGTCGTTGCATTCGATGACCTCAGCACGGGACGTCTGGAGAACCTTGCGAGTGCGCGCGGGCAGGGTAACTTCCGATTCGTCCAGGGCTCCGTACTCGATGCGCCGCTCGTCGACGAGTTGGTGCGTGAATGCGATTGTGTGGTGCACCTGGCGGCGGCCGTCGGTGTGAAACTCATCGTCGAACAGCCGCTGAATTCCTTCACCATCAACACCAAAGGCACCGAAACGGTCATCGGGTCTGCCCACCGCTATGACCGGAGAGTAGTCCTTGCCAGCACATCGGAGATCTACGGCAAGAACTCCTCCGGACCGCTGAGCGAGACCTCCGACCGTGTCCTGGGCAGTCCCTCTGTCCCGCGGTGGTCCTACAGCACCGCCAAGGCGGTCGACGAGATCCTGGCCGAGCTGTACCGCCGGGAGTACGGACTGCGTTCCACCATCGTGCGGTTCTTCAACACCGTCGGTCCTCGCCAGAGCCCCGCCTACGGCATGGTCATCCCGAGATTCGCCCGCCAGGCAGTGCGCGGAGAACCCCTCACCGTCTACGGCACCGGGCAGCAGAGCCGCTGCTTCCTTCATGTCGCGGATGTGGTCGAGGCACTCCTGTCGCTGATCGACCTTCCCGATGCCGTAGGCGAGACCTTCAACATCGGCAGCGACGAGGAGATCACCATCCTCGACCTGGCGGAGCGGATCGTCGCCTGTGCCAAGAGCACGTCGTCCGTGCGCCGTCTGTCCTACAACGAGGCCTACGGACCGGGGTTCGAGGACATGCAGCGCCGGGTCCCCGACACCACGAAACTCAGGGCCTTCGCCGGCTGGGAGCCGAGGCGGACCCTCGACGACGTGCTGGCCGACGCCGTCGAGGATGCCCGGAGTGAGGTGAGGCGGCAGGTACTCGGGCTGGTCGCCGACGGCCCGGACAAGGGCGAATCAGGCGATTCCACCGGACAGACCGTGCTGGCGGGTCCATGTCCGGTCTGACTCCGTGGGTGGTGTCGGCAGTCACGGGGACGGGAGCTCTGTTCATCGCTGCTCTGCTGACCGAGCCACTGCGGCGCCTGGCCCTGCGGCGCGGGTACACCGACCGGCCGAGCGCACGCAGGGTCCACGTCCGTCCCACGCCTTATCTCGGCGGCATCGCGGTCGCGCTGGCCACCCTGGCCGCGGCGAGCATGGCGGCGCTCGCCGCGAAGGAGTACGACGCCACGGTCGGCGTCGTCCTCACATGCGCTGCGCTCATCGCCCTTCTCGGCCTCAGCGACGACCTGCGTCCGCTCAGCATCCGCGTTCGTCTGTGCATCGAGGCGGCGGCGGCCCTGGTGGTGGTTCTGTGGTGCGGCCATCCCGTGCTCTTCGGTACATGGCTCGACGTGGTACTCGCGGTCGCGTGGATCCTCTTCACCACCAACGCGTTCAACTTGCTCGACAACATGGACGGGGTGGTGTCCACGGTGACCGTCGTCACCGCGGGATTCCTCTGCTGTGCCGCTCTCTCCGCAGGTCTGGTCGGCACCGCGTCGGTCATGGCTGCCCTGGCCGGCGCCTGCGCGGGCTTCCTCCTCCACAACTGGCACCCGGCGCGGATCTTTCTCGGGGACGCGGGCTCGCTCTTCGTGGGCTTCGTGGTGTCGTCCGCCACCGTGACGATGCACCGGGACAACGCCGCCTTTTCCGGCTACACCAGTCTGTTCCTCATCACCCTGGTCGTCACGGCGGACACCGTTCTGGTCATGGTCGCGCGCCGCAGGGAGGGCAGACCTGTGCTGCAGGGCGGCAGGGATCACATTGCCCACCGGCTGCGGTGCCTCGGATTGACGGTTCGGCAAGTGAGCGTCGTCATCGGGGGTTTCGCCGCCATGACGTGTCTGACAGCAGTGCTCGTCATGTTCAGGGTCCTCCCGCAGACCGCCGTGCTGATCACGGTTGTCACGGTGACCGTCGTGGCGTGGGGCCTGCTTCTGAGAGTCCCCGTCTACACCGTGACCGGGGACGGCCGGAGTTGAGGGGAGCCACGGCGACATGCCGTGGCTCCCCTCAATTCCGCCGTCAGCCCACCTTCACCGTGAGCGACTGGGCCGGCGGCAGTGCCGCATACTCGGGCAGGGTACGGAACCAGCGCACCGTCTCGGCCAGTCCACGCGGCAGCGGCACTTGGGCGACATCGGGGAAGAGCTTGCGCAGCAGACCATCCGCGGCCTGGGAGTGGCGGACGTCTCCCGCTCTGGGCTCCTCGTGCCGGATGTCGGCCGGCGATCCGACGATCTCCGCGATCTGCTGGGCGAGATCGGTGAGCGGCACCCGCGTGCCGAAGGCCAGGTTCACCGGACCGGGATACGCGACCTCGTGCAGCACCGCGTCGGCCAGCACTCTGACGACGGTTCCGACGTAGGTGAAGTCCCGCGTCTGCAGTCCGTCGCCGAAAATCCTCACGGGCTCACCGCGCAGCAGAGCGTCGATGAAGGCCGGGATCACCGCGGCGTAGGCGTGGCCGGCCGACTGCAGGGGCCCGTAGACGTTGAAGAAGCGAAACGCCAGGACACGGAGGTCGAACGAGGCGCCGTAGGCGAGGACATAGGACTCGGTGGCGAGCTTGCTCGCCGCGTAGGGACTCAGCGGCCGGGTCGGCAGCTCCTCGTGCTTCGGAAGGACGGGAACGGCACCGTAGACCGAGGAGGACGAGGCGGCGACCACCGGGACGCGTTTGCGCCTGCATGCCTCGAGTACGTTCACCGTCCCGGTCGCGTTGACGTGATGACTGGCGACCGGGTCCGCCAGGGAACGCGGTACGGACGGGCGGGCTGCGAGATGGACGACGGCATCCACTGCGGCCACGACGCTCTCGAGGAGGTCGGGGTCGAGAATGCTGCCTTCGACCAGCTCCGCGTCGACTCCCGCCAGATTGGCTGCGGAACCTGTGCTCAGGTCGTCCAGGGCGACGACCTTGCCCACAGTCGGACGCGACGTGAGTTCTTGGCAGAGGTTGGCGCCGATGAAGCCGGCGCCTCCGGTAACAAGGACGTTCAACAGGTCTCACCTTTCGGACGGGGGGCGGTCCACCAGCCGCGGGCGACGGCGATGGAGGTGTAGAGATCCTGCGTGTCGGCCACCAGACGTTCCTCGCCGAAGCGCTCGGCGGTGAACGTACGCGCTCGTGCCCCCATCGCCCGGCGCAGTTCCCCGTCGCGCAGAAGAGTCACCGTGTGGCGGGCGAGTTCACCGGACGACGGCCTTGCGAGGAGTCCCGTCGCTTGGTGCTGCACGACCTCCGCGACGCTGCCGACGTCGGTGGCCACCGCCGGCAGCCCCGCCAGGCCGGCCTCGATCAGACTGACGGGCATGCCTTCGTTGTCCGAGGTCAGCAACACCAGGTCCGCTGCCGCGTACACCGTCTCCACGTCCGCGCGCCAGCCCAGCAGATGGAGGCAGTCACCGAGTTCGCCGACTGCCTGAGGATCCGGCTGGAAGTCGCCCGCTCCACACACGGCGAAATGTGCTGCGGGCACGGCGCGGCGCACTTCGCGGGCCACGGCGAGAAAACGGTCGGGTCGCTTGATTCCGGTAATGCGTCCCACATAGGCGACGACGGGACAGCCCTGCGGGAGTCCGAGAATTCGACGGGCTTCCGCGGGCTCCGGTGCGGTCGCAAGCCTGGTGCCGGGCGGCACGACCGTGTATTGGTCAGCCTTTCCGATACCGGCGGCGACGAGGTCGTCCCGCACCCGGCTGCCCACGGCGACCAGACGATCGGTGAGGGCTGCCAGCCGGCGTTCGGTCTGCACCACGACGCGAGTCTTCGCCGGGGAGAAATAGCCGTGCAGAAGATGGCCGTGAAAGGTGTGCACCCGCGAGGGGACACGCGCCAGTACGGCAGCCGCCCGCCCCAGTGCGCCCGCTTTCGCCGTGTGCGTGTGGACGATATGGGGCCGGAAACGGCGCATGGCCGCCGCCAGTTCGAGCAGGCAGCGCACGTCATCGGTGGGCCGCACGGCCCGTCCGAGACCGGCGATCCGATGGACCGGCAGGTCGGGCGCCCGCTGATCGAGATAATCCGCCTCACCCGGGCCCACAAGTCCGGCAATCAGGTGATGGTCGAATCGCTCGGGATCCAGGCCCCGCAAGAGGGCCGAGACCTGGACGGCCGGACCACCGATATTCATTCGCGTGATGACCCTCATCACGCGAAGGCGCGGGATGCCGAAACCGGTGGTTCGGTACGTGGCGGTCGACATGTGCCAGATATTAGGCCGGGCGCACTCCGGTATCTGTCAAGGGCGCGAAGTATGTGTCCGCCGCTTCCGGAAACCCCTCGGGTTTCGAGAGGCCGTGAAAGGGTCGTCGGCAGCCCGGTATTCGGTCGATTCTTGTGTCCCTCACCGCAGCGTCGAGGCATATTTCGGCGGCTGTCTGATATACCCGCTGACATACCCGCGTCCGTACGCACGTTTCCTCTCGGGTTTCGATCACGTCGCGTGGCCGGAGAGCTGTTCCCGTGACGGCTTCGTATGTCGCCCCACCGCCCGACCGCTCAGCAGGACCGGGTGGAGCACAGGGGGCTGCGGCGACCGCGGTACATGCTCCCAGGAGGAAGGAGACCATGAGGTGATCGACTGCACCAGCGAGGTGGAGCAGGGCAAGCGCTTCGCCTTCGGCCGCAACTGGCAGGAGTTCAGCCGGCTGGTCGACGAGGACCGTATCGCTGCCGCGCGGGAGTCCATCGTGACGGCCCTTGGAACCCGCGACCTCACGGGGCGCTCGTTCTTGGACATCGGCTGCGGCAGCGGGCTGTTCTCGCTCGCCGCGCACCAACTCGGCGCGAAGGTGCACTCCTTCGACTACGACTCCGACGCGGTGGTGACCACGAGACAGCTCCGCAACCGGTACGCGCCGGACAGCGACTGGCGGGTGGAGCACGGTTCGGTGCTGGACCCTTCCCTGATTTCCCGCCTCGGCCGGTTCGACATCGTCTACTCCTGGGGGGTGCTGCACCACACGGGCGCCCTGTGGGAAGCATTGGACAACGCCTGCGGGCTGGTCGCTCCCGGCGGGCTGCTGTATGTGTCGATCTACAACGACCAGGGACTGCGCAGCCGTGCGTGGAGACAGGTGAAGCGCACCTACAACTCCTCGGGCCCCGCGCTGCGGAGCCTGCTGGTCACCGGCAGCCGGATGTATCTGCACACCCCAGGCCGCGCGCTGGCCTTGCTGAAGCAGGCCCGGACGGGGAGACGTCCGGCCGGCGGCAAAGGACGGCGTGCTCGCGGTATGTCCGCGCAGTACGACCTCATCGACTGGGTCGGTGGCTACCCCTTCGAAGTCGCCGCTCCGGAAGAGGTGTTCCGCGTGGGCCGGCGCCATGGGATGGAACTGCGTCATCTCAAGACCTGCGGAGGGGGCCTGGGCTGCAACGAGTACGTCTTCGCGTCGGTCGCCGACCAGGGCAGCACGGACACTTCACGCAAGGCGCACAGCGCGACGGCGGCCTGACCGTCCTTGCCGCCCGAGGCGGCCGCGCTCGTTCCGCGGCCGTCGGGCCGTCCGCCGTCGGGGTTGTGCCGGCTCCCGGCGGCCGGCCCTCCCGTGCTAGCTGGCGCGGCCGCCCTCCAGCAACGTCCTGTACAGGGTGATGTGCCGCTCCACCATGGTGTCCGCACTCAGGTGCTCAAGAGCCCACTCCCGGGCGGCCTTCCCCAGGAGGGCGGCGGCGGCGCGGTCGGTGAGCATCCGGTGCAGGCCCTGCGCCAGGGCTTGGGGGTCGGCCGGGGGCACCAGCACCCCCCGGTCGCACAGCAGTTCAGGGGTTCCGCCCACCGCGGTGGCCACCACGGGCCGACCGATCGCCATGGCCTCCATGACCGCGTTGCTCAGGCCCTCCTCCAGTGAGGGCAGTACGACGACGTCCGCGCGGGCCAGGAACGCGCCCACGTCGGTGCGATGGCCCAGAAGGCGTACGTCGATACCCAGCCGGTCGGCCTGGCGTTGCAGATGGGGCCGCTGCGGACCGTCGCCGATCAGTACGAGGGTGCAGGGCCGGCCCCACTGCCGCAGCCGGCCGACCGCGTCCAGCAGGTACTGGTGGCCCTTGTAGGCACGCAGATTGGCCACGCACACCACCACGGGCAGGTCCGTGGCGAGGTCAGCCGGTGCGACCGCCCGGAAATCCCGTTCCTCCATGCCGTTGTGGATGACGGCGATCTTGTTCCGCGGCAGACCTTCCTGGCGCAGGGCGTCCTCGGCCACGGCATGCGCGTTCGCCACGACGAAGTCGGTCATACCGGTGGCGACCCGCTCGACGGCCAGCAGTCCGCGTCGCCCCTCCTTGAACGTGCCCAGACTGCGCCGCCCGGCCACGCACACCGGAATCCGTGCCAGTCGGGCCGCGGGAGCCGCCGCGACGTAGCAGTGGAACAAGTAGGCGTGGAAGACCTGCGGCCGCGTTCGTCTCAGGTGTGTCATGAGTCGACCGAGCGCCCTCATGGCGGCCGCGGTGTCCTTGAGAGAGCCCCGGAGATCGATCCATGGCCGGGTGAGTCCCCGGTATCCCAGGCTGACGATCCTCACCCCGGAACCGGACAGCTCTGCTTCACGCGGACCTCGTTCGGACAGCAGGAGCAGCGTGGTCTCAATGCCCCGGTCGACCAGACCTCGGGCCAGCATCACCACTTGTTTCTCCGCGCCTCCCAGCCCCAGCTGACCGATCATCAGGCACACCCGGGACAGTTCGACGTCACCGGCGGCGTTCCGGGGGATCGGTACAGCCCTGGTGTCGCGGCGTCCAGTCACTGACATCAGCTCCATCCAGCCAGCAATGCACGGCAACAGCGTGCTTTCCTTGTCGCCCAGGCTCTCAGTACCTTTTGTTCTGATATCAACCGCGACGCACCGTCGTCCGGGTGATGGGCCGCCGGAGGTTGTCGGCGGACCGGGGCGGACAGCTATCCGGGTGGCAGGGACGCCGCGGCATGCTTGCCCGGCACGCATCGACGCGCCGTGGCGAGGAACGTGAGCAGGTCCGCGGTCCCAGGGAGCAGGTTCCTGGCCCGGATGCCTGTCACCCTGGTGAACAGGCGCGTCTGAAGGGCGGCCAGGAGCAGGTAGGCCAGCGAGGAGGCGAGCGCACATCCGGCAGCGCCCCACAGGGGAATCAGCAGCACGTTGAGTGCGATGTTGACGGCCAGGGCGATCACGGACGGCACGACGACCAGCTTCGCGCGGCGCAACCGCAGCAGGTAGGCGCTCGGCAGGCGACTCGCCCCCAGCGCCATCACGCCGGGCGCCAGCAGCATCACCAGCGGTACCGCATCCGTGTACGCCGGCCCGTACACGACGGCAACGAGCACCGGCGCGGACAGCGTCAGCACCAGGGCCGAGGCCACGGCCAGCAGGACCGCGTACCGGGTGATCCGTACCGTGACGTCGGCGGATTCGGTGTCGCTGGAGGCGAACTGCCGTTTGAGCATGACCTGCGAGAGGACATCCGCCAGCAGCCGGCTGTACGCGGCGAGGCCGACAGCCAGTGAATAGATGCCCACCTCCCGCGCGCCGGTGAACGCGCTGAGCAAGTAGATGTCCGCGTACATCAGAAGAAACACCGACGCGGGTCCCAGGTGGTACCGGACGCCGGTGACCACCGTCGTGCGCGCCAGCTCCAGGTCCCTGCGGCGCCCGACGGTCACCCCGAAGGCGGTGGACACCAGCAGCGGGACGCCTCCGGCGCCCACCCAGACGATCAGCCCCGTCAGGACGTTCAGCCGCTCACCGGCCGCCAGGACGGCCACCGCGGCACACTGGCCGATCGCGGCGGCCAGCATCGACCAGTTCGCCACCTCCACGCGACCCCGCAGCAGCGCGATGTTGGCCGCGTAGTTCGACGCGATGCCCAGGGGAACGCCCAGGCAGGCCACCATCACCAGGTGACCGCCCGGCAGGTCCAGGGTTTCGGGGCCGATCACGGCCACCAGGGCCGTGGCCGCCAGCCCGCTGAGCGTCCCGAGCACGACGGCGAGCGGTACACAGTTGCCGACGAGCGCCTCGCGGCGTCCGGCGTCCGTCCACAGCGCACTCTGCGCCTGCTCGCCCGACAGGTGCCCCAGCATCGTGGCGGTCGTGGCGACGGTGACCGCCATGTAGTAGACCCCGCGGCCCTCGGGTTCCAGCGACCGGGCGATGACTGCGCTGGTGAACACGGACATCACCAGGCACGCGGCCCGGCTGCCCAGTATGCCGAGCGCTTGCCGCGCGGTGTCAGCCACGGTACCCCTGGGCGGTTGCGGGAGCCGCGGTCGCGGTGTCACAGGACGACTCGGCGCATGTGCGGTGCCACAGCTCGAACTGCAGGAGCGACCACAGCCGAGTGGAGCGGTCGCGCCCCTCGTCGTGGTCCTGCAGCAGTCCTCGCACGACCTCCGGTCTGAACAGCCCACGCGAGCGCGCGGTGTGGTCGGTCAGCAGATCGTGGGCGAGCGGCCGCAGCTCGCACCGAAGCCAGTCCGCCAGCGGCACCCCGAAGCCGGCTTTGGGCCGGTGGAGCAGTTCGGACGGCAGCCACGGAGCCATCGCCTTCTTCAGCAGCGCCTTGGTCACCTGGCCATCGACCTTCCACCGACCGGGCAGGCCGGCGGCCCACTCCATCAGATGGTGGTCCAGGAACGGAGAACGGGCCTCGAGCGAGTGGGCCATGGTGGTGATGTCCACCTTCACCAGCAGGTCGCCCGGCAGGTAGGTGTTGACGTCGACGTCCATCAACCGGTTGACGTCCTCGTCGGCGCGGGAGGTGTCGAACGCCTGCCCGACCAACTCATAGCTGTCGACGCCGGCCACCTGCTCCTGCATCGCCTCGGTGTACAGGGCCTCCTTGCCCTCGCTGGTGAAGTAGGACATGAGGCTGGCGTAGCGGTGCTGTGGTGTCTCGCCCAGCAGCCTCAACCCCCGGCCGACCCTCCGTACCCGGGGCCCGGACCTCCCCTGTGCCAGCGCGGATCCGATACGGCTCAGCACGCCGCGCAGCGGGTCCGGGGCCTGCATCCGTCCCACTCTCTTCATGTACGCGTAGCGTCGGTAGCCACCGAAACACTCGTCTCCCCCGTCGCCGTTGAGCACCACCGTCACGTGCCGTCGGCTCAGTTCAGCCACGAAGAACGAGGGAATGGCCGAGGAGTCGGCGAACGGTTCGTCGAAGTGCCGGGTCACCGTGGGCAGAACCTCCAGTGCGGACGAGCCGGCCACCACGAACTCGTGATGGTCGGTTCCGTAGCGGCGAGCCACGGTCGCCGCGTAGGACCGCTCGTCGTACCGCTGGTCGTCGAATCCGATGCAGAAGGTCTTCACGGGCTGATCGCTGAGCCGAGCCATGGCGGCAACCACCGCGGAGGAGTCGATTCCACCGGAAAGGAACGCTCCCAGCGGACGCTCGCTGACCATGCGGACCCGAGTGGCATCCAGCAGCAACTGCCGCACCTGGGCGGACGCCTCCCGCTCGCTGTGCACGCGCCGAGGGGTGAAGTCCAGCTTCCAGTAGCGCCGAAGCCGTACGTTTCCCTGATCCCACACGAGAAGGTGCCCCGGAGGCAGCTTGGCGATGCCTCGGTAGATGGACCACGGAGCCGGCACGTACTGGTAGGTCAGATAGTGGTGCAGCGCGACCGGGTCGAGCTCCCGGGGCACCGACGGATCCGCCACCAGAGCCTTCAGCTCCGACGCGAACGACAGCGAGGTGCCGGCCTGCCGGTAGTACAGCGGCTTCTTGCCCACCCGGTCGCGTGCGAGCAGCAACCGGCGTCGTGCGGCGTCCCAGATCGCGAAGGCGAACATGCCCCGCAGATGCCCGACCAGGTCCTCGCCGTGCTCCTCGTACAGATGGACCAGCACTTCGGTGTCGCTGTTGGTGGTGAAGCGGTGTCCGCGCCCGACCAGCCGCTCCCGCAGCTCCGCGAAGTTGTAGATCTCCCCGTTGAAGACCGCCGCGACGGTGCCGTCCTCGTTGTAGACCGGCTGGTCTCCTCCGGCCACATCGATGATGGCGAGCCGGCGCATTCCCAGCGCCGCGTGGGCGTCGGTGTGGAAGCCCTCCCCGTCGGGCCCCCGATGGGCGATGAGGCGGCACATCATGCGTACGTGTTCGGGATCGGGAGGGCTGGTCGACACGATTCCGGCTACACCGCACATAATTGCTCTCCCTACATGATGCGCCGTCAGGCGGCCGGTCCGGCGGTATGGCCGACGCCGGCTGCCGGTGCACCGCTTCGCGGGCTGGCCCCCAAAGTCTGATACATACCACACAGATAGGGACATTTCGACGGATCGCCTCTCGCAACAGCGGTCCTCCTCTTCGGGGGACATCGCCGTGTGCTCTGATCCGGTGACCTCTCCCGCCCGGCACGGTCAGCGTCGCGGTCGGGTCCGAACGGCGGGTTATGGTCACCGAATTCCGAACGGTGGCTGCCCATGGGAGCTGACATGGCGATCGACGCCCCTGAAATGCCCGGCAATCAGGCAGGGGCTTCGGTATGCCGAGACATTCCGCACCGCCCCTTGGTGGGCTTTCACCTGGCGGGCTGGGGATGGCTTTCGGCTGTGGAACAGGTCGGCATGTTCGTGGCGCAGGCCGAGTTCGTGGAACGTGAATTCGTCCTGGCGACACGGAACGTCAGCCGGTCATCGGGAGATCTCGCTCCTGTAATCTCATCGCCCTTGGTCGAGTCGCTGAACCGGGGATTCCGTACCCGGGTCGTGCTCGCACGCAAGGGGTGGGCCAAGTCCCCGTGGCCGGTATGCGCTACCTGAACAGATCGAAAGAGGCCGGTTCACCATGCGCGCAGTGAATGTGCTCAGGACACCAACCGGTGCTCGTTCCCCCACCCTTGACAGCCCGCGCAGTTCACTCTGGGATGCCGTGGCGGTATTCACCGTGGCGGCGGTTCTCCACGTCGGCGTTGTCCTGGTCGTTCATACGCAGACCAATGGCTACGCACTCTTTCCCGATGCCCAGGGATACGAATCGACCAGCGCCAGACTCGCGGCGGCCTGGCGCAACGAAGGCCCGTTCGAGACGCGAAATCTGTCAGGGCTGGTCGGTTCGTCGGTGTGGGGTTACCCGGTGATCATGGCGCTGGGCAGAGTCATGACCGGCGGCGGGTGGCTTGCCGCCAAGACGGTCCTGGCTCTTCTCGCGGCCACCGGTGCGGTCGCGGCGCATGGACTCGCCCTCGTCTCGGCGCGCGGCCGCAAACGCGCACTCGTCGTGGGGCTGATGGTGGGTGCGAGTCCGTCCCTCCTGCTGTGGGACGCCTGGGGTCTCAAGGACGGCCTGATCGTCGCCCTCGTCCTGTGGGCATTGCTCGTACAGACGCGGGCGCGCTTCTCGATCGCGTGCGTCAGCACGATGCTGGGCATCTACGCCTGTCTGTATCTGAGACCTGCGGCAGCCCTTTTTCTCGCGCTCGCCCTGCTCACCCGGGTGAGACTCCGCCGCGAGTACCTTGCGGGTTCCCTGATCGTCGTAGGGGCCGCCGCTCTCTTCATTCTTCCTCGCCTGATGACACTGCTCGGTCTTGTGGAGAGTCTGGAGGTGCACGACGGGATCCGTCTCGGCTTCACCGGCGGATACGGCTCGAAGAATGTGCTCAACCACCCGCAGTACCTGGTGGCCCTGCTGCTCGGACCGTTCCCCTGGGCGTTCGGGCCGGAGACCGCGGTCCCGGGGCGCTGGCTCTATATCGGCACAGTTGTGTGGATCGCCTGCCTTGCTCTTGCTCCCACCGTGCTGCGCCGGGCATGGGCGGACACCCATGGGGTCGGCCGTGCCGCCGTCCTCGGATCGGCGGCGTACGCCGCGGCTTACATCGCAACGTTCGGCGGCTCCTTCTACCGGCAGCGTTCCCTCCTGGAATGCGTTCTGATCATTCTGGTCGTGCTGTACCTCCCGCTTTCCCCCGCCGCAGCCATGATGCGGATCCATGTGTGGCTTGCATTCATTGCCGTCGTGGCCGTCGTACACAGTCCGTATCTCACGCCGACGATATGGAGCAAGTTGCTGGCTGTCGGCGTGATCGGTCTGGCTGTCGTTCTGACACTCGTGTGCGGCCACCGGTGGGGTACCGTACGTCGATTCCGTGACCGCCGGACGTAGACACGCCTCCCGAAAGGAATGCCCGGTGCCGGATTCATCGTCGAATCCCTGCCCTCTCTGCGGTGCGTCATCCGCAGCTACGCTTTCTCGCATCCAACTCGCCGACGTCTGGCGGGCATACGCGGAGCAGTGGGCCACCTCCTTCTCGTCCGATGTCGTCGCGAAGTACGGGGACGGCCCCGTCACGCTGCGCCGCTGCGGCGGTTGTGGGCTCGACTGGTTCGCCCCGGCGCTCGAGGGCGATTCCGCCTTCTACTCCCAGCTCTTCACCGGCGGGATCACGTACGAGGCATGGCGGTGGGAGTTCGATCAGGCCGCGCGGCGGATCGCGGACGGCGCGCGGGTGGTCGAAGTGGGCTCGGGCGAAGGGGCCTTCCTCCGTTCCGTACTTCCGCGGTGCACCACCGTCGAGGCGCTCGAGAAGAACCCTGACGCAGCGGACCTGCTGCGGGCGGCCGGCATCAAGGTGAGCGAGGACGATGTCCGCGACGATGCCCGGGCCCGTCCCGGCCGGGCGGACGTCGTCTGCGCTTTCCAGGTCCTGGAACATGTGGCGGACGTACGCGGCTTTCTCTCCGCGCTGGCGGCGATCGTGGTGCCCGGCGGTGAGATCCTCGTCTCCGTGCCGAACCGTGAGCGGTTCCGCGAGGGGATGGAACCGAACGACTGCCCCCCGCACCATCTCTCCCGATGGGGCCCTGGGCAGTTCAGGGCTGTGGCCGGAATCCTCGGACTCGACCTCGTCCTCGTCGACTACCAGGTGCCTCCTCTGTCGCACGCCAGAGCGTCACGCCACCGGTCTGTCCGGACGGCGCTGCGCCCGGTGACCGGTCCATGGGTGGCGCAGTGGGCGGCCCGCGCGACGGCCCGGCTGCGTATGCCGGAACGCCGTTATGCGCGCCTGGCCGCCGAAGGCCGCTTCGCGTCGCGGGGCGAGTACGGACACACCATGTTCGCGGTGCTCCGTCGTCGTGCGTGACGTCGTGATCCACCCCCCGACCGTGCGTGAACCGTTTCGTGTGCTCGTCGTCTGCACCGGCAACGTGCACCGCTCGCCACTGGCGGAACGCCTGCTGACCTTCCGACTGGCTTCGGCTTCAGGAAGATTCCAGGTGTCGAGTGCGGGTACCGCCGCGGCGAACGGCACGCCGATGGACCCCGTCGCCGCAACCCTGCTCACCGAGATGGGCGGGGAACCCTCCGGAGCCGCGGCCCGAAGGCTGACCGCAGGCCTCGTCAACGGCGCGGCACTGGTTCTCGGTGCCGCGACGGAACACCGAGAGGCAGCGGTACGGCTCAGTCCGGTCCATGGCCTCGGACATGCCTTCACGCTGCGGGAGTTCGCCCGGCTGCTCCACAAGGATGATGCCGCTGGTCTGACCGACCCGACCGAGCGGGCCGTGGCCCTGACCGCAGGAGCCGCGACCCGTCGGGGAGCGGGCGCCGCGGAAGCGTGGGACGACGACCTGGTCGACCCGTACGGCGCATCCGAAGAAGAGGCGAGGGCGTGCGCCGCCCGTATCGCGGAAGCGGTGGAACGGATCGTCGCCGTGGTGCTGGACTGACCAGGGTCCGGGCTCAGTCTCTGTGGCACTGCGGGGACGGGTGCACTGTTGCCCGTAGTGGGCGTGGCAGTCGCTGGTGCAACACGGTGGGTGCGTGATCGGCCGCGGGCTCCAGCAGGTCCAGCATCACCGTGCGGCTGCGGCCCGCAGGTACCTCGACATCCAGCGTGTACACGGGATGTCCGCGCTCGGCGCCCGACGACAGGAGAACCGGCCGACCGTCGACGCTCGCCTTGATCAGACTCGCCCCCGCGGTCGCGTAGTAGGAGACCAGCAGGCGGTTGTCACCCTCGCGCGTCGCATAGGGCGGCTTGTCCAGGCGGTCGGTGACGTAGGGCGGAAGTCCTTGGGACGGTGCCCGGTTGGCGAGGACCGCCTTGACGGTGACCTCGCGGCCGGCGGAGCTGCATCGACCCGGATACCAGTCCAGGGTCCGGTCGAGGTAGTAGTCCAGCTTGGTGCCGGCGGCATTGTTGACCACCAGTCCGGCGTAGGGCTCCGGGGTCCGCGGCAACGAGCCGCCGACCGGGCGGGATGCCAGCTCCCGCTGCTCGTCCGGGTGGGCGCTCCAGGCGTTCATCGAGCCGTTGCCCAGCACCTCGTACAGGCCGGCGAGCAGTGCGGGCCGCAGTCGGGGGTCGTCGGCGGCGGTCAGCAGCCGCCCGGCGGCGGCGTGGGCGACGTCCAGCAGGAAAGCCTTGCGCTCAAGCGCGTCCGGGTACGACATGTAGTTGGTGCGCTCGCTGAGATCCACCACGTTGTCCGCGCCGACGACTGTGCCGTCGCTCGTGCGCGCCGGCCCGGAAGCCGCGAGCATCCGGGCGAGTACGCCCGGGTCCAGGGTGAGTACGCCGTCGACCCGCTCGCCGCTCTTGTCGAGCCAGGCGGCCGACCAGATGCGCGCGGCGTAGGGGAAGTGCGGGCTCAGATTGGAGTTGGGCCAGGTGTTCACGGCGTCGTTGTGCTCGTACATGGCGGCGAACTCGGCACCGAGGTCGACCCCGGGTCGAGTGCCCAGCATCGCGGTGTCGTGTCCGAAGTGCGTCAGCGAGAGCGTGCCTCTGTCGGCCTTCAGCACGGCATGCGCACCGGGCATTCCACCGGTTCCCCGCGCCTCCGCGGGATTCTGGAACACCACGAAGTAACGCCGTGGACCGTCCGCCCCCAGCATCGGCGGCAGGAGGCGGGCTCCGGTGGCGGCGTCCTTCGCCAAGGGCGCCATCCGGTCCAGTGCGGCCAGGAGTTGGACTCGGACCCGGTCCACGGAGGGCAGCCAGGTACGGCGGGGCAGGCCTCGGACCTGCGTGCGCGTTGCGGCCACCTGGCGTGAGGCCTGCTCGAGAGCGGGGACGGCCCTGCGCAGCTCGGAGAGGTTCAGGTGCCTGCCGTCGGTGCCCGCGTCGTCGGTGAGGCTGTCGGCGGCACCGACAACGGCAGGCAGCACGTCGCCGGTCAGCCGGTCGGCGGCCTCGGCCGTGCCCCGGACGGTCTCGAGAGGGCCACCGAGGGTGGGCAGATACGCGGCCACGGACCATGCGGGGCCGGTGGTGAGCTGATGCGCCCGGGCGGCGTGCGCCCCGGCGGAACGGACCGCTGCTTCGATGCGGGCCCTGCGGTCCGTGGTCCCCTTTGCCGTCGCGCCCGGCGAAGAGGGCGCCGTCACGGTGCTCCGCACGGTCTCCAGGTCGCTTCGGGCCGCGAGCAGCTCGGCGCGGGCGTAGAGGCCCGTGACCAGCACCCAGCCCGAACCGGCGAGGAGAAGGCCTGCCACCGCCCACATCACCGGCCTGGCGCGACGGTGGTTCCGTCGTACCAGGCCGGTGAAGGAGGACAGAACCGCACTGTCCCGGAGTTTGTGGAAGGTCCACACCATCTTTGGTCTCTCAGCCGCGTTCGGCGTCGGTACGCCGACGCCGGGCGATCACCAGCGACCCTCCACCGAGAAGCACCAGACCACCTGCCGCTGCGAGCAGCGCGACCGTTGCGTCCGAGGAGCCGGTGTCCGCGAGCCCCGAGGACCCGTTGCCCTGACCGGAGGATCCGTTGCCGTGGCCGGGGCGGCCGTGGTCGTCGTCGTCACCGTGGCCGGGGCGGCCGTGGTCGTCGTCACCGTCACCGGGGCGGCCGTGGTCGCCGTCACCGTCACCGGGGCGGCCGTGGTCGCCGTCACCGTCACCGGGGCGGCCGTGGTCGCCGTCACCGTCACCGTCACCGTCACCATCGCCGTCACCGGGCACCGTCACCCGGGCGGACAGAATCAGTCCCGACGACTGGCCGACCAGCTGGAAGTCGTAGGCGCCCGGTCGGACGCCCTCGGGGATGATGACCCTTCCGGACACATTGCCGTTGGTGTCGGCGACGTGGTTGGCGAGGAACACGATTTGCCTGGGACCCCCGTCCCCGCTGCCCCCGTCGTCGTCCCCGCCGTTCGTTGTGGGCGGCGTGGACGTGGACGTGGGCGTGGGCGCTGAAAGTGCAACCGGCTGTACGAATGCGGGCGATGTCCTCAGCGCGGTCGTGGACGCGGCGCCGACGGCGCCGGGACCACCCACCGGGAACAGGCGCGCGACAATCTGCTCGAACCCCTGGAAGCCGGTCGCGGTGTGGTTGATGTCATCACCGGGGGGCACGGAAACGTCGTCGATCTGAATAGTGGGAGCCGGCGGATACTGTGCGAACGCCGGTTCGGCGGCCACGAGCGGAACAGCGGCAATCATGCATGCGGCGGTGGCGGCAAGGGCGACACGCCATCCAGAGCGTCTGGGCATCGGGTTCGGGGCTCCTTCTGAAGGCGCTTGATGAGTGATCGTTCGTTGTTGTCGGAGTGGGCAGAGTCGAGCGACCGGTGCCGGGCAGATGTGCGATGTTTCTGTTTCAGGCCGTGGCCTCGCGGGCGGCCGTGGGCCACAGCGTGAGGGCCAAAATCAAGCAACAGGATCCATAGACCTGCGCCCTTCCGACCAAACAGGCGCACCCTGGTGCTCCACAGGACGGCGCAGTGGATGCACTCATGTGGCCCCTCAGCGCTCGCGACCGCGACCCGGCTCTGGTGAGGCGTGTCGCATCCCTGGTCGAGGCCGTCCCTGATGCCGATGGACGCCTACCGCGAAACGGTGACGAGTACGTGATCGCCCTCGACCTGCCCGGTGTGTCACCTGACGCGATCGACGTCGACGTGGAGCGGAACATACTGACCGTGAAGGCGGAGCGGCGGCCGCTGCCGAAGGGCGACGACGTGCAGACGGAGCTGTCCGAGCGCCCCCTGGGCGTCCTCTCCCGCCACGTCGTGCCGGCCGATACCCTCGATGTGGAGAACATCAGGGCCGATGACGACGCAGGTGTCCTGACCCTGCGCATCCCGATCGCCGAGCGCGCCAAGCCCCGCAAGATCTCCATCAGAGCCGGGGACACCGCGCACGAGCGGATCAGCGGCTGACGGACCCCGCTCGCACGGAGGGGAGTTCCCCCTTCCTTCCCGCCCTCCGAGTCGCCGGAAAGGGGCAGCACGATGCACATGAGATGGGAGGCGTTCCTGGCCGCGGTCCAGGAACGCGGTGAGTACTCCTCGGAAGAGGAAGCGGAACGAGCCGCCCGGGTCGTCCTCGCACTGCTGGGCGCGCACCTGGTGGGCGAGGAGAGAGCCGAGCTGGCCGCCCGGCTGCCGGAGACATACGCCCTGATCCTGCTCAACCCGCTGCAGGCCGCCGAGCCACTCAACCCCGAGCGGTTCGTACGGGCCACCGCGGCATGGATCGAGGGAGCCACCGAAGGGACGGCCAAGTGGGACACCGGCGCCGTGCTCAGTGTGGTGGCCGACGCCGCGGGTGAAGACCTTGTGCGACGCGTCCTGCTTCAGCTTCCCCCGGGCTACGACCTGCTGTTCGGCCATCCCCACGCGACATGACCCGTACGGCGGCCCGGATCCTCCTCGCATTCTCCGAGGGGGCGCGACCGTGCTCACGCATCGGCCGGCAGGCCGGTCGTCCCGGTCGCGGCGGGCTCGTCACGGGGGTGCCACTCCGCCAGGAGGATCGTGGCGTCGTCGTCCAGACGGCCGTGCTGGTGCTCGAGGATCGTATGGATCAGCCGGCGCAGGGCCTCGGGAGCCTTCTCGCCGGCCGCCGTGGCGCGCACGATGTGATCGGTCAGGCGCTGCTCTCCGAAGTAGTCACCGTCGGGGGAGTGCGCCTCGGTGACACCGTCGGTGTGGATCAGCACGCGGTCGCCCGGCTCCAGTTGTGCGGTGTGCACGGTACGTCGGATTCCGGCGTGCTGGTGCCCGAGACCCAGCGGCAGCTCGGACGGGCGCTGGAGCGCGCCGCTGATCACGTGCTGGCCGCGGATCAGCAGGGGTGGTGGATGCCCGCAGTTGATCCAGGTGAGCTGTCCGCAGTCGAGGTCGAGGTCGGCGAAGACCGCGGTGAGCAGCCGGTCCGGGATCCACCGCACGAGTGCCTCGTCGACGGTGGCCGCGATGCCGTCCAGGCCCTCTCCGGCCCGGCGGGCGTGGCGGCAGCCGGCGATCGCGACGGCGGAGGACAGCCCGGAGGCCAGGTCGTGCCCCATGGCATCGACCACGGCCAGATGAAGGTGGCCGTCCCGCAGACTGTGGTCGAAGGCGTCCCCGCCGATCTCGTACGCCGGCTCGAGCACCGCGCTCGAGGTCACGCGGTTGGTGCCGAGTGTGCGAGGCGGCAGAAACGCCCACACCATTTCGGCGGCCAGGCTCATCGGCCGGCTGCGCGCGGTCTGCACGATGATGTCGCTGTACTCCGTCTTGGAGATCACGGCCAGGGCGCTGAGGTCCGCCAGCGCCCTGCAGCGCTTCAGGAGAGTGGTGTCCAGATAGTCGGACACGACCTCGAGGACACCCATGCGCTCGATGCCGTCGACGAGCGGCAGCCAGAGCGTCAATGACTTTTCCGACTGGCTCAGCCGCAT
Source organism: Streptomyces sp. NPDC002889 (assembly GCF_042888425.1). NCBI lineage: Bacteria > Bacillati > Actinomycetota > Actinomycetes > Kitasatosporales > Streptomycetaceae > Streptomyces > Streptomyces sp. NPDC002889. The sequence continues at coordinate 265,297 of NZ_JBIAPT010000008.1, forward strand.
CGACACCGTGCGGTACGCCCAGCCGGCCAGGGTGCCGTCCACGGCCAGGGCCCCCTCCACGCCGGAGCCGAGCCGCCCTGTCCGCTCGTGCTCGCTCCCGGGCGAGGCCAGGGGCACGAGCAGATGCTGCTGGACGTCCGCGAGGAAGATCCGGGCGCGACGCAGTCCCACTTCCCTGGCGGCCCGCTCGACGAGGTCCGGCAGATGGCCGGGATCCGTGTGATGGGTCTGTTCGAGCAGTGCGGCCAAGAGGGATCCGAACTCGGCGTCCTCCACCATGCACCACCATGCCTCCGCATGCGTCGGGCCCGCCCGCGCGGTCCACCCTCCGTTTCTCAGTATGCGTTCACCGGGCGACGCGCACGTGTCGAGCTCGGCCGTGGACATGTCGCTGCCCGCGGCCGGCAGGGCCCCTCCCGCGGTCGGGGCGCGGTACGGGCTCAGGCCATGGGCTGCCACCCCCGCGCCGGAGGTGTACGGCTCACCGTCCGGCCCAACGCGGTCGCTGCCTGTGCGAACTTGGCGGCGTCCACCACGGCCGCGCCACCCGCATCGTTGTTGAAGTACACATACACATCGTTGTCGTCCGGCCAGGTGTCGGCGATGCGCCTGGCCCAGGACTTCAACGCCTGGCGGCCGTAGCGCGGCTGCGGCTCGGCGATGCCGGCGTGGAACCGCATGTATCCCCATGACGCGGTGCGCCACAGTGGCGTCACCGGGCGGGACCCGCGGTCGGCCCAGCACAGGGCACTGGCATGCGCCTCCAGCACTGCCCTCAGCTCCCGCTCCACCTTCCACCACGAGGGGTGGCGGAGTTCGACGGCCACCCGGACCGTGCCGGGAAAGCAACTCAGGCAGGCGTTCAGAGCGTCGACGTCCTCCTGGAAGTTGGGGGGCAGTTGCAGCAGGACGGGCCCCAGCCGGTCGCCGAGGCCCTCGGCGCGGTCCATCAGCCGCCGCACCGGCTCCTCGGGGTCGCGCAGCCGCTTCAGATGGGTCAGATAGCGGCTGGCCTTGACGGCCATGACGAACCCTTGCGGAGTCCGCTCCTTCCAGGAGACGAAGATCTCCCTGGTGGGAAGCCTGTAGAAGGCGTTGTTGTTCTCCACAGTGGCGAAATGCCGGGCGTATTCCTCCAGCCACAGCCGCTGTGCCCGCTTGGGTGGATAGAGAACGTTGCGCCAGTCCTTGTACTGCCATCCCGAGGTTCCGACGAGCATGGGCATGGTCGGATCCCTGCCCTGGCCGCACGGGACGTATCGCCCCATTTCAGCGAACATCCCTCCTCCGGCACCCACCCGCGAGGGTGTGGCCGGCCCGCTTCCCGGCGCTCGCACGACCGGCTCGCGACGCGCCGCATCCCGCAACACCGGAGTCCTGACCGGATCCTCCCTCCTGCCGGACGTTCCCCGGGCTAGCCTCCGCACCATGCTGTCCATCGCCGACACCCGCACCGGCCGCCTCGTGGAGATCCCCTCCGCGAACCGCCACCTGCTGCGCATCAGCGTCCATGTGCCGGTCATCGACACCGGGATCACCCCGGCGTACCTGCGCGCACCGCTGGTCGGTGACGTACTGGCGCGCACGGCTGAGCTGCACGGTCTGCAGGCCCTCACGCTCCTCACCGCACCGGAGCTGCCGCAGGAGCGGGTCCAGGCGCTCGAGCGGGCCATGGCCGCGCTCGGCATTCATCCGCCCGCCGCCGTCGGTGCCTACGATCAACAGGAGGCACTCGGCTCTCCGGCCGACGTCCACGTGCTGGCTCATGGAACGGACACCGATGCCGCCGACGGGGCCCGGATCGACGTGGGCCGGGTCAGCACGGAACCCGCGGACGAGGGCGCCCAACCTCTCCTGGAGGAACGCGGCCCTGAGGGAGCCGATCCGCTGGCTGTGAGGATGCTGTTGCTCGGTCATGACCACCGCACACCGGTCGAGGCCACTCGCGCCGCGCTCGCCGAGGCGTGGCAGGAATTGCGGCAGTGGCGCCGACTGGTGTCCTCCTGGGCGCAGGAGCCGTCCCGGCCGATCCCCGCCGACCTGCTGAAACAGGCTCATGCCGCGCTCGCCGACAATCTCGGCGTCCCCGCCGTCCTGGACATGCTGCGCAGCGTGGTCGGCCGCGCCGACATGCCGGCCGGTGCCAAGTTCGAGACGTTCGCCCATCTCGACCGTGTCCTCGGGCTGGATCTCGCGCGCGAGGTCGGCCGCCCGCACCCGGAGGTGTCATGAGCGCGGAGGACTCCCGGCGCCTGGTCGTCCTGCGGCACGCCAAGTCCGCCTGGCCCGACGGTGTGGCCGACCACGAGCGGCCACTTGCCCCGCGCGGCCGCCGTGACGCCCCGGCAGCCGGACGCCGGCTGCGCGAAACGGACTGTCTTCCGGACCTCGTCGTGTGCTCCACCGCGCGCCGTACCCGCGGGACGTGGGACCTCGTCTCGGAAGAACTCGGCACCGCCGCGCAGGTGGTCCACGACGAACGCCTCTACGGGGCGAGCGCAGCGGAGTTGCTCGGCGTCGTACGGGAAACCCCCGCGCACGTAAGGACGTTGTTGCTGATCGGGCACAACCCCGGCGTGCAGGACCTCGTACTGACCCTTGCCGGCCGGGCGGAGGGCCACGCGCTGGAGCGGACGCGTACGAAGTTCCCGACGTGCGCCATCGCCGTGCTGCGTGTGCCGGGCCCCTGGTCCGGCCTCGAACCGGGCGCCGCCCGGCTGACCGAGATGGTCGTGCCCCGTGGCACGAAACCCTGAAAGGGCCGCCCGTCATGGACCTCGGCCCCGATGTGCCGGCGCTCGTACAGGAACTGACCCGGCGGGCCGACCCGCTGCGTCTGCGGCATGACGTGGAACACCTCGCCGACCGACCGCGCAGCCGGACGCGCGCCCCCGAGGCCATGCTGCGCGCCGAGGCCCATGTGACGAGGGAACTGGCCGCCGCGGGCTGGCTGACCGAGCGGCAGCCGTTCGACGTGCGGTGGCGACTGGGCTGTACCGACCGGCACGGCAACCGGGCGCTCCCGCTCAAACTCCGCCTGCACCGGCGGCTGACCGGCGCCAATCTCCTGGCCCGGCTGCCGGCCGGTGACGACCGCCCCACCGTGGTCGTCGGAGCGCACCTGGACACCGTCGACGGCAGCCCCGGTGCCGACGACAACGCCTCCGGAGTCGCCGCGCTGCTGGAGATCGCACGTCTCCTCGGCGGGCTGCCCAGGCCGCCCGCGGTCACGCTCATGTTCTTCGACATGGAGGAGCTGGGGTTCATCGGCTCCCGGGCCGCGGCCCGGGAACTGCGCCGTACCCGGCAGGTCGCGGGCATGATCTGCCTGGAGTCGGTCGGCTGCTTCCTGACCGGGCCCGGAACCCAGGCGATGCCCGCCGGTTTCCGCTTTGCCTTCCCCGGCGCTGCCGCCGCGGTGCGCTCGGCCGGGCAGCGGGGCGACTTCACCCTCGTGGTCCACCGGCGCTCGACGCAGGCGGCGGCCCACCTCTGGCGCCGGGCAGCGGGTGCCGCGGAGCCTGCGCTGCCCGCCGTCACCGTGCGCGACCCGCGTCCGGACGGTGTGCTGGGCTCCCTCGCAGGCCTCGTTGCGCCGCCGGTGAACCATCTCGGCCGCAGCGACCACGCGGCTTTCTGGAACGTGGGGATTCCGGCCCTGATGCTCACCGGTACGGCGAACTTCCGGAACCGCAACTACCACCGGCCGACCGACACCCCGGACACGCTCGACTACGAGCGTCTGGCGGCGGTCGCTGTCGCGACCGCCGCCACCGCCGCGTGCTGGCCCGTCGGCCGAGCCGGCTGACTCGACGTCTGCGCACGCGCGGCGCCGTTCAGCGGGAAGGAACAGCGGGAACACCGTCGAGGGGGTACACCGGCCCGACGAGCAGCGCGTCCATCAGTCCGTCGGCACCCGCGCGCGCCAACGAGGTCCGTCTCGCCCGCAGTTGGCGGGTGCACCGTTGCCCGGGCCGTCGCAGAATTCCCAGCAGCCCCTTTTTCGTCTTTTTGCTTTTCGCGGAGAATTCCGCGTGCATTTAACGAAACCCGCCCTTAAGTGCCGTGAAACGTCCGGGTAACAGCCTACTTCGATGCTGTGGACTGCTCTTCAGCGGCCCGGCCAGGACGAACACCGACGGAAGGCCGGGAACCGCGCCATCGTCGCGGCTGTAGGGCTGAATGCCGCCCCCGTGCGATCTTCCTCATCAAGGGCCCTTTGGGGCAGGAGGTTTCGATGTCAAGAATTCACCGGCGGCGCATGACGGCGGGCATCGCCGCGTTCGCGGCCGCCGTTGTCCTCACCGCGTGCGGAGCCAAGACCGGCGAAGCCGGTTCCGACGGCGGCGGCGTGACGGCCGACACCTCGGGTGACACCGTCAAGGTCGGCCTGCTCAACTCACTGTCCGGCACCATGGCCATCAGTGAAGTGACCGTACGCGACTCCCTCAAACTGGCCATCGACGAGATCAATGCCTCCGGCGGCGTCCTCGGCAAGAAGATCGAGCCGGTCAGCGAGGACGGCGCCTCCGACTGGCCGACGTTCGCGGAGAAGGCATCGAAGCTGATCGAGGAGGATCGGGTCGTGGCCACCTTCGGCTGCTGGACCTCCGCCAGCCGCAAGGCCGTCAAGCCGGTCTTCGAGAAGAACAAGTCCCTGCTGTTCTACCCGGTTCAGTACGAGGGCCTGGAGCAGTCGCCGTACATCTTCTACACCGGAGCCACGACGAACCAGCAGATCGTGCCCGCCCTGGACTACCTCAAGAAGCAGGGCAGGAAGTCCCTCTATCTCGTCGGCAGCGACTACGTCTTCCCGCGCACCGCGAACAAGATAATCAAGGCCTATGCCGAGGCCAACGGGATGAAGGTGCTCGGTGAGGACTACGCGCCGTTGGGCTCCACCGAGTTCTCGACGATCGCCAACAAGGTGAAGGCGTCCAAGGCCGACGCGGTCTTCAACACCCTCAACGGCGACAGCAACGTGGCTTTCTTCAAGGAGTACAAGTCCGCCGGTCTCACCGCGAGCGGCATGCCTGTCGTCTCTGTCTCGATCGCCGAGGAAGAGGTCAAGAGCATCGGCGCGCAGTACCTGGCCGGTCAGTTGACGGCCTGGAACTACTACCAGACCACCGACGGCGCGGCGAACACGAAGTTCGTCAAGGCGTACAAGGCCAAGTACGGCGCGGACAAGCCGACCAGCGACCCGATGGAGGCCGCGTACACCTCGGTCCACCTGTGGAAGGCGATGGTCGAGAAGGCCAAGTCCTTCGACGTCGCCAAGGTCAAGGCGGCTGCCGCCGCCGGTGACATCACCTACGGCGCGCCCGAGGGTGAGGTCACGGTCGACGGCGACAACCAGCACATCTTCAAGACCGCCCGGATCGGGAAGATCGGGGACGACGGGCTGATCACCGAGGTCTGGAACTCCGGCAAGCCGATCGAGCCCGACCCGTACCTCAAGGGCTACGACTGGGCGGCCTCACTGTCCTGACCCCACCTCTTCATCACCCGGCCGGGCGGGGCAGACCATGCCCCGCCCGGCACACCTGCGCCCGTCCCCGACCACTCGGAGACCGCCTCATGACGGTGATCCTCAGCCAGCTCTTCACCGGCGTCAGCATCGGTGCCGTGCTGCTGCTCATCGCGCTCGGCCTGTCCCTCACCTTCGGCCAGATGAACGTCATCAACATGGCCCACGGCGAGTTCATCATGGCCGGCGCCTACACCACCTATGTCCTTCAACAGACCATCACCGGCGCCGGCGTCTCACTGCTCGTCGCACTGCCGGTCGCCTTCGCCGTCGCCGGATCGATGGGGGTACTGCTGGAGTACGTACTCATCCGGCGGCTGTACGCCAGACCGCTGGACACCCTGCTGGTGACATGGGGCGTGTCGCTGATGCTGCAGCAGCTCGCCCGGGACATCTTCGGCGCCCCCAACGTCCAGACCCGGGCCCCCGACCTGCTCACCGGCAACATTCATCTCGCCGAAGGGCTGAGTCTGGCCAACAGCCGGCTGTTCATCCTGGCCCTGGCGATCGCCGCGATCGCCGCCCTCACCCTCGTACTGAAGCTGACTCCGCTGGGCCGGCGGATCCGGGCCGTGGTGCAGAACCGCGACCTGGCCGAGGTGTCCGGGATCGCCACCGCACGCGTCGACCGAATGACCTTCTTCATCGGGTCCGGTCTCGCCGGGGTCGCGGGCGTCGCCCTCACCCTCGTCGGTCCGATCGGGCCGACCATGGGCACCAACGTCATCATCGACGCGTTCCTGGTCGTCGTGGTCGGCGGCATCGGGCAGGTCAAGGGCGCCGTGATCACCGCGTTCGTCCTCGGCGGGCTGCAGTCGGTGCTGGAGTACTCCACCACCGTCAGCGTCGCCAAGGTGCTCGTCCTCGTCGCCATCGTCGCGTTCCTGCAGTGGCGTCCCCAAGGCCTGTACACCCTGCGCATCCGGAGCCTCGCATGACACTTCCGACGCGTCCGCCGTCGCGCCTGCGTGCCCCCGGGGGCTTCGCCCTGGGCGCCGTGCTGCTGTTCGCCGTAGCGCCGCTGGTCCTGTCGGACTTCCGGCTCGGTCTGCTCGCCAAGTACCTGTGCATGGCCATCGTCGCGGTGGGCATCGCCCTGGCCTGGGGACGGGGCGGTCTGCTCACCCTCGGGCAGGGCGTCTTCTTCGGTCTCGGCGGATACGCCATGGCGATGCACCTCAAGCTCGCCGACGCCGGCCCCGGCAACCTCCCCGACTTCATGCTGCTCTACGGGACCTCCGACGAACTGCCGTGGTGGTGGCGGCCGTTCGAGAACCCGGTCTTCGCGCTCGCTGCCACCGTGCTGCTGCCGATGGGCGTGGCGGCGCTGCTGGGCACGCTCATCTTCCGCCGCCGGGTCAAAGGCGCGTACTTCGCGATCCTCAGCCAGGCGCTGGCCGCCGCATTCGCGATCTGGCTGATCGGCCAGCAGGCCACCACCGGCGGTACCAACGGGCTCACCGACATCCAGGGCTTCTTCGGCTACCAGCTCAGCGACCCGGTCAACCAGCGGATGGTGTACTTCGTCATCGCGGGCGCTCTGCTGCTGCTCATGGCCCTGGCCCGGCAGCTCGTCCAGAGCCGCTACGGCGAACTCCTCGTCGCCGTAAGGGACTCCGAGGAGCGGGTCCGCTTTCTCGGTTACGACCCGGCGAACGTCAAGCTCGTGGCGTATGTCGTCGCGGCAGGCATGGCGGGTCTGGCGGGCGCGCTGTTCGTCCCGGCGGTCGGCATCATCTCGCCCGCCCTGATCGGCATCGTGCCGTCGATCGAGTTCGTGATCGGCGCTGCCGTCGGCGGCCGGGCGAGTCTGGTCGGCGCCGCGCTCGGGGCCATCGCGGTGGTGTGGGCGAAGACCCTCCTGTCGGAGGAGTTCCCGGCGGCATGGACGTATCTGCAGGGCCTGCTGTTCGTGGTGGCGGTGGCCTTCCTGCCGGGCGGGCTGGCCTCGCTGGCAGGCATGGTGCGGCGTCGCAGGGAACGTACCGCCCCGACCGTTCCCGCGAACCCGAAGGAGGCGACGGCATGAGGGAGAACACTTCCGCGGGAAGCCCACCCGGGCTCCGGATACGCGACCTGAGGGTGTCCTTCGACGGCTTCACCGCGGTCGACGGCGTCAGTCTCGACGTACCGCCGGGCGACCTGCGGTTTCTCATCGGACCGAACGGCGCGGGCAAGACCACTCTGGTCGACGCCGTCACCGGGCTGGTGAAGGCGACCGGCTCGGCGCACTTCGCCGGGCAGGAGCTCCTCGGACGGCCCGTGCACCGGATCGCCCGGCTGGGCATCGGGCGTACGTTCCAGACTGCGACCGTCTTCGAGGAACTGACCGTCCTGCAGAACCTCGACATCGCGGCGGGCGCCGGGCGGGGCCCGCTGACACTGCTGCGTCGCCGCAAGGGCATCCCGGAGGAGGTCGAACGGGCACTGGAGACCATCGGGCTGGCCAGGCTGCGGGACCGGCCCGCGGGGATCCTCGCGCACGGCCAGAAGCAGTGGCTGGAGATCGGCATGCTGCTCGTCCAGGACGTGAAGCTGCTGCTCCTCGACGAACCGGTCGCGGGCATGAGCCACGACGAACGTGAGGCCACCGGACGGCTCCTGGAGCTGATCAGCGAGGACCGTACTGTTGTCGTCATCGAGCACGACATGGACTTCATGCGTTCCTTCGCCCGCAGCGTCTGCGTCCTGCATGCGGGCTCGGTGCTCAGCGAAGGCACTGTCGCCCAGGTCCAGGCGGACCCGAAGGTGCAGGAGGTGTACCTCGGGCGCGCGCGCGACGAGGCGACAGGGGTCACCGAGGCGACCGGGGTACCCGCTCAGGCGCAGGAGGCGTGATGCTGGAGATCGACGAGATCACCGTCGGCTACGACCGCAGCCCCGTGCTGCACTCCGTGAGTCTCGCCGTCCCCGACAACGGCGTCGCCGCGGTCATGGGCCACAACGGCGCGGGCAAGAGCACCCTGCTGCGCGCCGCGGTCGGTCTCCTGCGGCCACAGGGCGGAGCCGTTCGCTTCGAGGGTGAGGACATCACGCGTCTGAGCCCGCACGACCGGGTCGGGCGCGGCATGGCGTACGTGCCCCAGGGACAGCAGTGCTTCCCGCACCTGACAGCAGCCGAGAACCTTCAGCTCATCGCGGACGGCCGTCCGCGGGGCAAGGCCGCCGTCGCCGATGCCCTCGACCTCTTCCCCGCCCTGCGTACACTGTCCGGCCGTCGCGCCGGCCTGCTCTCCGGAGGCCAGCGCCAACAACTGGCCATCGCCCGCGCCCTCATCACCGGCCCACGGCTCCTGTTGCTCGACGAGCCGACCGAAGGCATCCAGCCGTCCGTGGTCGCCGAGATCGAGGAGACGATCCTCTCGCTGGCCCGGGACGGCGGTCTTTCGGTGCTCCTGGTCGAGCAGCATATCGGCTTCGCCCTGCGTGCCGCCCAGCGCTACTACGTCCTGGAGGCCGGCCGGGTCACGTCCACGGGCGACGGCGGTGAGCAGTCCGAGCAGGCCGTCCGCGAGGCCCTGAGCGTGTGAATCCGCCGCGTCCCCGGCGCCGCCCCGGCGGGCGGGGACGCGGCTGACACACGAAGGGCACTCGCCGTCGGGGACACGCCTCAGGACGGGTCGGCCGCGGTGTCCAGGTGCGGAAGGTGATGGCCGAAGCGCTCCCGCTTGGTCCGCAGGTAGAAGATGTTCTCCTCGCGGGGTGCTGTCAGCAGTGGGACCTGTTCGGTGATCTCGATGCCGTGCCGCAACAGCGCCGCGCTCTTGAGCGGGTTGTTCGACATCAGCCGTACGGACCGCACACCGAGGTCGTGCAGGATGTCCGCCGCCACGCGGTAGTCGCGGGCGTCGGCCGGGAGCCCGAGCGCGAGATTCGCCTCGACGGTGTCCATGCCCTCCGCCTGGAGCTGCATCGCCCGCAGTTTGGCCAACAGGCCGATCCCACGGCCCTCGTGACCCTGAAGGTAGACAAGAACGCCGCGCCCTTCGCTCACGATGGCGCGCAGAGCCGCGGACAGCTGATCCCCGCACTCGCAGTGCTTGGACCCGAAGGTGTCTCCGGTCAGGCACTCCGAATGAAGACGGGTGAGCACTCCGTCTCCCTCGATGTCGCCGTATACCAACGCCATTTGTTCATCGCCGCGAATGCGGTCCAGGTATCCGACGGCGAGGAAATCACCATGCTCGGTGGACAGTCGGACATTTGCCACGTGTTCGACGCCTGATGAACGAGCGGTGTCGTGGAGTGCGTCATCCGTATCTATCATGGCCAGATCCTATCGGGTAACCTTTGGTGGCGGGATCCCAAAACAACGGGAGGGTGTCAACTGCTCTATTGGTCAATGACGTTCGGAACGCTCGGCGCATGCGACCATTAGGCATGCCGTCGGTCCGCGCGCTTTCGCATTCGGGCCGCCCGGCGGCCACATCTCGTGGGACGAAGGAAGAAGGGGTCGGGAAACATGAGTGGCCCGTACGTGCGGCTGCCGGCATTGGGCCTGTTGCCGTTGGAAACGACGACGGAGGACGTGGGGGCCGAACGGGCCGAAGTCGCTGTCCTTCCCATCGGCAGCTTCGAGCAACATGGCCCGTACCTCCCCCTGATGACGGACACGGTCATAGCCTGCGCCATCGCAAGGGAGGTCGCCGCCGCCTTTCCGGTCCACTGTCTGCCTCCCGTGACGATCTCCTGCTCGCACGAACACGCCGCCTGGCCGGGAACCGTCAGCATTTCTGCCGCGACTCTCTACGCCGTCGTGCGGGACATCGCCGATTCGCTCCGCCGCTCCGGTATCGACAACCTGGTTCTGATCAACGGTCACGGTGGAAACTACGTTCTGCGCAACGTGGTTCAGGAGTCCGCCGGCAGCGGAACTCGCATGGCGCTTTTCCCCGGTCCGGCCGACTGGAGTGCGGCACGGGACAGAGCCGGTGTGCAGACGCCCTCCTACAGCGATATGCACGCGGGTGAGGTGGAGACATCCATTCTTCTGCATGACCATCCTGAACTCGTCCGCCCCGGTTATGAGACATCCGATTTCCTCGCCGACGACCGGGAGTATTTGCTCACTCTCGGGCTGCGGGCCTACACGGAATCCGGCGTGGTCGGATGCCCGTCGATGGCTTCGGCCCAGAAGGGTAAGGATTTGCTGGCCGGTCTCGTCGATTCCTTCGCCGAATACTTCTCGCTGCTGAGCCCGGCGAAGTCCCCGGCCTCGGCCGACGCCCGACGGGGGACGGAGTGAGCGGCCGCACCACCGGGCAGGGTCCCGGCACGCTCGACGCGTCGGAGGCCTGGGAGCGGTTGCGCGCCGTCCGGTCCGCAGCGGATGCCGAGGCCGCCGGGCTGCTCCCGGGCGCCGACGGCCGACGCCGGTGGAGGGACGCCTCGCCCGAGGCACAGATCCTCGCCGACCGCTATCTGTCGCTGTGCCTGGCCGGTCCCCGCTTCACGTTCGCGCAGATGGGGCAGAGCCTGGACGGTTTCATCGCGAGCCGTACGGGCGACGCCGACTACGTCACCGGCGAGGAGGACCGCGAGCATCTGCACCGCCTGCGCGCTCTCGCCGACGCAGTGGTCGTCGGGGCCGGCACCGCCGTCGCGGACGATCCCCAACTGACGGTCCGCGCCTGTGCCGGAGCCCATCCGGTGCGCGTCGTTCTCGACCCGCACGGCCGGGTGCCGCTGGAGCGCCGGGTGTTCACCGACGGGGCAGCGCCCACCCTGTGGGTGGTGGCCGCCGGCAGCGAGCGCGGGCAGGCCGCCGCCGACAGGGACGGCGTCGACGTACTGACCCTGCCCGACAGCGCTGCGTTCGCCCCGCACCGCTTGGTGGGGGAGCTCGCACGACGGGGACTTGGCCGTGTGCTGGTCGAGGGCGGCGGCGTCACCGTGTCGCGCTTCCTCCACGAGGGTGCGCTGCGCCGGCTCTATGTCACGGTGGCGCCGGTCCTGCTCGGTGACGGCGTCCCGGGGATCGGCTTCCCCGGTCCGGAGCTGATGCGGGACGCGCTCCGTCCGCCGACGAGGCGCGCTTTCCTCGGCGAGGACACTCTCTTCGAACTCGACCTGCGGACTGCGCATTCCGGCGAGCCACTGGGCGGCGAGCACGCCGATACCGGGCAGGCTGGCGGCGAAGGCGAGCAGTCCGTACACCACGGCAACGGTCAGGCCCTGAGCAGCGCCCAGGCCCGCGGCTGAGAAGGCCCAGGCGGTGGCCCCTTCCCTGGGCCCCCAGCCGCCGACGTTCAGCGGCAGCGCCATGGCGAGCAGGGCCAGCACCATCAGGGGCAGCAACTCGGCCGCCGGGGCCGTGGACCCGGCGGCTCGGGCGGCGAGCAGGAACGTGCCGAGATGGCCCGCCAGCACCGCGACGGACGAGATCAGCACCCCCGGCCAGCTCGCGCGGGCGAACAGCCCGAGGCGCGCTTCGGCCAGCGTGGCGCGGACCGCGCGGCGCCATCGCGAGGTGCCCGGTTTTCCGCGGAGCAGGACGGCGCCCACGAGCACCACCCCGCCCACCACGGCGAGTACGGCCACGGTTCCCGGTGCCGCCACGAGGTGACCGACCTGGGCCAGGGCCTGGGAGGGCTGTGCGATCAGGAGCGTCACGCCGACCGCGACAAGGACCACTTGGCCCGCGACGCGTTCGAGGACGACCGCGCGGATGCCCCGGCCGACGTCACCGGCGCTCTGTCCGTGCCGTACCGCGCGGTGCACGTCGCCGAGCACGCCGCCGGGCAGTGCCGCGTTCAGGAACAGGGAGCGGTAGTAGTCGGCGACGGCCCGGCCGAGCGGCAGCCGGATGCTCAGACCCCGGGCCACCAGGCACCAGCGCCACGCGCTGAACACAGTGGTGAACAGGCCGAGGCCGAGTGCGGCGAGCAGGGTCGGGCCGTCGATCCCGCGCAGACCGTCGAGGAAGGCACCGGTGCCCTGCCACCACACCATCGCCACGAGGATGGCCGCCCCGGCGAGCATGCCGAGGCGGCCCCGTACCGCCCGCGGGATCACGATGGGCCACCCGAACGCCTGGGCAGGGCCAGCACATCGCGGTGGTGCACCACCACGCGCAACTGACCTGCCTCGCATGCTTGCAGGCGGCGCCGCAGATACGTATCGGCACGCGCCGCGAGGTCCGGCCGCTGGTCCCGGGCGGCGCCGACCCAGCCCCGCAGCCACTCCGCCATCAGCGCGGAATCGTCGGTCTCCGGGTCCGGACGGTGCGGTCCGGCGGAGGTCCGGGCGGCGGGACCGAGCCGCCACGGGCTGGCGTGCACCTCGACGGTCATGCCATGGCGGGCGAAGACCTCGGAGGCCGTCATGACGGCATCGGGTCCGAGGAGCCGGCGGCCGTGATCGACACGGCGCTGGTGGGCGTTGAAGGCATCGGTGATCGCGGTGTCCAGCGGGTCGGCCGGGGAGAGGTCGACCCGCCCCACCACGGAGAGCGCCAGCAGTGCCGGGCAGCCGGCGCCTTCACACGCCGCCGCGAGAGCGTCCAGCTCGTCGCGGGTGAGCACGTCCAGCAGAGCGGAGGCCGTGACCAGCGAGGTGCCACGCAGGCCGTCCACGGTCAGGCGGGCGATGTCACCGCGTTCCGTCGTGACCGTGACGGGGCTGCCGTCGGCGGACGTACGCGGCATCTGCTCGGCGGCAAGCGTGAGCAGATCGGGGTCGTGGTCGTGCAGGATCCAGTGCTGGGGACCGTTCAGCCGGGGGGCGAGCCAGCGGCCCATCGAGCCGGTGCCGCAGCCGAGGTCGCGGATCACCAACTTCGTGTCCCGTGGCGGTGGATCCACCGCGTTCGCCGTGTCGGCCAGGTGCTGCCGCAGCGGCTCGAGGAGTCCGGGCGTACGGGCGGCGGCATCGGCGCCCTCCCGAAGGGCCAGCCACTCCGGGGCGTAGCGCACTGCGTCGGTGTCACTCATATGGTCCTCCGGGGTTCCTGCCGGAGCTGCTCCAGCGCTTTGGCCAGGCTCCGCGAGGTCGTCTCCCAGCCGGCCAGCGCGGTGCGCCGCCGTCGCGCGGCCGCCTTCGCACGATGGCGTTCGCCGGGGTCGCGGAGCCACTGGCGCAACGCCGCGGTGAGAGCTGCCGGGTCCTTCGGCGGTACGAGGACGCCCGGCACGCTGCCGTCGGGCGCGTGCCCGACCGCCTCCGGGAGTCCGCCGACGGCCGTCGCGAGTACGGGAACGCCGCGCGCGAGGGCCTCGGTCACGGCCATGCCGTACGTCTCGGCGTGAGAGGTGAGCACCAGGAGATCGGCGGCGGCGTAGCTCGCGTTCAACCCGGGGCCGGTCCGGGGGCCGGCGAGGTGGACCCTGTCGCCGAGGCCCAGCTCCCCGATCAGCTCCCTGAGCCGGGTCACGTAAGCGGGATCCTGGCCCAGTCCGCCGACGAGCGAGCAGTTCCACGGCAGGTCGGCGACGCCTGCGAGGGCCTTCACCAGATCGTGCTGCCCTTTGCGCGGGGTCACCGCGGCGACGCACAGCAGGTGCGGGGCGCTGCCGGTGGCCGTGCCCGTCACTGTGCCCGTCGCGAGGGGCGCGATGTCGGCTCCGGGAGCGGCGGCATGGACCCGGCCGGGTTCGAGCCCATGGTGGTCCACGAGCCTGTCGGCCGCCCAGTCGCTGGTTGCCACGACCGCGGCCACGGCCCGCAGTGTCCTGCGCTCCTCGGCGTCCAGAGCCGCTGCCGCGTCCGGGGCGAGTCCGCTCTCGTCGCCCAGCGGCAGGTGCACCAGCACCGCCAGGCGCAGTCGTTCGGCCTCGGGGACGATGATGTCGGGCACGGCGCAGGCGACGAGTCCGTCGAGCAGGACCAGGGTGCCGTCCGCCGACTCCCGGAGAATCCGGGCCAGTTCCGCGCGTGCGGCGGCGCGGGGCTGTGGCCAGTCGCCCGCGACGGCGTGCTCGTGGACCTCCCAGCCGAGCCGGGGCAGGTCCCGGCAGATCCTGCGGTCGTAGGTGTTGCCCCCACTCGGCGCGGCCGGGTCGTCGACCCCGCCGGGCATCACGATCCGAACCGAGCGCTCGGGTACGGCGGTGGCGGCTGCGTGGTTCACAGAGCCCGCTCGTAGCTCGCCCACGCGATGTGCGACTCGTGCAGGGTGACCGTGATCCCGGCCAGGCCGCGGGCGCCCTCGCCCAGCGCCCCGGCGTGCACCCGGTCGGCCAGACGGTCGGCGATCACCTTGGCCAGGAACTCCGTCGAGGTGTTGATGCCGGCGAACTCGGATTCGTCGTCGAGGTTGCGGTAGTTGAACTCACCTACCACGACGCCCAGTTCCTTGGTGGCCAGGCCGATGTCGACGACGATGTTGTCGGCGTCGAGTTCGGGACGGCGAAAGGTGGCATCCACAAGGAACGTCGCTCCGTGCAGACGCTGTGCGGGTCCGAAGACCTCCCCGCGGAAGCTGTGAGCGATCATGAGGTGCTCGCGGACGGTGACGCTGAACAACGGCTGTGACCTCCCGGTCCGATGCAGTCGGCCGCTGGCGGCCCCTGCCCTTCAGTACGGCCGGAGCGTACTGCGCGTTCAAAGGCCCAGGTCGCTCGCAGGTCGGGCGGAGTCGTCGGCGGCGGTCGCGTCGTACACCACGCGATGACACAACCCGGGCAGATCGCCGGCGGTGATCCTGGCCAGCACCGACGGCAGCTCCTCGAAGGCGCATTCGCCGGTGACCAGCGCGTCGAAGGCGGGGTCGGCGAGCAGTTCGAGCGAGAGCGCGAGCCGGTCGGCGTAGGTCCGGCTGGAGCGCCGGGCGGGGGACACTCTTCCCACCTGGCTGCCGCGCAGGACGAGACGACCGGAGTGGAAGGCCTCCCCCAACGGCAGGCTGATCCGCCGGTCGCCGTACCAGCTCAGTTCCAGGACCGTCCCCTCCGGGCCGAGGAGTTCCAGTGAGCGCGCGAGCCCGGCCTCGGTGGCGCTCGCGTGGACGGCGAGGTCGCAGTCGCCCAAGGCGTCCTCGGGGAGCGCGAAGTCCATGCCCAGCGCCTTCGCGACGGCGGCGCGGGCGGGGTCGGCATCGACCAGTTGGACGCGGACGCCGGGGTACCGGGCGAGAAGCCGGGCCACGGAGCAGCCGATCATGCCCGCGCCGACAACGGCGATCCGGTCGCCGATCAGCGGCGCGGCGTCCCACAGGGCGTTCACCGCGGTCTCCACGGCCCCGGCCAGCACGGCCCGCCCGGCGGGGACGGTGTCCGGCACCGGGGTGACGGCACTCGCCGGAACGACGTACCGGCTCTGGTGCGGGTAGAGGCAGAAGACCGTGCGGCCGACGAGGTGCCCCGGCCCGTCCTCGACGACACCGACGTTGAGGTAGCCGTACTTGACGGGGCCGGGGAACTCGCCGTCCTGGAACGGCGCCCGCATCGCGCTGTGCTGGCTCTCCGGGACCCCGCCGCGGAAGACGAGGCTCTCCGTGCCACGGCTCACACCGGAAAACAGCGTGCGCACCACGACGTCGTCGCCGGCCGGCTCCGGCAGGGGAACCTCCCGGATCTCGCCGTGGCCGGGGGAACGGAGCCAGAAGGCGTGTGCGACGCGCCCCATCGGCGACCTCCTGCTGAACGCTCGGGTGACGGTTCACGTTCTGATAATCACGAGGGCGCACACGGTACGCGGCCCTCATCGAATCTGTCACACGGCCGGAGGAAGGTGCGCGGTGGCCCTGAGCGGCACATACGACACAAGGCTGTTGCGCCCGGAGACGGCCGCGGGGGCGGGCGCGCAGGCACTCCTGCTGGCCCTGCTCGGCACCGTGACCGGACTGGGGCCACCCGGATGGCTTACCGGCCTGGCGTTCACTTTCGCCACCTGGGCTGTGCTCACCCGTGCCCTGCGCCGGACGTGGCCCCGGCCCTTCGGCCCGGCCAACGGGGTCACCCTGGCCCGGGCGACGCTCGTCGGGGGGGTGACCGCGCTGGTCGCGGACTCCTTCGTGAGCCGGCCGCCGGTAGCGGTCCTGGTCGCCCTCACCGCGGTGGCGCTGGTCCTCGACGCGGTCGACGGCCAAGTGGCCCGGCGCACGGGGACGGAGTCGTCCTTGGGGGCGCGCTTCGACATGGAGGTCGACGCCTTCCTCATTCTGGTGCTCAGCGTCTACGTCGCCATGTCGCTGGGCGCATGGGTGCTGTTGATCGGCGGAATGCGCTATGTCTTCGTCGCCGCGGCCCGGGTACTGCCGTGGCTGAACGGGCCGCTTCCTCCGAGCATGGCCCGCAAGACGGTGGCCGCGTTGCAGGGGATCGTCCTTCTCGTGGTCGGCGCCGGGATCCTGCCGCGGCTGCCCGCATATGCGGCCGCCCTCCTGGCCCTGGCTCTGCTCGTCTGGTCCTTCGCGCGCGACATCCGGTGGCTGTGGCGCGTCAGGGTCCGTGAAAGCGCCGCGGTGGTCCGGGGCACGGTGCACGAATGCGTGTGACCCGCCCGTGCAGCGGGGCGGGAGGCGAGACGTGTCCCGGGGCGAGGAACGCCCCGGGACGTCGCTTTGTCCGCAGCTGACGGTGTGTCCCGTACCGAACGGACGTGCTGGATCGGCCCGCGGGTCCCGGCCCGTGACGGACAAGGCGGATACGCCGACGAGCTCGACCGCCGTCCATCACGCCTCAACTTCCGCGACGCACCCCGATGCGAGGACGGCACGTCGTGCGACCTCGTACACGCCGATGTGCACGGCGGAACCCGCCGTGCACATCGGCTCGTTCCTGCGCTCCTGGGGCCCGGACGGTCAGCGGGTCCGTGAAGACGTGGCGGGGCCGGGCCGCGGGCCGTAGGCAGTCAGGAAGCGGTCGCGGAAGGAGTCCATCTTCCAGACCGGAGCCGTCGGGCCGGGCTTCAGGCCGTCCTGCCAGCCCCAGCCGGAGATCCGGTCCATCACGGCCTGGTCGTGGGCGACGATCGCGATCGGCACGTCCCGGCCGAAGTTGCCTTCGGTGACGGTCGGTACGGGCTGATGGTCGCCGAGGAAGACGAGAACGGTGTCGTCGTCGCCGTACTTCTCGACGTAGGTGATGAGGCTGTTCAGCGAGTACTCGATGGCGCGCCGGTACTCGTTGCGCACCTGGTCGGGGTCCTTCCACACTTCCTTGGGGTCCTTGCCCGCCTCCTTGATGGCGTCGTAGACCGAGCCGTCACCGACCTCGTCCCAGCCGATCATGTGGGGTATCGGCGCCCAGGGATTGTGGCTGGAGGCCAGAATGATCTCCGCCATCAGGGGCTTGTGGTCCCGCTTGCCGTGCTCCAGACGCTCGAAGGCCGACAGGCTGTACTGGTCGGGTACGGGCGTCCAGCTGAACTTCGGTCCCTTGTACCCGAGGTCCCGGGAGTCGTAGACGTGGTCGAGGCCGTAGAACTTCCCCTCGGGCCAGGAACGGGTGACGCCCGGCATGATGCCCACCGTCCGCCAGGCGTCCGTGTGCTGGAAGGCGCCGGTGAGGGTCAGCCGGTCGCTCGAGGTGAGGGTGCGGTAGCGCTGCTGGTTCTTGATCCACAGACCGGACAGGAACGTGGAGTGGGCCAGCCAGCTGCCGGCGCCCGTCGTGGGGGAGGTCAGGTAGGCGCTGCGGGAGGAGAACCCGGCCGCGTGCAGACGGCTGGTCCCGTTCGCGAGCACTTCACCGACCTGCGGCGCCATGTCCGGGTCCTGGATCGCGCTGCGGCCGTAGCTCTCGATGAAGGCGAAGATGACGTTCTTGCCGCGCAGCCCGGTCAGCAACTGGTCGGGCGGGGTACCGCGGAAGGCGTCGACCTTGGCCGCGTCGGCGAACGTCTGCTTGTCCTTCAGGCCCGCCTGCACCTGCTCCGCACGGGCCTGAACCAGTCCGGCCGTGTTCCTGGCAGCGACCGGCAGGCCGGCTATCTGCGCGCCGAGCGCTGTACAGGTGACCCATACGGTCCCGAGGACCAGAGCGGTGCGGGTGGCCGTGGCACTGTGCCGGCCCAGGACGCGGCTCAGCCGGACGACCGCAAGCGCCATGAGGAGGAGCAGGGCGAGGACGAGGACCACGAGCCCGATCACGGCACCGATCGCACCGGCCGGACCGACGGAATCCCTCAGGAACGCCTCGGCGTCGTCGAGCAGGATCCAGTCGAGCACCAGGTCGAACGGCCGGTCGAGCACCGAGTAGAAGCCCATGTCGAGGCACTTCAGGATGGTCAGCAGGCCCAGGACCACTCCGGCGACCGCGGCCACCACCCGCCGCGCCTTCGGCCGCAGGGCGAGCAGCACGGCGGCGCCGAAGATCCCCTCCACCGGGATGCGCACGAACGCGCCGGGCGTGAGGCGGGCGACCTCGTTCGGCAGGAGAAGGGCGGAGAACACCAGCACGGCGGCCAGGGCAGTGGTCACCCGCGCCACGACCCGCGCCCTGCCCGGGTGCCTGTCCCGCCAGCCGCCGGCGTCGGGCTCGCCCGGATCGTCACCGGCGCCGTCCTCACCGCGGTCGGCGGCGCCACTTGCGGCGGCGTCCTCACCGCGGTCGGCGCCGTCACTTGCGGGGGCATCCTCGGCCCCGTCGATGTCGTCCGGCGTGGGCAGCGAAGGGCCGGCCGGCGTCGTGCCCTCCTCCGTGTTTGCGTTGTCCGTATACGGCAGTGAGCGAGAGCGTGTCCAGCGCGACACCCGAAGGTCCTTCCGTACGAAGCCCGGTGAGGCACGGCGGACCAGGCTCGGGACGTCGGGCCGCCGTTACCTGTACGGTCTGCCGGCGGCTTCGGTTCAAAGCACCGGGCCCCATCGGCGGGATAACCGTTTCCGTCGCGCTTTTCATGGTGCGAGACTGCCCGCGTGCCACGACCGGAACTCTCTGAGCTCGATCACCTGCGGGAGGTCGAGCGGCTCGCCAAGGCGGTGACCAATGCGGCGTTCGCCGAAGGCTGGTTGTCGTACGAGCCGGACGCCGAAGCGGCCACACCGCTCCAGCGGGCCGTGAACGCGCTCGCCCGCGAGCTTCGCCACCACCACTTCCCGGGCGACGGCTGCCTGGACGAGGAGGAGGACCGGCCTTCGGCCGGGCTGGCGGGAGTCCTCGTTCTTCGGCCCTCGGTGATGCCGGCGGGCATGGGCGAGACGTACCAACAGGCGTGCGCCCGGCTCGGTGTGGAGCCACGGCAGGAGGGCTGGGCCCTGTGGAACACCTGGGGCGACGGTGGGACACGGGTCACGATGGTCGTCTCGGCCGTCGACACGACAGAGGGACTGCTGGCGAACTGGGCCCGCAACAGGCCGGTGTATCCCGTGACCCCGCTGCCGTCCCAGATCGCCCAGATCCACCAGGGCTGGGCAGGTCCCATGACGTTCTCGCCGCTCGGAGCGCAGAAGCTGGGTCTCACCGGCCTGCCCTGACGGCCTGAACGGCTCTGCCGGCTCCGCACACCGGCCCCGGACCACCGCGACCCCGGGCACGCAGGGCCGACTCCTTGCGGCACGGCTCATGTGACCGTACCCACGTCAGGCAGGGTCCCCGGTGAGCAAGGACGACGGAACAATCAGCCGATGCACAGAACGACCAGGCACACCTGCGTGGGCGATGTCGGCTCGCCCGTCGGCGGTGTCGGCGTCGTCGCCGAGGGACGCGCAGTCGATGTGCCTGCGCCGGGGCGTTCGGTGGCAGCGGGCACGGTCGTCTCAGGGGCCGGGGTGTCGGCAACGTGCCTCCCCTTGGCCGACCCCGGTGCGGTGCGCGGCGCCGCGCTCTCGGCGGGTCGGGTCGTGGCGGCGGACTTCGGCTGCGGGCTCGCCGTCGCAGGGGGAGGCACGGCGACGGCGGTGCTCTGCTGCCGACCGGCTGTCGTGGGTGGGCGAGTGGTGGGATGCCGCGGCCCCCGGGTGTCCGGCTGCTCCGATGACGAGCCGGTGGGCGCCGTCCGGGGCGCGGCTGTGGTCACCGGCTCCGGCGGTGACGCTACATGGGCGTGATCGGTGGAAGACCTGGTGGTCGGCAGCGCGGCGATGGTCAGGCCGCCGCCCACCAGGGCCACGGCCGTAGCGGCCACGGCCCGGCGACGGTTCTTCTTCCACCGTGCCAGCTGCCGACGCCGAGCGGCCCGGCCCTGCCCTGTGGAGGCGGTGCCTGTGAGGCCGCTGGACGAACCAGTGCCCGATGCGTCCGCCGCGTCGTCTTCGAACGCGTCGCCACCGGTCGGTGCGGCATCGGAGTAATGAGTACCCGAGGAGGACCCAGGAGCAGGGACATCCTCCGCGCGCCCTGCCTGCCGCGTCGTTGCGGTGGAGTCGATCGCGTGGGGGAGGCGATGTGCAGGCGGGGCGATGTCCGGAGCGTATGCGCCGCACCCCGGACACACGAGTGCCCCGTTGAGCGTCCGGCGGCACGAGGAGCAGTAGTCCATCTGCGATCTTTCTGTGCTGACTGCGCCGCCAGGGACGCCGGCGACTTTTCACGTTCGCACGCGGGATCGAGCGGCCAGTAACGCTAACGGCACCCCCCGGAGGTGGTGCGCAGCCCTTGTGACGCTGCTGCAAAGATTTGCCGACGGTGGTTTTCGTGCTCCCGGACATGACTTGCATCCCGGTACCCAGTACAGGTTCGCCGTCGAAGACGTCCCCGCCCGGGCGGGATGACGGGAGTGAGTGAGATGGCCGATCCGGATTGGGCGCCGGTCTGCTTGCGACATCCGGGGCGCGCGAGCCGGCCCCCGCCGCTCGTGCGCTGCTCTGCCGTGGCGCCGACAGTGACGCAACGGCCCCGGTGTATACACACCGGGGCCGCCCTTCCGGGTCGTTGCACGTGAGAGTGCACCGGCCCACTCACCATGCTATGCCCGAGACGCCATTTCCGACATAGGGTGTCTTTGGGTCATGCGGCCTTCCGGTGCCCGCACCCAGCCCGTTTGCCGTGTCACTCGCGTTCCTCCTCTTCGGCCTCCATGAGCCGGATTCCCTGATGCGTCAGTGTGACCATCGCGGGTGTATTTCCTTGTGCCCAGTCGACGGTGATGAGCCCCTCGCCCACCAGATATGCGCAGGCGGCGGCCAGATCCTGCTCGGGGAGGTGGAGGTCGTCGTGCAGCTTCGCCCCGGTGACACCAAGGAGGCGATTGCCTTCCGTGGTCTCGTACAGAGCCTTCATGATCGCTTCGCGGTAGTTCTTCCGCTCGCGCAGTGTTGCCATGATTGCCGCCCACTTGTGCCGGGCACCGATGAGGAGTCCAGGGTCCGGGGCGGCGGTGCCTGTCGCCCCGGTTGAGGGGCATCGCTTCGGACTTCTTCCGTCTGCGTGCGGTCCTCCCCGGACGAACACTGGTTCCGGTGGCTTCATGGTGACCTCACCCACCGCCGCCCCCGGTCAGGAGAAGGCGTGCGTCATCCGCATCCCTCGGACGGGGTTGAGGGGTCCCGTCGGGTTCAGGGCCCCCGCTGAGGCGGCCCCGCCGTCGGTCTCCCACTCCTCTTCCCGGCTCAGCGTCTCCCTCGCCACACGGGTGGTGTCATCGCTCGCCATCAGACCGCTGGCGGTGAGGCCTCCAGGGGTGGCCGCGGCGGACATCAGCCGGGCGGCAGCAGCGGCACCGGTCTCCGGCGGTATCACCATCAGGTCCCAGCGGCCTGTGGTGTAGGAAAGCAGGATCAGCTTGTGCGGGTCCTGCTCATCGGCGAACCAGCCCACGTGCACCGTGTGCCCCGCCACGGGCACCTTGCGCGGTATCACGGGCCAGCGGGCCGGATTCACCGTGATTCGCGTGATCCGGCCCCAGCGCGCGTCCAGCGCGTCCATCAGGGCGGGGAGTTCACGGAGAAGGTCGCGGGAGCGAGGCCACCAGGCACCGTCCAGCAGGCCTGGAGCCGACCCCGCCGGGGTCAGGGACAGGCGGGCCGGGGGCGAGGCCACGCGCTCATTGATGATCGTAGGGTCGATGGTCGCGGTCATGGCGCGGACCTGTCTCGGGTCTCGTCTTCGACATCCCGGAATTGTTGCTCACCGAGAACGACACCCGCGTGGGAGCCGGTGCGCGAAGTACTCCCGGTGCTTTCACTTTACTCCGGTCACGGTCGATGGGATGGGGGCGTGACCAGCCATTTTCCGGTCCGGGACCGATGGTGCGGCGCCCGCGCGTCGGCAGGCGGAGTACGTTGAAACGACGAGGTCAACTATTGCGGCGGACCTGCCCCTCGCAGACGGGCGAACACACCATGGCCGACTCCGAGAACCCCGACGCCCGCAAGCTCCTTCCGGACGAGATCTACCACGCTGTGAGGCCCGGAACCGCTCTGCTGAGGCTGGAGACGACACATGCCCGGGGAGGAATCCTCGACGGCGCATGGTGGCCGCGATCCCGCGAGATCGGCGCCGAGCTGCCCAGCCTGCTCGCCGCGCTGAGCGAGCACCTCGGCCCCGTGACGCGCGTCGGTCTGGATGCCAGTGCCTGGGAGGAACTGCCGACACGCCTGATCGTCGACGACCGGGTCGTGCACATCGACTCGTTCCCGGTCGGTGACGACACCGTCCTCATCACCCGAGGCGATCGGGACCATTTCTCCCTGCTGGTGGTCCCTCCGTATGCGTCGCACGACGAGGCATGCGCGGCGATGGCCAGGGCCGTCCGGGCCGACAACGTCACCCCGGCCGAGCAGATCCTTGTCGAAACCAGCACCGACACACGTCCGAGGACCTGACGCCCCGTTGCCGCACGCGCGCATCGGCGTTACTGATGCTCCGAGGCTTGTTGAAGAAGGCTCCTGGATGCGGGAACCTGTCGCTCCGGTCGGCGACCTGCCGGGCCGGATCGCTGCTGACCGTGGGTTGCGTACCGCGAATCGTGTCCAGGTAGTCGTCCGTGCTGGGGCGGGCCCGGGTTCCGGTGTCGAAGGTGCGCTCGAACTGGCCCGGAAGACGGTACGCGCGACGTGCGCGATGTCGGCGGGGTGAACCCCTCACTGGCGGACACGAGTTCAGCGCTGTCGGCCTCGGCGCCCGCTCCATTGCTCCATCAGCGGCATGTCACCATGCGGCCGTAACCGGAGTGCGCCCGCCCCCTCGGCCCCGGCCCGGCAACGAGCGGGGTGTGATGGCACCGCTGGTGGGACGGGCGGCGGCTCGGCACCCCTCAGGAAGGGGCCGGGGTCCGTCGGCCGGCCGCCCACTCCCGGGCCTGCCGCCAGATGGTGCGCCCGTCGTGGCCGGGAGGGATGAGCGTGCTCGCGGGGAAGGCCACGACGGCTCCCAGTACGGCGAGGGGCTGCCAGCCGCACGCCAGGCCCACGGCGACGAGCCCCCCGCCGGCCACACCCGAGGCCGCGGGCCCGCCCAGCGCCACCGCCAGGTTCCGCGCGGCCCCGAGGTCCTCGTGCGAGACGGCCATCGAGCCGCCCGACCACTCGGCCCGCAGTTCGCCGGCGCCGAGCAGCAGGGCCGTACGGGCGTGCCCGTACTCGTGTGTGACGACACAGAGCGGTACGGCGAGGAAGCCCGCCAGCACATCGAGCCGGAACACCCAGCCCGCCGGCCAGACGCACACCAGCATCAAACCCGTGGCGAGGGCCAGCCAGGTAAGGCCCTTGCGGCCGTGGACGACGGCGACCAGGGCCAGCCGCAGCAAAATCAATGCTCCGCCGTCCGCGCGAAGTTGCGGTCCTTGAAGCGCATCACCCGATGGGTGGCGAGCACCGCCGCGGCGGCCAGCGCCAGCCAGTAGGCCGTGGACGCGGCCGCCGTCGCCAGCGCGTCCACGGAGGAGCTGAGCCAGAACAGGGTGCCCAGGGTGGCCCCGCTGACCAGCCCGCTGCCCAGCAGCGCGACCCGCTTCTCCGAGAAGTCGGCGTTCACCGTGGTCAGTCCGTACAGCACGCTCAGTGCGCTCGCGGCCAGCGCCATGGAGAGGATCACCGCGTCCCGGCCCGCCTCGAAGGGCACCAGGCTGACGGCCCGTACGGCGATCACGGGGAGCAGTCCGGCGGCGAGCGCGCCGAAGGCGTTGTGGCGGGCCCACCGGGTGAAGCCGCGCGGGTGGATGGCGTACAACCAGGCCGTTTCGGCGAGACGGAACGGGGCGAGGCCGGTGATCAGCGAGGAGATCCCGCAGAGGGCGAGCAGGAGCAGCGATGCCGTGGCGTCCTGCAGATAGCTCAGGTGGTAGAGGACGGCGATGGCCGCGGCGGCGGCGAGCGAGACGGAGGTGGCGGAGATGTAGAGGGGGTCGCGCAGCAGTTGGCGCGCCTCGGTCTGGGCGCCGGTGCCGGGCAGCCGGATGAAGCCGAGCCGCCAGGGCGCGCCGGTCTCGGTGTTGCGGGCGGTGGTGCCGGCGAACGACAGGGCGTAGGCGCACAGCGCCCCCCAGAGCAGGCTGGCGAGCAGGACCAGCCCGGCGCCCGGCAGCGTGTCCGGGACGCCTCCGGTCACCGCGAGGGGCGGGCACAGGACGTACAGGCCGGAGGTGTGGCCCGCGAGGACCAGGCTGATTCCGGTGATGAGGAGGATGCCGCATGCCGAGGCGCTGGCCGACTTCACGCCGAGCGCGTCGTTGGACGAGCGCATGACCAGGGCCGTCAGGGCCTGGATCGCGAGCGGGGTCACGGTGGCGATCAGGCCGGCGAGCGCCGTGAACAGCAGGGCCACGGCGAGCGAGAGCCAGAAGCCGGTGCCGCCGGTGGTCTGTACGCGGGTGAGGGACAGCACGGTGACCGGGCCGACGAGGAAGCAGGCGACGGTCATCGCCATGCAGTACGGGGGCAGCAGTTCGCCGAGCGCCCGGTTCCAGCGGCCGACTCCCTTGGACACGGCGAGGACGCGCACGCCGGCCGGCTGGAGGCCGACGATGTCCAGGATCAGCGTGACGCCCCAGGCGGCGGCGGCCATGCCGGTGAGCGCCGCCCGGTTGACGTCCTTCAACTGGACGTGCTGCAGGGCGGTGAGGGTCTGCTCGTGGACGAGTGGGGCCAGCGCCTGGATCTGGAAGACGACCATGCCGAGGCCGAACACGAGCAGGGCCAGCAGGACCGCCGAGGTGATGACCGGGGAGCGGTGCAGCAGCCGGCGCATGGTGTTGCGCAGCGACCGCGCGGTGGCGCCGGCGATGGCGAGGGCGGGCCGCATCGAGGAGAGGGCGGCGGTCATGAGCGCTGCCCGAGGACGGGACCCGGCTCCGGGACGGCGCCCTGCTGGGGTGCTGAGCCGGGGTCCTCGGCCGCGCCCCGGAAGGCCATGAGCTCGGCGAAGACGTCGTCCGCGGCGTTCGAGACGTCCTCCAGTCCGCTCAGCCTCAGGACCGCCGCTTCGAGCGAGGTCGTGCCGGCCGCCTCGCTGATGGAGCCCGGGTCGCCCTGCGCGACGACGTGTCCGTCGGACAGCACGACGATGAAGTCGCACTCCCGCTCGGCCGTGTGCAGGTCGTGGATGGTCACGAGGGCGGACCGCCCCGACCGGATCCAGGTGCGCAGCGCGAGCCGCAGCAGCACGGAGCCTTCTACATCCAGGCCGGAGAAGGGCTCGTCGAGGATGAGGAGGGGAGCCTCGCTGCTGAAGGCCCCGGCGAACTGCAGCCGCCGTTTCATGCCGTGGCTGTACGAGCCCACGAGCTTGGTGAGCGCGCCGTCGATCCCGAAGATCTCGGCCAGCCGCACGGCGTCCCGCATCAGCGCCCGAGGGCGGCCCTCCAGTCCGGCGATCAGGCGGAGGTACTCGTTTCCGGTGAGCAGGTCGGGCATGGGCAGTTCGTCCGGCGCGTACGAGATCAGGCGCTTGGCCAGGTCGGTGCCCAGCTTCTCCCCGAAGACCCAGCCGGTGCCGCTGCTGGGTTCGGTGAGCCCGATGACACAGCGCAGCAGCGTCGACTTGCCGGCTCCGTTGGCGCCGACGAGCCCGCACACCGCGCCGGCGGGCAGGCTGACGGTCACGTCCCGCAGCGCGTACCGGCCGCCGTAGCGCTTGCTCACGTCGTAGACGACCAGGGGGGTTTCGCTCTGCGGGTCATCGCGCAGCACGGTCACCACCCCGCTTCCTGGACAGCGCCAGATACACCAAGGGGAAGCACGCGGCGGCCAGGGAGGCGATCACGACGGGGAAGTACACGGAGGGCTGCATGCTCAGCTGGGCATCCGTCTGGGTGTACTCGATGAGGCCGGGGATGCTGACCGAGCCGTCGCGGGACATCGCGTACATCATCGACAGCACCAGGGCGGCGAGGCTGAGGCCGGCCCCGCCCAGGAGAGCCAGAATGCCGGACTTGATGATCTTCTTCATGCGTGGTCCAAGGGGTCGGGGGAATCAGGACGGCTCGCCCGTACCGCTCGGGAGCGTACGGGCGAGCCGTGCGTCTGCTTAGTACTTCTCGCAGATGATCTTGAACTCCCAGACGCGCCAGCCGTTCGGGCCGCTCCACTTCACGCGGTCGTAGCCGCGGCTGACGCACTGGTACGCGACCAGGGCGTAGGAGACGACGCCGGCGACCAGGACGACCGCGATGGCGATGATCAGGACGATCTGCCAGATGCGGTGCGAGAGGAACCGCGGCTCGTCCGCGGTGCCCTTGGCCTTCGCCAGCGCCATGGAGGCGCGCTGGGCCAGCGCGTCCGGGGCGTTGGTGGCGAGGATCTGAGCCTGGGTGGCAAGACGCAGCGGCGTCTCGCGCAGGGCAGTGAGCACCTGTCGTTCCTTTCGATGGGATCGATACGATCGAGCAGGTGCCCGCCTCGATTGGAGCGGGGCGGGCACTCTTCCCGACGGCGAAGCGCCGGGACGTCTTTGATCTTCACGATCCCGCCCGGCAGCGCACACCGCCGGTCGCACACCGCCATCGGTCGGGCGCCGGGACAAGTCGGTCAATTCCGGTGCCACGCAGCGTGATCGTGCATCACGCACAGATCTAGTGGGCCCTGGTTACGGTGGGGTACGTTCTCCGCGACCACGGTTTGACAGAGGAAACACACGGGGGGGCATTCATGGCCCATGTCACTGTTATCCACCACCACCCATGGATTCGCAGGGGACTTGAAGAAGCACTGGCCGAGGCGGGGGAGTTCTCCGTGACGGTGTGCTCGACCGTCGAAGCCGGGATCGCCGCCGTGCGCGGCCGACACCGCACGAGCGTTCTCGCCGCCCACGAGCTGCCGTCACTGGACCAGCTGCTCTCCGCCTTCCGGGAGGCCGAACTCCGCGGTGTCCCGGTGGCGCTGATCGGCGATCCCGCCGACATGCTGCAACGGCCCGGGCCCCTGCCCCCCGGAGTGTCCGGCTTCCTCCCGGAAGGGGCGGAGCCGCGGGCGCTGGCCCACGCGGTGCACACCCTGGCGGCCGGGGCCGCGGTACTCCCGCTGACGATGCTCTGGTGCTCGGTGGCGCGGGACCCGAAGGAGATCTCTCTGCCCACCCTCCTCACCCTGCGCGAGCGCGAGGTTCTGGCCCTGATCGGCAGCGGGTTGACCAACCAGCAGATCAGCGATCGCCTGGGGCTCACCGCGGCGACGGTCAAGGCGTACGTCAGCGACGTCTACTGCAAGATCGGCGTCGACAACCGGGTCCAGGCGGCCCTGTTCGCCCACGGGATCAGCCCGTCGAGGGTCTTGTCGTCGTCGTAGCGGCCCAGTGCTCCACGGCATCGTCTGCCGCCCCGGTGGGTCTGCTCCACCGGGGCGGTTCCGGCCTGCCCACACCGGCGCCGGGCATCCGGACGCAGGTGGCGGGGGCGCTGATCATGTTGCCGGTGGCATGACTTAGTCTTCGCTCACTCGCCACACGCGCAGCACAGGTCACACACATCGATGGTCGCCTGTCAGCTGCATGCCGTGGCCCCACAGTTTCTCCTTCCGGGGGTACGAATCAGCGTGCGTATGCGCACTCTCCCGGCCACAGCGCTGGCCGTCCTCTTCAGCTCGGCGGTGCTGACCGCCGCACCGGCGTCCGCCGACACCACCAGGCCCATCGCGGTCTCGGACGCGGACGACACGATCGTCGACGGCCTCCACCAGAGGCTGTACTTCAGCACCCGCTACGAGAACCGGATCGTCGTCACCGACTACACCGGCAAGGTCACCGCAACCCTCACCGGCCTGCCCCAGGTCCGGGACCTCGAACTCAGCCCGGACTCCAGCACGCTGTACGCCGCGGTCGAAGGCGCCGACAAGATCGTCGCCTTCGACACGGCGACGCTCACCAAAGCCGCCGAGTACCCGACCGGCGACAAGACCGTCCCGTCCCGTCTCGCCCACGCCGACGGCAAGCTGTGGTTCGGCTACGGCGACCAGTGGGACTCCGGGCTCGGCGTGGTCGACCTGACCGCCGAGACGCCGACGGTGACGCTCGACCTGGCAGCGGGCCACGACTTCTCCAGCCCGCCCGAGCTCTACGCCGACCCCGACAACCCGGGCACGCTGCTCGCTCTCGACGCGCACATCAGCTCCGGCCCGATGGTCGTCTACGACATCTCCTCCGGCACTCCGGTCATCCGCGTCTCCGCCCAGAAGGGCGGCTTCTACCACGACGCCGCCCTCACCCCGGACGGCCAGAACGTCATCGTGGCCGGGCCCGGCACCCGGGCGCTCACCGAGTACCGGCTCTCCGACCTGGAGCAGGTGCGCACCTACCCCGTCCCGTCCGAACCCGAGACGGTCAGCGTCGCGCCGGACGGCACGGTCGCGGCCACCGTCCTCGACACCGACGACCTCGGCGACACGTACGTCTTCAGCAGCGACCCCGGCCTACCGGCCAGCGTCCGCAACCTGTCGCACGCGTGGATGCCGTGGGGCGGCCACTCGATGAACTGGTCGCCCGACGGCGAAAAGCTGTTCGTGCTGACGGGGAACAACGACTCCACCCAGTTCCACGCCGTCGACGAACCCCGCAAGTACGTCGGCACGCTGAAGGTCGACGCACCGACCACCGCGACCCGCGCCAAGTCCCTCACCGTCAAGGGCTCGCTCACCTCCGCCCTCGCGCTGCCCACCGGGACCCCGCTGACCGTCACCCGCACCGACCTGGAGTCGCCGAAAGGCACGTCGATCGGCACCAAGTCCCTCGGCACGGCCGGCAAGTTCTCCTTCACGGACACTCCGCCGGCCGGCGGCAAGGTGACGTACAAGGTGACCTACGCGGGCGACGCGTCGCACACCGCGGCGACCGTTTCCGACACCGTCGAGGTCTCGCGCGCCACGCCGGCCCTCACCCTGAACAACAACGGCAAGGTCTACTCGTACGGCGCGGACGTCGCTTTCGCGGCCCACCTCGGCACCACGTACAAGAACCGCACGGTCGAGATCTGGGCCGACCCGTTCGGTGCCGACAAGCCGAAGAAGCTCGTGAAGACGGGCACGGTCAACTCCAGCGGCAACCTGTGGGTCACGCTCGACATGAGTCGTGACACCACGCTGACCGCGGTGTTCAAGGGCGACGCCCGCTACGCCCCCAAGACGGTCAAGTCGACGGCGTACGCCAAGGTGAAGGTCTCCACCTCGCTGTCCAAGCACTACAAGACCGGCAAGATCGGCTCCACGACGTACCACTACTTCCACAAGAACACCGACGTCATCTCCACGACGACGATGAGCTACTACAAGGACCGCAAGCAGCGGCTCCAGCTCCAGGTGTACTACCAGGGCAAGTGGTACGACGGCAACAGCGAGTACTTCAAGCTCGGCACCAACGGGAAGTCGGCCGTCAACCTGGGCCACTCCGGCACGTCCGGCATCCGCGCCCGGGTGCGCTCCTCGTACATCAACAGCTCGTCGGGAGACACCGTGAACTCGACGACGCACGGCGCCTGGAAGTACTTCGTCTTCACCAGCTGATTCGGCGGCCGAGGTCTTACGGGACCGCGGCGTCAGGGGCGCGGTTCCGCCAGGGCGCGGGGCCGCGCCCCAGCGGTTGGTTCGTGTACGCGGATTCCGGTCTCACCGGAATCCGCGTACACGATCGCGGGCGGCCGTCATGGACCACCCCTGCCGCCGACGTACAACCATTGGACATCCTCACAGGTCGAAGATCGCAGTTCACAGCGCTCACAGCCCCTCTCGGACAACGGAGAACCATGCGCGCCAGAAGTACCGTCCTCGTCGCAGCCGCAGCACTCGCGGCAGCAGTCTTCACCCCTCTCCTCGCCGCCCCCTCGGCGGTCGCGGCTCCGGCCAAGCCGGCCGACGACTTCAACGGCGACGGCTACCGCGACTTCGTCATGCTCGGCGGCTCGCATGGGAAGGACGGCAGGGTCACCGTCGTCTACGGCACGTCGACCGGCCCCGGCACGCGAGTCCAGACCATCCATCAGGACTCGCCCGGTATACCCGGCGCGGTGGAGGAGGGCGACGCGTGGGGATTCGCCGCCACCAGCGCGGACCTCGATCGCGACGGCTACGCCGACCTGGTCGTTGCCTCACCGGACGAGAAGGTCGGCGACATCGCGATGCGCGGAGGGCTGACCGTTGTATGGGGCAGCGCCAAGGGCCTTGGCTCCGGCACCGTCTTCCACTCCCCCGTCGCGCCGGAGTACCCGGGCTCGGGCGACTCGTTCGGGCTCGACGTCGTGGCCGGTGACTTCGACGGCGACGGTGACCAGGACCTCACCGCGGTGAGTCAGAGCCGGGCCGGCGTCGTCATGCTCAAGGGTCCCTTCACCCGCACCGGTGGACACGGCGGCTGGCAGTCACTCGGCGGCGATCACACCTATCTCAACGCCTCGCAACTGGTGGCGGGCCGGGTCACCCCCGACGCCGCCACCGACCTGTACATCATCGGCGACGATCTCGGCAACGACGACCAGGACCTGCGGGCCTTCTTCCACCGCGGCGGGGGCGACTTCGCC
Source organism: Streptomyces sp. NPDC002889 (assembly GCF_042888425.1). NCBI lineage: Bacteria > Bacillati > Actinomycetota > Actinomycetes > Kitasatosporales > Streptomycetaceae > Streptomyces > Streptomyces sp. NPDC002889. The sequence continues at coordinate 296,582 of NZ_JBIAPT010000008.1, forward strand.
CGGGTCGCCGGCCAGGTGCGTGTGCCCGACGACAGCGGCCACCAGATGGGCGGCGGCCCCATCACCGCCATCGGAGACTTCGACAAGGACGGCCACGGGGACCTCGCCATCGGCCGCGGCTACGAGCAGCCGGACGGGGAGCGGGGCTACGTCACGGTCCACTACGGCGGCGCCACCGGGCCGAATACCGCGCGAAAGCCGGTGAAGTTCACTCAGGACACGGCGGGCGTGCCGGGCGCTTCGGAGAACGAGGACCACTTCGGCGCCGCCGTCGCCGCCGGCGACGTCAACGGCGACGGATACGCGGACCTCGCCATCGGCGCCCCCGGAGAGGACTTGGCGGGGAAGCGCCAGGCCGGCATGGTCACGGTGCTGTTCGGCCGCGCCGGCGGCCTGTCCGGCACCGGAGCCAAGGCGTACGACCAGAACAGCTCCGGCATCACGGGCGCCGTCGAGAACGACGACTACTTCGGACAGAACCTCAAGCTCACCGACCACACCCGGGACGGCCGCGCCGACCTGATGGTGGACACGAACGAGCAGCTGGACAACACCCGGTGGGGCCTGGTCCATATGTTGAAGGGGTCGGCGTCCGGGACCACCGGCACCGGCTCGAAGTCGTACACCGTGATCTCGCTCAACCTCTCGTACACCACGCTCGGCGGCCCCTTCACCCACTGACCCGGTGAGTGCGTTCGTCCGACGGCCAGAAAGGGGGTGCGGCGTGACAGGGCGGAGCAGGTTCCGTCGTCGCCGCGTGGCGGCTGTTCCGGTCCGCGCGCGGCTCGTCGCGGTAGCGGCCACGGCATTGGTGGCTGCCGGTTGCGGCATGCTGAACGATCCCGTCAAGGAGCGCTGGGAGTCCAGAACCGAGTTTTCACGTTGTGGCGAGGTGAGCCTGGACCAGGGCGAGGAGATGCGGAAACAGGCGGTGCGGGAAATCGACTGCCTCCAGCAAGCCCTCAAGAGCGGCAAGAGCGCGGAACTGAAGGTGACCCAGCCCACCGTGGAGGGTGACCCGATTCGCGAGTACTACCGCTTGACGCCGCAAGGCAGGCTTGAGGTGTACACCGACAGCACGGACGACCACTACTCGGACCAGAAGTGGTCGTTCGCCGAGTGCTACACCCCGGAATGGCTGCCCGAGATTTCCTGCGATCGATGACCGGGCCGGGACCCCATCCGACACCTTCCGCGCAGAACACTCTGCTTCATCTGCTCGCGGTGGGGCGCCGAGACCGAACACAGCAGGAGCAGCCAACGGCACATGGGCAGGGTCGGCCCGCACGGGCCACTGTGTGCCCGAACGCACCGCCTACCGTGCGACAGCGGGTGACGGTAGGCGATGCGGGCGTGGTGTCAGTCGCCTCCGCCGCCCCCGCACGACGAGCCGCCCCCGCAGCCGAAACCGCCGCCGTCGCCGCTCTGCCACGAGCCGGTACGCCGTCGCCTCCGCGACGGCTTGCCGGCTCCGCGCACCGCCGCGATGAACACCACGATGAGGCCGATCCCGACGATCACCAGGTATTCCATCGTCTCCACCCCCGTCCTCTCCATTTCGGTCTGTGTGAGCGGCATCCCCCGCACGGTCGGCGCGCAAAGCCCGCTTGAGGAACTCCAGAGCTTCAGCTGCACGATGTCATCCGCCGCGACGGCCGCGCTCTCGGCGGCGATGACTGGGGGGTTCGTCCCGCAGACCATCCAGGACGACCTGCGCGACAGCGTGTTCACCGTGCACCAGGAAGCCGTCCGCACCCACCACGAGGCCGGCCTGCACACCGTCGGCTCGAAGCGGCGGCCGCAAGCAGGGCAGCCCGGCCGTTGCCGCCGGCGGAGGGGTGGAAGAACGCCACATCGAGGTAGGTACGGGCCGCCCGGGCGGCCGGCGGCACATGCCCCGAGTACACCGCTGAGGCCGCGAAGGCCGGAGGACCCGGCGATGCCTCCCTGGGAATGCTGTTTCGCAAGCTGAGCCAGCTGCCGGCCGTCACCATCGCCAAGCTGCGCGGCCGTGCCCGGGGAGCGGGCAGTGAGTTCCTCCTTGCCTGCGACATGCGCTTCGCCTCCCGGGAGAACGCCATCCTGGGCCAGCCCGAAGTGGGAATCGGAACACCCCCCGGCGCGGGCGCGATCCAGCACCTCACCCGTCTGCTGGGCCGGGGCCGTGCACTCGAAGCCGTGCTGACGTCGGCGGACTTCGACGCCGACCTCGCCGAACGCTATGGATGGGTCAACCGTGCGGTCCCCGACGCCGAACTGGACGAGTTTGTAGCAGGCATCGCCGCGCGTATGAGCGGCTTCCCACGCGATGCGCTGATCGCAGCCAAGTCGGCCATCAACGCCGTCAGCCTGCCAGCTCCTGCCGAAGTTCGCGCAGACGCCGCGCTGTTCCAGCACTCGTCCGAGGCGAGGGAGTGCAGCAGCGCACGGCTGAGCTGTTCAAGCAGGGCTTCCAGAGCCGTGGTGCCACCGAACTCGGCCTCGGAGACGCCCTGGGCGGCTTGAAGGCCGTCGACTGATGACAGGGGTGGGACACGGGGCCGGCCCCCTCTGAAGCTCCTCAGCCCACGGGGATCAGGTGCGCCCAGACGGCGCGGAGCCTCTCGAGCAGGACACGCTGCTCGTCGATCCAGCCGCGGTCCATGGTGAGGGAGACGGCCAACCTTGTGGTTTGCTGGTCTGCGATGGTGACCGTGATCCGATCGTGGTCGTCCCGCCAGTCCAGGCGGATGCCGATCTCGGCGACTCGCGCAGCTTCGCGCCAGACGGCGTCGTTCCCCACGGCGACCTCGTCCAATACGTGCGCCCAGCCGGACAGGTCCCCCGGCTCCATGTGGGTGTCGTGGACGCCGGACACGAAGTCGTTGTGGACCAGGAGCTGTCCCTTCACGTCCGGGATGCCCGGGGCATACGAGTCGTTCAACTCGACGACGACACTGCCGCCGTACTTCCCGGTGATCCGCAGCAGTGCGAACCGCTCGCGCTCCTTCTTCATGTCCCACCCCTGGGCGTTCGATCCAGTGCCGATGGTGCGCACTCCAAGTGGCACCACTGACGATGCCTGCCGCGCTCAACGTCTCAATGGCCGACTCAAAGCCTGTCTTCTTTTGCCCTGGTTCTTGCTCCGGACCTTGGCGACCCGGGTTCAGCCGTCTGTGACCGGACAGCCCGGACAGTCGCACTTTGGGCTGTCCAGTTCGTTTCCGCAGGTCGTTGGCTCAACCGGACAGTCGGACAGTCGGACAGCGGGGACAGTGGGGCCGGCTATCGACGCTTGCGCCCGGGACGTCGCTTGCCACGTTTCTGTTGGCTCGCCAACAGCCGCTGGGCTGCGAATCGCTTCCCCATGGCGATTAGCGTGTCGGCGAGACTCTTGGTGACAGCCGCAGTCCTGGGGTGGTCGTCACCGAGCGTCCGTCGTAAGCGGCTGCGTACGTCTTCAAGTACTTGGACGGCGTCCGAGTAGTGGCGGAGGCCCCGCAGGGTGATGGCGAGGTTGTGGGCGGAGGCCAGCGTCTCGGGGTGGTCGTCGCCCAGGACGCGCTGCCGACGGGCGAATGTGTCCTCATTCATGCGGCGCGACTGTGCGAGCTCGCCAGCGTCGCGCAGGGTGATGGCGACGCTGTGGGCGGAGCCCAGCGTCTCGGGGTGGTCGTCGCCCAGGACGCGCTGCCGACGGGCCAATGTGTCCTCATTCATGCGGCGCGCCTGTGCGAGCTCGCCGGCCTCGCGCAGGGTGATGGCGAGGCTGTGGGCGGAGCCCAGCGTGTCGGGGTGGTCGTCGCCCAGGACGCGCCGCCGACGGGCGAATGTGTCCTCATCCATGCGGCGCGACTGTGCGAGCTCGCCAGCCTCGCGCAGGGTGATGGCGAAGTGATGTGCGGAGGCCAAAGTGTCGGGGTGGTCGTCGCCCAGGACGCGCCGCCGACGGGCCAATGCGTCCTCATCCATGCGGCGCGACTGTGCGAGCTCGCCAGCCTCGCGCAGGGTGATGGCGAGGTTGTGGGCGGAGCCCAGCGTGTCGGGGTGGTCGTCGCCCAGGACGCGCCGCCGACGGGCAAATGTGTCCTCTTCAATACGACTGGCCTGTTCCTGCTCGCCGAGGTTGTACAGGCTGATGGCGAAGTGATGTGCCGAGGCCAAAGTGTCGGGGTGGTCGTCGCCCAGGACGCGCTGCCGACGGGCCAAAGTGTCCTCATTCATGCGGCGCGCCTGCGCGAGGTGGCCCGACCTGCCCGCGATGGCGCCTACGTCATTGGCGGAATGGAGAGTGTCGGGGTGGTCGTCGCCCAGGACGCGCCGCCGACGGGCCAAAGTGTCCTCGATGAGAGGCAGGGCTCCGCTGATATCACCGAGATCAGCCGTTGCGTGGCCGAGGTACTGCATACAGGTGAGACTGTCAGGATGCTCCTGCCCCAGCTCAGCGCCCCATGACTGGTGCAGAGACGTGGCGAGGGAATGGGCGCTGCGTGGCTGCCCACTCCGGATGAGGAAGAAGGCGGCCTTGAGGAGAATCCGTCGCAGTTCGGGGCGGTCGGTGAAGACCAATAGCTGGGCGGTGAGGTGGGATGCCAAAGCGGCCCAGGCGGGCCAGGTATGTGGGGCTTCCGGGTCGCCTGGGTCGACGCTCCCGAGGACGGTGGCGACGTCGCTGCGAATCTGCCCGGCTTGTTGTGGGCTGGTCTGGTCGCGGAGGACGGCCTGGGTGAGGCGATGGATTTGGAACGTCTCGTGGTCGACCCGAGCGAGTCCGTAACGGCTGAGAGGTTGCAGGGCGGCTTGTGGCCACATGAGGTTGCCCGGATCACCGGAGATGGTTGTCAGCTCAGGGCGGGCGACCTCCAGCCAAGTGGTCGGTATGGGTTCAGGGCCGAAGAAGGAACCGAGGCGTAGCAACGCCGCAGCGTCCGGGTGGTCGTCCTCGAGGCGGGCGGTGGCGATGCCGACCGCGGCTGCCAGCGACGCCGGGTAGCCGCGAGTATCGCCCTCCTTGAGGATCTCTGCAGTGCTGGTGGTGAGGAGCTGGCGGTAGCGGCCTAGAGTCATGCCGTTTCCGATGACGCCTGCTGCTTGAGCGACGGCCAGGGGGAGATCTCCGAGGTCCTTCGCGAGGACATCTGCCTGCTCGGAAGCGATGCCCGGAATACGAGTTCTGAGGTAAGCGAGTGAGTCGGAGCGGGTAAAGACGTCCAAGCCGGTCTGATTGGCGATACCGCGCCAGTCAGGGTTGCGCGAAGTGATCAGAACATGGCCGGCCCCGTCAGGCAGCCAGGGCTCGATCTGATCGGGGTCTTCGGCGTTGTCGAGCACAATGAGCCAGCACTGCCGGGTGCGCAGGTGGTGCAGGAGAGCACGGGCGTTGTGCTCGGAGCCGGCGTCGGGCTTAGCAATGCCGAGGCGGTCGGCCAGCTCGGTGTAGTGAACGGGTATCTGGTCGGACTGTTCGGCGTCGATCCACCACACCAGGTCGTACTGGCCGGCGAAGCGGTGGGCGTACTCCAGGGCGATCTGTGTTTTGCCGATGCCGCCCATCCCGTGCAGCGCTTGCACGGCGGCCCGCTGCCCGCTGAGCAGGCCTTCACGGAGCTGGGCGATGAGAGCCTCACGGCCAGAGAAGTCAGGGTTGCGGCGGCGCACGTTCCACACGTCGGGCTGGCCGGCGCTACTGGGCAGCCGAGGCTTTGTACTGCTTGAGGCCGTGCCTAAGCCTGGTGCCGGAGCTGTGCCTGGAAAAGGCGGGGGGCTGGTTGGGCGTGTCCCGCCGTTGATCGCCTCCCGCAAGGCAGTGACAGCGGCAGTCTCGTCGAGGCCGTGGAGATTCTTTCGGAGCTTTGCGGCCAGGAGAGGGGGGGCATCGGTGGTTGTGATGGGTTCGAGGGCGAGCGGAATGAGGCGGTCCCTGCGGACGACGGTGGTTGTCCACTCTTCCTGAGTCCACCGATCGGGGTCGAAGTAAGACTTGGAGAACAGGGCCACTACGGCGTCGGACTGTTCAAGAGCTTGATCCATGCGCTGGACGAAGTTGTCTCCTGTGCTCCAGTCCCAGACATCGAGGATGACATGGTGACCAGCCTGTTCCAGATGCCAGCCGACCCACTCCGCCCATGGGCGGTCCAGACCCGCGTAGCTGATGAAGAACCGCTGCGAGGTGTCGGTCATCGTGGTCCCCCGAGTCACCATGTGCTTGTTGTGTCGTGTCGCGGCAATGATTCCCTGTATAGCGTGGACAGGGTTGGGAAACGCCAATGTCGCTGTGGGCGAAGAGGAGTCCGGAGGGCAGCCCCCCGCTGACCACCGCGCGAACCTGGCGCCACCGCAGGTCATGTGTTCGATTTCTGGTGCACGCCCAAGAATGTGTGCGCGGCAACCTGATGCGCTCCGTAATCAGATGGTTCGGACAGCGTCTGTTTCCGCTGTCGGACCGTTTCTCCAGGTCAGCGCCCCAGCCGGGCAGTCGGAGAGCTGGGACACATCGGGTGCGGTCCATCAGACCCGGACACTCCGTCCGGGTTTTCTCCCATTCCGCGCTACACGCTGTGGGTGGCGCGGGGGCTCAGATCCGCTACTCGTTCACCACCACGTCGGTACCTTGAGAGACGCCCCTGCTCAGCAGCGGGAGGCAACACCCCATGCGTGGTCTCGGAGATCGCTCTGGAGTACACCCCGCGCCGGTTGCAGACCCGCATGGGCAAGCTGCTCGGGGGACAGAAAGCGTCGGCCGGTCACCCTAGTGACCGCCCTTCCCTCAGGGCGGAGTGGAAGCCATAGCGCAATGGCTGGACCGCAACCCGCACGCCCGCATGGTCGTCATCGACGCGCTCGTACGCAACAATCCCAGGGTCCGCGTGGACTGCTCTTCGTGGGGGAGAAGGGCGCGCCCTTCCGGCACACCTCCTTCGGACGGAAGTGGCGCAGGGCCCGCGCTCGAGTCGGGATGCCCGACGGCTTCCGGTTCTACGACCTTCGCCACACCGGGCACACCCTGGCGACGCGTTCGGGAGCCACGCGCAAGGACACGATGGTTCGCGCCGGGCAGTCGTCCGAGAAGGCAGCTCCGATCTATCAGCATTCGGACCACGAGCGTCAGAAAGAGGTCGCCAGTGGGTTGGACGCGATGGTCAGAGCCGCGCGCCAGAAGGGCTCGGACCAGCCCGGAGAGGGCTCAAGTGGTGCGGAAGCGGTGCGCGGAGCCTAGAAGGGTCTAGACAACACAAAGGCCCGGGTCGGGGATCGTATCCCTGGCCTGGGCCTTCATCTTGGAGCGGGTGACGGGAATCGAACCCGCGCTCTGAGCTTGGGAATCACCGGCGATCTAGGCAGGTCGGCCCCCTGAACAGCAGCAATGCGGGAGTGAAGCCATCCGGCGCATCCGTTCCTGACCCCTTGTTGACCGCGGTTGTCCGCTCCGTCCGGCACGGATCTGGCACGAGCACCTGCCGGGCGATTCAGTCCCTATCGCTGCAGCACTGGCCCGTTGTAAAGGGGGCCAGCCTGTTCGAGCGGGGCCAGGTGGGCTGAAACCGTGATCACATCCATCTACGAGCGCTCTGCCCTTCCCCAGTGCTCTGGAAGATTGAGGCCCGTGAGCTTGTAACGGTTCGAGACCTCGTCTGCTTGTTGCTGGATGCGATCTCGCAGCTGTGACAAAGCCTCGTTGAATGCCCTGTCGGAACCGTGGCCGAAGCGCTGGCCGTCAGGGCCGCCGGCCTCGATGAATTTGGCCAACGAAACGAGATGCCGTGCCGGGCGTCGCGAGCGTCAAAGGCCTTCGACCTGTGATCATGGAGCGTTCATCAAAAGTGATCGACGAGGAGCTCCAGGTCGCGGGGGCCGATGTGCCGCCGCCGTGTGGCGCTCGCGGTAACGCGCTGTAGGTGATGTGGTGAACTGGTTGACCTCGCTGCCGGCGGTAGTGCTGGTTGTGGGCGGGCTCTTACTTGCCTTACTGGTCGCGGCCGTGGCGCGGGTCGGCGTCCGGGCGCTCGTACCGGTCGAGGAACGGGATCGGGTGCCGCAGATCGCCACGCCCCTGATGCCGACACTCGGCGCTGCCTTCGCGATCTTTGCGGCGCTCACACTGGCCAGCGAGGCCGGCTACCTGCGCGCAGCCGAGGGGTTGGTGAGCGACGAGGCGGCCGCGGCCTCCCGCCTGGCATGGTCGGCGACAAGTCCGCGAGTCCAGTCGGAGCCGATCCATGCGGCACTGCTGGACTACTTGCAGACCACGCGTGCCAGGGAGTGGGAGGCTACAGCAGCGGCGTCCGGTGACGACCCCGCCACCGCTCGCGCGATCGCACGGCTGGAGCGGAGTGTGCGCGCCGAGGCGGCCCGCCCCGAGGTGGGAACCCCGACAGGCACGGAGCTGGTGGTTTCCATGGACGGTGTCACCAGTAATCGTCGCGCCCGCGTTGCGGCCGCCTCGCGCGACGTTCCCGCCCTCTACGTCGTCACGCTTGTGGTCAGCGGACTGGCCTTGATCGTGAACTCCGGCGCGCTGGTCTTCCGTAGCAGCCTGCGAACGTCACTGCTGATCGTAGGTGTTGCGAGTGTGGTCGGGCTGAGCCTGGCGTTGCTCTTCGCACTCAGCGCGCCCTGGGGCGGACCGTTCGTCGTCAGTGGGCGTCCACTCGACGCCATCATCGGGAACCTGAAGTCCGGCTTCTTCGACGGCGGGCCGTAGGCGACGGGCGCGGCCGGTACGCCGACAACTGCTCACCGGCGGCCGCGACCTGCGGCCGCCTCATCGATCAACGCCCTGACCTGCTGTCGACGTTGGTCGCCATTGAGCGCCCTCTCACGGCCCCAGAACGGCCCGGGAGGGCGCTCATGCGTGAGCACCGCATTAGTGCAGCAAGTCGACGCCTTGGCGGACGCCATTGGCCCACGGTGGCGGTTGATGGTCTACCTGGCTGCGTACGGACCCGCCCGCCCCGAGGAACAGGCAGCGATGCGACGCACCGACGTGGATCCGGACAATATCGGCGTCTGGATTCGCAGCGCTGCGCCTGAACTCGCCACCGGACGGCGAGCACCAGGCGACACCAAGTCCGCTGCCGGACGGCGTTTCCTGGTGCTGCCGGCCTTCCTGGAGCGAGAACTTGAGCGACACCTCGCCTGGTGCGTGGAGAAGACGCCGGACGGCCTGCTCTTTGCAGGGGAGAAGGGAGCTCCCTTCCGGCGGTCGAGCTTCGGGCGGAAGTGGCGCAGGGCTCGTACGGCGGTCGGATTGCCCGACCGCTTCCGCTTCTACGATCTTCGTCACACCGGCCACACGCTCTCGACTCAGTCCGGCGCCACGCTCAAGGACACGATGGTCCGCGCCGGACAGTCCTCGGAGCGGGCAGCGCTCATCTACCAGCACTCGAACCTGGATCGGCAGAGGGAAGTGGCTGGAGGTATCGACGCACTCGTGCGGGCCGAGCGCGACAAGGCTGCGAGCGAGCCGGTCGATCAAGCATCGGGCACGGAACGGGCACGAGACGCCTAGCGTGGTCCAGACAACAAGAAAGGCCCGGGTCCATGACCTGGGCCTTCTGTATGGAGCGGGTGACGGGAATCGAACCCGCGCTCTGAGCTTGGGAATCACTGATCATTGCTGCACGGATGTGGCGCTGAGCTGCAAGAACGCTGGTCTTGGCCTGGCACCGGCCAGGTGTTGGGTGACCCGCGTTTACCGCGGTGCACCGCCCGTTCTGGTGCACGTCTGGTGCGACACTTCCCCGTCGCCTGTTGGTTGTAAGACTTCTTCGTCCCGAAGCAACTGGGGCGGGGGCGCTGCCTTGGGGTGGTGTTGTCGTCGCCTGCGCAGACGGTCCGTACGCGTTCGCGCTCGTCCGCCGGTGTACGTCGGCGTTGTCACGCAGTTAGACACTCAGTCTGCCGCCCCCATGGGCTGGTCGCCTGGCCAGAGATCTGGCGCGCCAACTCCTCGACGTCTCCGGACTCTCCGCACGCCCGAACCGGACGACCCTGGCCGCAGCCTTCGTGAAACTCGTCCACGGATCGATCAGGTCTTTGGCGATCGACGTGAGGCTGCTCGTTCGGGGTGATCTTTGTCCTGGCCACGGGTTGTGTCCCTGTCTCCTGCGCACTCGATGGGTAAGGCACGCGGTCTACCCCGGGCTGCTGTGGGATCGTTGCGCCGGGAGGGGCACGGATGGATCTTCAGGGTATCGGCGCGTTGGTCGAGGCCGGCGTGGCAGCGGTCAGCGTCCCTGCCACTCTGCTCGTCGGCCGATGGCAGACGAAGGCGGCGCTCCAGACGGCGCGAGCCGCTACGGCGCAGGCAGACGTCACTTAGAAGCTGTTTCTGGGCCGTGCATAACAAGCATTTCGGTCACCGCAGGACACAACACCTGCTCGTCCGGACGTTCTCGTCCACGGCTGCTCCTACGTGCGCCATCTGGCTGAGACTCCTGCGTCGTCTGGCGGCATGCCCGTGGCGGGCACGATCCACGGTATCTGCTTGGGCGACGATGCCGCTTGACGTGGCACAAACTCCCCCATGGCTCCTGCGCAACTCGGGCCTCATGCCCGTCTCATGGCTGAGGCGTGGGTGGATTCATTTGTGCGCCCGTAGAAATAAAGGAGCGTCATGCGGCCCGTGCGGATCTTGCGGTGGGTGCTCGGGGCAGTGTTTCTGGCCCTGAGCCTGGCAGTGGTTCCTTCTGGAGCCCACGCCCGCACCACGGACGACGACGCGCGGCAGCGACAGGCCACCGGGTCTGCGGATGACCGCGGCCAGAGGGAGGGTGCATACCGTCATGCGTGTGATCCCTCGCCCGGGCTGGACAAGGCCTCCTGCCACTCCCTGATCAGCACCGACCCCGCCCCGCTGGCGTCCGTACCCCCAGGGGGCAAGCCGGAGGGCCTAACCCCTCGCGACCTCCGAAGCGCCTACGACCTGCCCCGGCGCGCCGGGGAGGGGCGGACCGTGGCCGTCGTCGTCGCCTTCAACTACCCCACCGCCGAGAACGACCTGGCGGTCTACCGCCGCCAGTTTCACCTCCCGCCGTGCACCCCCGCCAACGGGTGCTTCCGCGAGATCAACCAGAACGGCGGCACCACCCCGCCCCCGACCACTGATCCCGGCTGGGCGGTAGAGGCGGCCCTCGACATCGAGATGGTCAGCGCCACCTGCCCAACCTGCAATGTCCTTCTGGTCGAGGCCAACGACGACACCATCGGCAATCTGCTCACCGCAGTGGCCCAGGCCCGTACCCAGGGCGCGAAGTTCATCTCCATGAGCTGGGGCACCGATGTTGAACACCCCTTTCAGCTGGTCCGCGACCAGACTCACTTCAACCATCCCGGCATCGCGTTCGTGGCCTCCTCGGGCGACAGAGGCTTCCCCAATCTCAACTGGCCCGCCGCTTCCCAGTTCGTCACCGGCGTGGGGGGAACCCGGCTGGAACGGAGCAGACAGCCCGGCTGGGAGCCCCATGGTGGGCAGAAGCCCCGGCGACGTGGCTGGCTGGAGACCGCTTGGCCCGGCGCCGGGTCTGGCTGCAGCCTGATCCAGCCCAAGCCGCCCTTCCAACAGGACGCTGGCTGCACCAACCGCACCGTCGCCGATGTCTCTGCGGTCGCCGAGAATGTCGCTCTCTACACAACGACCCCCGACGCCGGATGGTTGACTGTCGCGGGTACCAGCGTCTCCACCCCGATCATCGCCGGCGTGTACGCCCTGGCGGGCAACCCCGGTCCGAACGACCGCCCCAACTCCTACCCCTACGCCCGCCCCTGGGCGCTCAACGACATCGTCGAGGGTTCCAACGGCTCTTGCGGCGGCTCGTACCTGTGCACCGCCGTTCCTGGCTACGACGGACCCACCGGCATCGGCACCCCCAACGGCGTCCGAGGCTTCAGAGCCTGATGGGTGTTCTTGAACGTCCTACAGCAGACATCGTGGAGGTCATCGATCGCCTCAGCAGGATGAGCGCGGAACCACCGGTCGGCGTGCCCTCAGACTCACTGAAACACGGCCCTGTCGGTCGTACGGTGACTCCATGGGCAGGGACGGGGTGCCCCGGCTGCGGCTGGTCGTGGTCACGGACGAGGGCACTGGGCCGCGGTTGTGCCGGGGGTGTGGTGGTCCGCTGATGCCGGCGGCGAAAGCGACGGCAGTGTTCTGCTCGTCCGCGTGCCGGTCGCGGCACTGGCGCCGGATGCGGCACGGGCGCGGGCGAGGACCGAGTCAAACCAGCGGGGCGCCGCCCATCGATTGAGGACGGCGCCCGCGCGGTACGAAGGCTTTGAAGTCTGGCCTCATCCTTATCAGGTAGGTCCCGCATCCCTGTTACGCCAAGGGATGCAGCCGATTCACCGGCCTCGGTGGTCGTGGTGATCGGCCGTAACCGCCGGTGTTTGCTGCTGTTGGTGTCAGCTATTGATGTCACCGACGGTGCGGTGAACATGACCCGCAGTCCGCCGCTGTACCAGATCTTCGATGGTGCGGGCCACGACGAGCACAACGACGACGAGCACCAACCATGTCGACTGCTTGAGGTTCGCTGTGGCGGTGTCCCCGTTGATCACACACCCGGCAACCACACCGAGCATGATCAGGAAATTGCGGCTGTCGGCGCCCTGTGCAACAGTCCGAAGTGTGCGTCCGCTCTCCGTGGGCAACAGGACGCTGAGGGCTGGGATGGGCATGAGTCTCCTTGGTTCCTCTGGGGCGCCCGGCTCTCGCCAAAGAATCCCGGGCGCCCTACGTATGTCGGCGCGCCCCATGGTGGCGTACGCCCCTGACGAAGCAGACCGCCGATTTCGCTTGTAACGGTCCGTAGTGCTGCCTTGATCGTGGCAGGTGACGAGACGTCATCCAAACTGTCAGGCCACAGCGACTGTGGATAACTCGCCAGTAGCTGTGGGCAGTTGCCCAGATTCTGTGGGCAGACCGGGGGGCGGCACTGTGGATACCGGTGGACTGTCAACCGCCATATGGCTGTAACCAGCGCATATTGTGTCCACTGCCTGTGGGGAAGAAAAACTTCTGTGGATGGCCGCAGATCAGACGCCCGGTGAACAAGGCTTTCTCCCGCGGGATATTGCCCCAATGCTGAATCTTGATCCGGGTCGGCCGCGCCGCGTTGGCTGAGCCCACAGATCTCGCAGCTCAGGCACCTGTGAGCGGGAGGTAGGCGCCGCGGTCGGTGGAGCGGCTTTGGGCGGGAGCTGCCATGGGGCGAGAGATCATGGCCCCTTACGCTGACCCGCGATCGGGCCGGCTCCTCGCCTGCCCGCAATTGCCCGATCGGGGCCGTGATCTTCGAGGCTCGCCCCATGGTGGCTGCGTAAAGCCGTGGAACCGACCGGCCCCAGCCACCGCGGGCTACCGTCCACCGCATCAGGTGTGCTCGCTCTAGCCGCGCGGCCGGCGGAGCCGGGGCCCGGAGCGGGGCGGAGACAGGAGCGTCGGGCCCCGGCGCTGGAGCCGGGGCCGCGCGCGGCGAGCGGAGCGAGCCGCCTTGATCGAGTAGGGAAACTCTTACCGCGCTTGGATCAGGTGCTTGCCGTCATGGCTCCGGACGTGGGGGCCATCCTCGTCCAAGGCGTCGAGCAGCCGGACCGCGTAGACCTCGGACATCCGCTCGGCGACCTCGGCGGGCGTGAGCCAGTCAACTGCCGTCGATTCGGACGAGGTTCGCTCGGTACCGCCTGAGGGCTTGCAGCGGAAGACCAGGGCGACGATGCCGCGGGTCGTGTTCTTGTAGACCCCGGTCAGCTCGTCGACCTCGACCCGGATGCCCGTCTCCTCCAAGACCTCACGGACTACACCCTCTTCCGGGGCCTCGGTGAGTTCGAGAACTCCGCCCGGCAGCTCCCAGGTCCCGTTATCCGCTCGGCGGATTGCCAAGAGGCGGCCGTCCTCGCGAGCCACTGCTCCTGCCACCGACACGGAGTGCAGTGGCGTTGACTGGGCTTCGCGGGCGCTGTTACTCATGTACAGGAGCATAGGAGAGTGAGAAGGACTGTGGGAACTGCGGTAGGAGGTGGCAGGGCCGTACCTCGGTACGTTCAGATCGCCGACGAGATCATTAAGCAGATCCGGGCTGGTGTCCTCAAGCCTGGTGACATGGTGCCGAGTGAGTCCGAGCTGGTCGAGCGCTACGGCGTCTCCGGCGGGACGATTCGTAAGGCGATGGTGGAGGTCCGGGCCAGTGGGCTGGTGGACACTCGCCATGGCAAGGGCTCGATGGTGAAGGACCGGCCGCCCGTGCGGCTGCGGTCGTCGGATCGGTTCCGGGCATCGCATCGACGGGGCGGTAAGGCCGCGTACCTGGCGGAGTCTGCGCAGTCCGGGGCAACGGCCAAGGTAAGCGTCCTCTACATCGGTCCGATGGAGGCCCCCGAGGAGATCGCCGAACGGCTCGGCGTGGAGGCCGGCGCCCAGGTGCTCGCCCGCCGACGCCTCTACTTCCGCAACGGCGTCCCGGTGGAGACGGCTACCTCGTACCTCCCATGGGACGTGGTCAAGGACATCCCCGAACTGTTCGCCGAGAACCCCGGCCCCGGCGGTATCTACGCCCGGCTCGAGGACGACGGCCACATCTTCGCCGAGTTCGTCGAGACCTTGCAAGCGCGCCCGGCCGCCAAGGCTGAGGCGTCCGAGTTGGCGCTGAGCCCCGGCGCACCCGTCGTTCACCTCGTCCGCGACGCGGTCACCGAGACCGGTCGTGTGGTCGAGGTCTGCGACACCCTCATGGCCGCCGACCAGTTCGTTTTCAGCTACCGCATCCCCGCCACCGACTGACGCTCGCTCAACTCCTCACAGCCCGCCGGGACTTCTTCGTCTCGGCGGGTTGACTCATGTACAGGAGTCAGGCACTCTTCTCCGTCACTCATATACATGAGTGACGGAGTCCAGCACTTCTAGAGGAGTGATCTCCATGCGTCAGATCCCCGTCCACACCACCGCCGCCTCGATGATGGTGGCCCAGCCCCCGCAGCCGAAGATCAAGGACCGCCGCACCGGCGAGGTCGCCACTGACGCTGAGACCGGGGGGCCGCTGATGACCGTCAACGTGATGTTCGCTGCCAACGACAGCGTGGAACTCCTGCCCGTGACCGTCCCCGAGACCGGCATCTCCGGTGACCTAGCGATGGGTACCCCGGTCGCGCTGACCGGTCTGATCGCCCGGCCGTGGGAGCGAGACGCTCGGCACGGCATCGCCTTCCGCGCGGTCGCCGTCACCTCGCTGGCCGCCGGTGCTGCGAAGCCGAAGGCGGCGTGAGCATGTCGTGGCTGACCGGCTTCCTGGGGCTGGTCGTCGTCACTGCGGGTCTTCTGCGGTGGCGGCGCCCCGCCTGGTACTGGCTGACCTTTGGCGTCGCCCTCGCCACAGCGCGGGTCCTGGTGCGGTACGGCTCGGTCATGGATGCCTGCGGGCTCACCGTGCCGCCGCCGCGCTGGCGGCTCACCTTCGCCCGGATGACCAACCGCCCGGCCCCCGAGTCCCGTTCGCCGCGCATCCTACGGCTGCGGCCGACCCGGACCGGTCTGGTCTTACGGCTGGGGCTCCGCCCCGGACAGGACGCCTTCGACGTGGCAGCGGCCACCGACCGGCTGCGCCACTCCTTCGCGATGTACGGCGTCACCTCCCGCGAGCTGCGCTCGGGGGTGGTCGAGCTGCGGATGACCGGCTACGACGTGCTCAAGCGGGTGCAGATGCCCGCGAAGGTCGACACCGCCCCGATGCGGGTCCCGGTCGCCCTGCGCGAGGACGGTGCAGTGCACTACCGCGACTACCGCACCACCCCGCACGCGCTCACGCTCGGTGCCACCAAGTCCGGTAAGTCCGTGTATCAGCGCAACCTGGTCGCCGAACTGGCCGCGCAGGATGTCGCGTTGGTCGGCATCGACTGCAAGCAGGGGGTCGAGCTTTTCCCGCTGGCCCGCCGCTTCAGCGCGCTGGCCGACAACCCCGACACTGCCGCCGAACTCCTCGACGCGCTCGTCACGCATATGGAGGGCGTCTACCACCTGATCCGCGCCGAGCAGCGCATCACCGCCGATGTACCGGATGCGGAGATCGCCGCCGACATCTGGGACCTGCCCGACCGCCTGCGCCCGATACCGGTCGTCCTCCTGGTCGACGAGGTCGCCGAACTCGCCCTGTTCGCTTCGAAGGACGAGGAAAAGCGCCGCGACCG
This sequence comes from Streptomyces sp. NPDC002889, assembly GCF_042888425.1. Classification (NCBI taxonomy): domain Bacteria; kingdom Bacillati; phylum Actinomycetota; class Actinomycetes; order Kitasatosporales; family Streptomycetaceae; genus Streptomyces; species Streptomyces sp. NPDC002889. The sequence continues at coordinate 312,740 of NZ_JBIAPT010000008.1, forward strand.
GATCGTCACCGCACTCGTCCGCCTCGCCCAACTCGGCCGCGCCGCCGGCATCTATCTGGAGATCTGCGGGCAGCGCTTCGGCTCCGAACTCGGCAAGGGCATCACGATGCTTCGCGCCCAGCTCACCGGCCGCACCGCCCACCGCGTCAACGACGAACCCTCAGCGAACATGGCCTTCGGCGACATCTCCCCGGACGCCGTCCTGGCCGCGATCCAGATTCCCACCGAGACACCCGGCCTCGCCGTCACCGGCGACTCGACCGGCGGCTGGGCCCGCATCCGGACCCCGCACACCTCGCTGCGCCAGGCCGTCAACACCTGCAACCGGCACGCCGACCGCACCCCAGACCTGCCCGCGCTCGCCGCCTTCCGGCCCGCGCTGACCGGCCCGGACCCGGTCGAGATCCCGGCCCCGGCCGCCGCGCCCGTCACTGCCTGACCCACCCCGGCACACCGCTCGGTGCGACCGCACCGCGCCACGTCCCTACCCGCCCCATGCCTGAAACCGGAGGTGACCCCGATGGACAAACGCGAAGACTTCGAGCGCACGGTGAACCTGCTCGGTGCGCTGGCCCTGTACGCGCACGGTCCCGGAGCCGACGAGGAGTTCGTCGCCGCGATGGCCCCGGCGCTGGCCGCGTCTCTGCCCTGCGGCTTCCTGCCGCCGCTGCCGCCCGGCTACGGCCCCACCGACGGCCCCGAAACGGGGTGCTGACGATGGCCGCACGCAAGAGCCCCGCGCCGCGTAAGCCCCGGGCGAAGAAGTGCCCCGACTGCAAGGGCGTGGGCGAGATCACCGAAACGGTCCGCGTTGGCTCCGCACGCAAGCCCCGCGAAACCGCCGACCGGCAGGCCGCCTTCTGCCTGACCTGCTTCGGCACCGGCACTGCACCCACCGACTGAACCCTGCGAAGGAGGTGAAGACGTGATCCGCTCGATCCGACTGGATGCCGTGCTTGTGCAGGCCGTGATCGCCGGTGCTCTGTCTTTCGCCCACCTGCACGACCTGGCCGCCGCTGCCGGACAGACCGGGTGGAAGGCGTGGGCCTACCCGATCTCGGTGGACCTGCTGCTGGTCGCCGCCTGGCGTCGGCTCCGCAGCGACGGCCCGTCCCGGCTGGCCTGGTGCTGGTTCCTGATCGCCCTGGTCGCCTCGCTCGGCGCCAACGTCGCCACCGTGCCCGCCTCGGCGTCCCCGCCCCGATGGCCGACGCGATCGCTGCCCAACTCACCTGACTCGAAAGGAGACCCACCGTCATGCCCGCCCGCGACTTCTTCCACTCCGTGATGCGGATCGGCCCGGTGCAGATCGGCACCCACCGCAACCGGCACGGCCGCACCAAGCACGCCGCCGTCTGCGGCAACGACGGCTGCGGCTGGTCCGCCGACTACTCCAGCCAGTCCGCCGCCCAGCTCGCCGCCCGCACCCACCGCTGCCGCCCCGCCGACTGAACGGAGACCCGTCATGGACGTCCCGCTCTGGCTCGCCCTGATCGTCGTCGGCTGGCTCGGCATCAAGCTCATCCGCCCGCCCTGGTGGCTCGTCGCCGTGCTCCTGATCGGCGGCTACCTCCTCGCCGACAGCCTGCTCGCCCCCGTCATCGACACCGCCGTCAAGTAACCCGCCACAGAAAGGAGATCACCCGATGTTCCGCCCGAAGATCCCCACCATGCCCACGCCGACCGGCATCGGCACCCCGCCCGCCGTCGTCCAGCACACCCCGGCACCGGTCCCCGCCGCGCCCTCCGCTCCGGCCCCCGTCGCCCCGACGGCGGCGCCGCGGCCCGCGGTCCAGCTCACCCCCGGCGCTCTGGTCGCTCTGATCGGTGGCGGCACCGCGATGGTCCTGGTCGTCGGCGCCGTCCTGGTCTCGATGCTCCTCGCGGTCGCCGTCACCGCCGCCTCGGTCGCGGTCTGTGCCGTCGTCCTCCGCTCACTGCTCAACCACCACACCCAGCGCTGAAAGGAACCCCGTCATGGGCCTGTTCAACCGCAAGAGCAACAACAGCCAGCCCGCCAACCCCGCGATGGCCGAACTCGGCCGCGAGTACGCGATCGCCCAGCGCCACCGCGACCGCAAAGCCCTCAACCGCATCACCCGAGAGCTCAGCAAGAACCAGCCGACCGACGCCGACCGCGCCTCCTTCGAGCAGGGCCGCAAGAACTACACCGACATCCCGCCGGCCTACTCCACCCGCCGCAACCGCCGCCGCTGACCGGCCCCCGGGCGGCCTCCACTGCCAGGTTTCCGCCGCCCGGACGCCGCGCCCCACCCGATCTCACAACCGGAAGGACTGCCCATCATGCCCCAGCACAGCCATGCCCCGGCCCGCGTGTGCCCCAGCTGCGACGGCTTCGCCACCGCGCGGGTCACCCTCGGCGGCCGTGACCGTCATGGCCACCTCCGCACCATCACCGTCCATTGCCCGGCCTGCCACGGCACCGGCATCCGCCTGGCCGTCCGGCGTACGCACATCGCCACCACGGTGGGGGTGTCGGCCTGATGGGAGTCTTCAGCCGCCGCGAACCCGACGACTACGACATGGGCGAAGAGATCGACCGCGCCAAGCGCCAGGGCAGCCAAAGCCTCAGGATCCAGTACGCCCACCGCATCCTCGACAGCAGGCGTCCCGCCCCGGACAAGAGCCGGAAGAACAACCTGAGCGGCCCCCGCTGCGACGACGCCAGCACCCCCAAGAGGGGGCGGCGCTAGTGACCGACACCGCCACCATCGCGGGCCTGGACCCGGCCACCCTCGGCGACGTGCTGCGGGTGGCCGGGTCCCCCGGCTTCGACCGCTGGCAGGACCAGATCCGCCGCACCGGCGGCTGCTCCGACCCGATCCACCTGACCGGCTGGACACTCGCCAAGGACAAGACCACCGGCGAGACCCTGCGCCACTACTCCACCGACACCGAACCGGACGGACGCCTCCGCGTCGCCTGCGGCAACCGCCGCGCCTCCCGCTGCCCCTCCTGCGCCTTCACCTACGCCGGAGACACCTACCACCTGATCCGCGCCGGGCTCGCCGGGGACGAATCCAAGGACATCCCCGCCACCGTCCGCGATCACCCCCGCGTGTTCGCCACCCTCACCGCCCCGTCCTTCGGCCCCGTCCACAACCAGCCCGACCGAGGCGTCTGCCGCTGCGGCACCCGCCACCAGGACGACGACCCCGCCCTCGGCACCGCCCTTGACCCGGCCACCTACGACTACGCCGCCGCCGTGCTCTTCAACAACCACGCCGGGCAGCTGTGGCAGCGCTTCACCACCCGGCTGCGCCGCGAACTCGCCGCCTGTGCCGGACTCTCCCAACGCGCCCTGGCCGACCAACTGCGGCTGTCCTACGGGAAGGTCGCCGAGTTCCAAAAGCGCGGCGCGATCCACTTCCACGCCGTGATCCGACTCGACGGACCGGACGGGCCCGACTCCCCGCCACCCTCCTGGGCCACGGTCGCGGTGCTCACCGACGCGATCCGTGCCGCGGTCGCGCACGCGTACACCAGCATCACCGTGCCCGCCGCCGGGGACCAGCCCTGCCGGCCTTTCCGCTGGGGCCAGCAGCTCGACATCCGCCCCATCCGAGCCTTCGGCGATGGCTCCGACATCACCGAACCGGCCGTCGCCTCCTACGTCGCCAAGTACGCCACCAAAGCTGCCGAGTCGACCGGCAGCCTGGACCGCCGCATCGGCAACCGGGAAGTCCTCGACCTGCTCGATGTACCCGACCACCCCCGGCGCCTCATCGAGGCCTGCCTCGACCTCGCCCCGCTCTATCCCGACCGCAAGCTCGCGGCCTGGGCCCACATGCTCGGCTTCCGCGGCCACTTCTCCACCAAGTCGCGCCGCTACTCCACCACCCTCGGCGCCCTGCGCCAGATCCGCGCCGACTACCGCGCCGCACAGGAAGAACAGGTGGGCGACCCGGACACCGTGCTCGTCCTCGCCTCCTGGCAATACGCCGGACATGGCCACCCCCCCCGGTGAGTCCGCCCTCGCTGCCTCCATCGCCAGAGACCTCCAGCTCAACCGCGAAACCGCCCGCGAAGCCCTCGCCTCGGAAGGAGATCGGTCGTGAGTGACCACCTGCTGACCGTCGAGCAAGCCGCCGAGCGCCTCGGCACCACTCCGCGCTTTCCTCGTCGGCTCATCGCCGAACGCCGGATCGCCTTCGTCAAGGTCGGCCGCCATGTGCGGATCGCGGAGAGCGCACTGAACGCCTACATCGACGGCAACACAGTCCAGCCCGTCCGCCGTCGCCGCTTCCGCTACGCAAGGGCTGCCTGATGGCCAACAACAAGGGCACTCGTCGGCGCTTTGGTGCGGTCCGTCAGTACCGGTCCGGTCGCTGGACTGCGAGCTATCTGGGCCCGGACGGGCAGGAGTTCCGCGCGCCCGATACGTTCGACACGAAGAGGGACGCCGAGGTGTGGCTCTCGCAGATCGAGGCCGACCTCACGCGCGGCAACTGGCAGGACCCGGACGCCGGGGCTGTGACCTTCAAGGAGTACGCGGACCAATGGGTCGACGAGCGCGGCCTCTCCGCCACGACCGATGAGCTGTACCGGCGGCTTCTACGGCTGCACCTGCTCCCCACCTTCGAGAACCTGGATCTCGACGAGATCACCGCGCCCCGCGTCCGCACCTGGCGGGCCGAGCGGCTGGCAGAGACCGGGGCCGCCACGACCGTGGCCAAGGCGTACCGACTGCTCAAGGCCATCATGGAAACCGCCGTCGACGACGAGCTGATCCGCCGCAACCCTTGCCGCATCAAGGGTGCTGGCAAGGAGTCGTCCACTGAACGGCAGATCGCCTCCGTCGACCAGATCGACGCACTCGCCGACGCGCTTGGCCCTCGCTGGCGGCTGATGGTCTACCTCGGCGCGTACGGTCCGATGCGGCCAGAGGAGCAAGCCGAGCTGCGGCGCAAGGACGTCGACCTGGACGCCATGACCATCCGCGTGCGCATGGCCGCGCCCGAGCTGGCGACCGGGCGGCGTGCTCCTGGTGACACCAAGTCGGAGGCGGGCAAGCGGCTTGTGGTCCTGCCGGCCTTTCTGCGGACCGACCTTCGGCGGCATCTCGACTGGTACGCCGAGAAGGGCCCGGAGGGACTGCTTTTCGTGGGGGAGAAGGGCGCCCCGTTCCGGCGCACCTCCTTCGGGCGGAAGTGGCGCAAGGCCCGTGCCAAGGTCGGCATGCCGGAGGGCTTCCGCTTCTACGATCTTCGGCACACGGGGCACACGCTGGCGACCCGATCCGGGGCCACCCTCAAGGACACGATGGTCCGCGCCGGGCAGTCCTCGGAGAAGGCCGCGCTGATCTATCAGCACTCGGACTTGGAGCGGCAACAGGAAGTCGCAAGCGGACTGGATGACCTTGTGCGGGCCGCCCGGCAGAAGGGCAGAGGGAAGCCTTCTGGTGCGGATCTGGTGCAAGGCGCTTAGCGCGGTCTAGACAACAAAGCAGCCCCGGGCTCTTGGCCTGGGGCTTTCTCGTGGAGCGGGTGACGGGAATCGAACCCGCGCTCTGAGCTTGGGAAGCTCATGTTCTACCATTAAACTACACCTGCACAGTGCACCGGTGATCGGTGCCGCATCGTCGCACACTCTACCCCATTGCCCGCCCCACGGTGTGTTGCGCCGCGGGGCTTTCGTGCTCGTGGGGACTCCGACGTGCGTGCGGGGTGCGGGAGTTGGGGCGTACCGTGGGAGCCCGGAGTGCCGCGTGGAGTGGTGTTCGTGTCATCCCCTAATGTGGCCTTTCGTCCGCATTTCATGGGGAAGGGGCCCGATGGACTTGATGGAGCGCACCGTCGTCCGCTGTGCCGAGGGGCACGTATTCAGTACCGCTTCGTTTCCGATGCAGCAGCTCGGTGCCGATCGGCTCGGGCCCGGGCGGCTCATCCGGTGTCCGCGATGTGCCCGGCTGAGGCATGCCGTGCCGGTGGAGCCGGCGAAGCGGTAGTGACGAGGGAAGAGGCGCGGGGCCCGTCCGATTGGGGTGGGCCCGCACGCTCTGCGTATCCTCGGGGCGTGCTTCTCTCAGACAAGGACATCCGGGCCGAGATCGACTCCGGGCGGGTCCGCATCGACCCGTACGACGAATCCATGGTGCAGCCCTCGAGCATCGATGTGCGGCTGGACCGCTACTTCCGGGTGTTCGAGAACCACCGCTATCCCCACATCGACCCCGCAGTCGAGCAGGCCGATCTGACCCGGCTGGTCGAGCCGGAGGGCGACGAGGCGTTCATCCTGCACCCCGGCGAGTTCGTGCTCGCCTCGACGTACGAGGTCATCTCGCTGCCGGCCGACCTCGCTTCGCGACTGGAGGGCAAGTCCAGCCTCGGGCGGCTCGGGCTGGTCACGCACTCGACCGCCGGGTTCATCGACCCCGGGTTCTCCGGGCATGTGACCCTGGAGCTGTCGAACCTGGCCACGCTGCCGATCAAGCTGTGGCCGGGGATGAAGATCGGACAGCTGTGCATGTTCCGGCTCAGCTCGCCCGCCGAGGAGCCCTACGGCAGTGAGCGCCACGGCTCCCGCTATCAGGGGCAGCGCGGGCCGACGGCTTCCCGGTCGTTCGTGAACTTCCACCGGACGCAGATCTGAGGAACGGCCGCTCGTGCGCTCGGCGGATCAGAGTCTGCAGCCTTGTGAAACGGGCGGGTCTGATGGTGATAGGTCCGACCTGTTCGTGGGAGCAGCCGAGGGCGGTGGCGATGCGCCGCAGGGGCCGGCCTTCTTCGCGGACGGCGGCGGCTTCGCGCTGGGCGCAGGCGTGGAGGTCGCCGAAGGCGCGGTTGAGGGTGGCCGGCGCGTGCAGCCGCTGCTCGAGGGGCGTGCTCGAGGTCTTCGCGCAGGGCGGTGAGCTGGTCGGCGGCCCTGCTGGACCGCGTCGTTCGAGGTGGTCGAGGGGGTGGACACGGGGTGGCCTTCCATGACGCATCCCGCTGCCGGACAGGTTGCCGGTCTGCGGCTGTGGGTGCCACGCGTCTCGACCAGGGGTGCGGTGTCGTGCCTGGCCCGGCTCGGGTCGATCCACCGGCTGCTGTACCCGGCCAAGGCCCGTGGCCGGGCGTAGTCCTCTCCGAATTCAGCGCGGTCAGGGGCGGGGAGGGACGCGCAGAGTGAGCAGGGCGGTGTCGTCGCCGGCCCAGTCGCCGCTGTGCTCGGCCAGGACCTCGCCGAGATGGGTGACGATGCCTTGGGCGTCGAGGCCCCGGCAGCCGCCGAACGCGGCGGCCAGGCCCTCCTCGCCGAACAGGGGGCGGTCGCCCGACGCGGCGGCGCGGCGAGCGCGGGCTTCTGTGGCGCCGTCGGTGTAGAGCAGCAGAGCGTCGCCGGGAGCGAGGCGGAAGCGGACGTCGGTGAGGGCGATGTCGGACAGGACGCCGAGCAGGCTGCCGCGGGCGCCGATCTCCTGGACACGCCCGTCTGCACGCCGGATCAGGGCCGGGGGGTGCCCGGCTGTGCACAGGCGGCCCGCGATGCCGCCGGGGGTGGTGCGGAAGGTGGCGTAGACGGCGGTGAGGAACCGATCTCCCTTGCGCTGGTCGAGGAGTGCGGAGTTCAGGTGCTGGAAGACGGCGGCCGGGGAAAGGTGCTGGGCCGCCTCGGCGCGCAGGGTGTAGCGGGCCAGGGCGGTGACTTTCGCCGCCTCGGTGCCCTTGCCGCACACGTCGCCCATCACCGTGCACCACCACGGGCCCTTGGCGTGGAAGAGGTCGTAGAAGTCGCCGACCACCGCCGTTCCGCCGGCCGCGGGCAGGTAGGACGCGGCCGTCTCCAGCCCCGGCACCTTGGGCAGGACGGGCGGCAGCAGGCTGTCCTGGAGGCTGCGGGCCAGAGTGCTGGAGGTCTCCAAAGCCTCCTGGGCGGTGGCGAGAGCGTGCTGAGTCGTCGTCAACGAGGTACGGAGGTTGATCTCGTTGCTCACCGCGCGGGCCATGGTGGCGAGCGTGGCCAGCTCGGCGGGCTGCCATGCGTGCGGATTCTCGTCGATCACGCACATGCTGCCCAGCACTTCCCCGCCGGGGGCCAGTATCGGATATCCCGCCCAGGCGCCGATCTTCATCGGCACCACCGAGGGATGCCCGCTGGTGCGTGCATCGGCAGCAGCGTCATCGATCACGAACGGCGCCCCGCCCAGACCGATCAGGAAGGAGCAGAAGCTCTCCTCCACGGGGTTCTGCCGCTCGGCCGCATTCCCGGTCGGCACCCCGACGCACGACTTCCAGAATGAACGCCGGTCGTCGACCAGGGTGATGAAGGCGCGTCCGCAGCCGGTCACTGCTGCCGCCAGCTTGGCCAGGTCCTCGAAGGCGTCCTCCGGGCCGGTGTCCAGCAGCCCGGTCGCCTGCACCGCGGCCAGCCGTCCCGGATCCGACAGCGCTGCGGGCAGTCCGTCCGGCCGCGGTCCACCGGCGAAGATCGTGTCCCGCATCGCGGCCCCCCGCCCTTCGGTGCCTGTCATCCAGCGGACACCCCTGACGGCGATCACGACCGCCGTGCGCCAAGATATTTGACGCACGGCAACAATATCCCCGAACCGTGAGCGGAAACATGTGCGTGCCCGGGTGCCGGGGCACCGGACCAGGCACTTCCTCCGGTGAACCGCGGCTCCTGCCCAACGCCGCACCCTCACCGGCCGACCGAGATGTACGCGTTGTCCCTCCCCCGGCCCGGAACACGGCTGCTGCGCGAGGCATGGACCGGCCGGTAGGGGGCATGCGAACGACACCTGTCCCCTTTCTAAGGCGTGATCGTGACCCTGACCGTGAACGCCGTGGATGCCGCCGTCGAGCACGGGGCACACGCCAGTGCGCAGGAGACGGTGGGGCAGCTGCCGTGGATCGAGGACACGGGCAAGGTCGCGCCCAAGGACGCCCGTGCCTTGTCGAAGCTGTTCTTCGATCAGCTGCAGGTTCTCGAGGAGGGCACGCGCGAGTACCAGTACGCGCGCAACACGCTGATCGAGATGAACCTGTCGCTGGTGAAGTTCTCCGCCCGCCGCTTCCGCAGCCGCGGCGACGGCGAGATGGACGACATCATCCAGGTCGGCACCATCGGCCTGATCAAGGCGATCGACCGGTTCGACCTGTCGCGTGAAGTCGAGTTCGCCACCTTCGCGATCCCCTACATCGTCGGCGAGATCAAGCGCTTCTTCCGCGACAGCACCTGGGCTGTTCATGTCCCGCGCCGCTTGCAGGAGTTGCGCGTGGAGTTGGCCAAGGCGAAGGAGACCCTGGCGGGCCGTCTGGACCGCGAGCCCACCGTCAAGGAACTCGCCGGCCACCTCGCCCTCTCCGAGGAAGAGATCATCGAGGGCCTGGTCGCCGCCAACGGCTACACGGCCGGCTCCATCGACACCCCCACCACGGAGAACGAGTCCGCCGACGGGGGGCCGAAGTACGCCGACACGATGGGCGAGCTCGACCCGGCGATGGACCTCTTCGAGGACCTCCACGCTCTCGCACCGATGCTGGGCACCCTCGATGAGCGCGAGCGGACCATCATCGAAATGCGCTTCGGCCGGGAAATGACCCAGGCCGCCATCGGCACGGAGCTGGGCATCTCCCAGATGCACGTTTCCCGCCTGCTCTCCCGCACCATGGCCAAGCTGCGCGAGGGACTGCTGACCGACCACTGACACCCTTGACCAGCAGAAGCCCCGGGACCCCCGCCCGGGGCTTCTGCGATGTGCGGTGCGGGATCGCGCGCCCGGCTCGGTGATACTTCGGTGCCGGCCCACGACCGGGACACCAAGGCCCGTCACCTCTCCTGGCGGACAGCGGCAGCCGAAGAAGTAAGCCCCGCCCGGAGGGCGGGGGCTTACGTATGTCCGGGCCCGGAAGACTCAGATCGTGCCGAGCTTGATCAGCGAGAGCAGCGCGATCAGCTGGATCGCCGACGCGCCCAGTGCCTTCGGCCACGGCAGGTCGTGCGACTTGCTGACCATCGAGGTGAACAGCGCGCCCGCCGCCAGCCAGGTCGCCCAGCCGAGCACCTGGACCAGGGAGTTCTCGCCGCCGAGGAAGAGGGCGAAGAGCAGACGCGGGGCGTCCGTGACGGACATGATCAGCATGGAGAGGCCGACCGTCGGCTGCCAGGCGCCGTCGCCGCCCAGCTGGCGGGCGAGGGTGTGGGTGACCGCGCCCAGGATCAGACCGCCGATGACGAACGCCACAGCCGTGGTGAGCACCGACGGGATCGCGGTGGAGAGCGTCGCGTTGATCGTCTGCTCGCGGGCCTCGTCGAGGCCGAAGACCGCGAGCAGGCCGTAGAGGAACGTGACGATCAGCGCCGGGCCCCACACCGGGTAGTCGCGCATCTGCCAGAACGTCGGGCCCGGGCGCAGCACGATCCCGCTCAGCAGCTGCTTCCATTGCAGCCGGGGACCCGCGGGCGCCGCGGGGGGCTCGCCTGTGTGGTAGGTGGAACCTGCTCCGTACGGGTCGTCGTGCACGCTGAACGCCTGCGTGTGGCCAGGGTGGTTGGCCGCGTAGGGGTCAGGGGCGGCGGGTTGCTGGTACGGGTCGCCGAAGTACTCCGGCTCGCCGTACGGACCGCCGCCCTGGGGGTGCTGCGGTTGCTGTCTGCCGCTCGCCCGAGGCCACTGCGGGGCCTGCTGCTGCGCATACGGGGGTCCCGCATGGCCGCCTCCCTGGTAGGGGGGCGGAGCCTGCTGCGGTTGCTGATGCTGCGGGGGGCGGTTGGCCCGGCCGCGTCCGATCCTGAATCCAGCCACGTAATCGAACGTACCCGGTCCGCGCACGTGGGGTGGGACGAGGCCGGGATCAGGAGGCCTTTGCTGCTGAGCTGTGACATCCCCTAGGGGAACCCTGGGGAGCCTGCCCCCTTGTGTGTTCGCCGAGGTCAGGGCCGGGTCCGGGGCGGGGCACGACCGGATCAGGGCAGGAAGAGCGACGAGCTGAAGGTGATCAGCGGGCGTGTGCGGGCCGATGCCGGAAGTGCCGGGTACACCGCCACCACATCCGCCCGCTCACCCCTGTGCGTCCGCGTCACGACGTCCGGGCGCTTGTCGCCGTCGAAGTCCGCGTACACGAGTACGTCCGTGACCGGCTTCGTCTCGCCGGCCGGGAGCTCCGGGGCGGGCGGGGCCGTAACGGCGTCGAAGACGTAGGTGCCGCCCGGGCGACCGGGTCCCGCCGGCCCGCCCAGCAGCAGCCTGCCCTTGCCGGCGGCGCCGGGGGTACGGGTGCGGGTCAGCGCGACCAGGTCGTCGGCGCCGTCGTCGTCGGTGTCCGCCTGCACCGAGGGCGCCGCCAGTGCCGGGCCGCCGCCCGGGATCGGGGCCTTGGCGGCGCGCGGGGCGCCGGCACGGGTGAAGGGGCCGCGCAGGAAGCTGAGGCGGCCCGCGGACGCGGTGACGGCGAGGTCGGTGGCTCCGTCACCGTCGAAGTCGCCGCAGACCGGGTGGTCGGGCCAGTCGTTGCCGTAACGGGCCTGCTCGGGGATGCGCAGCACGACGGCCTTGCCGGTCAGGCCGGCGGGGGAGCCGAAGAGCAGCTGCAGCGGTACGGGCGGGCGGCCGATGCCGTCGTAGGGCGGGTCGGTGCCCACGACCAGGTCCGCGTATCCGTCCTTGTCGAGATCGCAGGAGGCCTCGGCGTCGAACGCGGCGGGGAGGGTGTTCTCGACCTCGGCCGCGTGAGTGCGCGGGGTGAGGAGTTGCCGTACCGCCGGGTCCAGGGTGCGTGGACCCGCGGTGCCGTAGACGATGCCGATGCCCGCGTCGTCGCCATGACTGTCGCCGGGTGCCTTGACCAGGTCGTTCAGGACGAGATCGCGATGGCCGTCACCGTTGAAGTCCGAGGGGACAAGGCTGCCCTTGCCGCGTGGTACGGGCAAGGTGCCGACGGCCGCCTTGCCGGTGACGGGGGTGGCGTCGCCGTTCTTGGCCGCGGGCCGGGTGTCCGCCTTCGCCCCGCTGTCGCAGGCGGTCAGCAGGACCGCGCAGGCGCACAGAACGCCCATGGCCGCCGTTCGTATGCGCACGTCCCACCTCGTCCCTCTTGTCAGTGCCGCTCGTCAGTGCCCGTTCGCCCCACGATGCTCGTGCGGCTGCCCGTGCGGGGCAATGGGTCGGGCGCGATCGCAGGCCAAAGGTTATGCGTCGCGTAACCCCCTGCGGTGAGGGGGGTACGGCAGCTCGGTGTCGCCCGCCGTACGGTTCCTGCCGCCGCGTCCCGGCCGATGGCCGAGGACGCCGTGAGCCGCGAGAGCCGGTCCCGCGCAGGAAGGCGGGGCCGGCTCTCGCGGGCAGGAATCGGGGTCAGCCGGTCATGAGCCAGCCGAGGATCGGGGTGCCGACGGCCGAGATGCCCGTGGCGCCCAGGCCGATGCTCCGGCCCGCCGGGTCGATCTGCGTGCCGTTGGAGCCGAAGGCCACGATCTGGCCGTCCCGTGCGTTCTCCCAGGGGATGCCGACGGTCAGGTCGGCATTGCCGTCGTCGTTCGTGTCGGAGAGGAAGACCTCGCCGCCGAAGGCGTCCTCCGCCTCGCCGGCGCCGGGCACGCCCGGGACGTCCTGGTCCAGGCCCTGGTTGCCGGTCTCGGCGAATCCTGTCTCCGTGGCGTACAGGACGGTGACCATGCCGGCGTTCGCGACGCCGTTCACGTCCTCGTTGGGAGAGCCGATGGCCAGGTCGGACCTGCCGTCGCCGTTGATGTCGCCGAAGCTCACCTCCCAGCCGAAGTTGTCCTTCGACTCGGCCGTGCCGGGGACACCGAGGGTGTCCTGGTGAACGGTGATCTCGCCGCCGTTCGGACCGCTGGAGGTGCCGTAGACAACCTTGATGGCGCCGCCCTTGGCCACACCGGCGCTGTCCGCGCCGCTGTCCCAGCTGTTGCCGATGACGACGTCGCCGTATCCGTCGCCGTTGGCGTCGCCGATGTCGGAGATGACGCCCGCGGGCAGCTTCACCTTGCCGGTGGTGGTGAGACCCGAGGCCGAGCCCGGCAGGTAGTAGTTGGCGTTGTACGAGTACTCGCTCGGGCTGTCGCCCTCGTAGCCGTCGACGACCAGGTCGGTGCGGCCGTCCTTGTTCACGTCGCCCGGGGCGAGGTAGAAGATGTCGAATCCGGGCACCGCCATGACCGGGGCGGTGAGCGAGTAACGGCCACCGGTACCGCCGGACTTGGTGAAACCGCCGCGGTAGATGTCGATCTTCTGGTTGTCGGCGCTGATGGCGAGGTCGGCCTTGCCGTCGCCGTTGTAGTCGCCTGCCGCGACGACAGCGCCGAACTGGTCGTGGCTGGTGGGGGACGGGTCGGCAACCCCGGTACCACCGGAGAGCCCGGTCGCGGAGCCCCACACGATGGTGACCGCGCCGCCGTCCGTGTCCGAGCCGACGTCCTCCCTCTGGGAGCCCACGGCGAGATCGGCGTATCCGTCGCCGTTGTAGTCGCCCGCCGCGAGATGGCTGCCGAACGCGTCGCCCGCCTCGGCGGTTCCGGGGACACCGGCGCTGTTCTGGGTGAGGGTCTGGATCTTCTCGGCGCCCGCGCCGCCGGCCGAGCCGTACAGGACGGTGACGGCGCCCGCGTTCTTGTAGCCGTTCACGGTGGCGCTCGAAGCCGACACGGCCACATCGCGGTATCCGTCGCCGTTGAAGTCGCCCTGCAACCCGGAGGGGGCGGCCGTGGCGGTTCCGGAGGTCGCGGCCAGCAGGCCGCCGGTGAGGGCGGCAGCGGCGGCTGTCGCCAGGGTGGTGCGGAGGTTCTTCTTCACGCTGAGAGTTCTCCTGCGTAGAGCCGAGGAAAGAGTGTCAGTGGGCGAGTTCGTCGCCGAAGTACGCGGTGCCGGACGGCCCGCCGAGCGAGGTGGAGCCGAACGTGGTCGAACCGGTGGCGGTGATGCCGCTCGTGCCGCTCTTGAACAGCCAGAGCGAACCCGCGCCGGCGTTCTCCGCGTACGCACCGGCGGCGAGCTCCGCGCGGCCGTCCCCGTTGCTGTCCACGAGCCGCACCGAGGCGCCGAAGTAGTCACGGGACTCGGCGCCACCGGGCACGCCTGCCGTGTCCTGCGAGAGGGACTTGGCGCCGGTGCCGGTCAGGCCCGAGGCGGAGCCGCGCAGGACGTGGACGGAACCCGCGCCCACCTTGCTGCCGAGGGCCTCGCCCATGGCACCCACCGCGATGTCCGCGTAGCCGTCGCCGTTGGTGTCTCCGGCGGACAGGCTCCAGCCGAAGTTGTCGCCCTTCTCCGCGGCCCCGGGAACACCGGCGGTGTCCTGGTTGATGCGGACCGGGGTACGGGTGCTGAGACCGGTGGCGCTGCCGTACGTCACGGTGATGGCGCCGCCGAGGCCGCCGTTGGGCTCGTCGGTGGACTTCTCCATGAAGTTGCCGGTGACGATGTCGCCGTAGCCGTCCTTGTTCACATCGCCGATGGCGCCCGCGTAGCCGCCCGCGAGCTTGCCCGCAGGCGTGAGGCCGGTGCTTCCGCCCTTGTAGAGGACGCTGCGGGTGCGCCAGTTGTCGCCGCTCGGCTCCTGGCCCATGAGCACGAGGTCTGTCGCCGCGTCGCCGGTGACGTTCCCGGCGACGATCGAGTCCGCGCTCACGCCGGTCTGCTCCGAGGTGTCGATGCCGACCAGGCCGGCCGCCTTACCGGTGCGGGAGACCGGGCCCTTGAAGATGTTCAGGCCGGGGGAAGCGAAGTTGACGGCTGCAAGGTCGGCGCTGCCGTCGCCGTCGAAGTCGCCGGCGGCGACGTCCCAGCCCAGTTCGTAGCGGTGCTCGGGCAGCGGCGAAGTGATGTCGGTGGCGGACTTCAGGCCGTTCGCGCCGCCCCAGACGACGGTGAGCACGCCGAAGTCGTCGGTGCTGCCGATCCGCTCGCCGTGCACGCCGACCACCAGGTCGGTGCAGCCGTCGCCGTCGAGGTCACCGGCGGTGAGCCGGTCGCCGAAGTAGTCGCCGGTCTCGGGGACACCCGGAATGCCGGCGGTGTCCTGGCTGATGAGGGTCCGCTTCGACTTGTCGAGGCCGCTCGCGGTGCCGTAGACGACGGCGACGTAGCCGGCACCGGACTTGCCGGCGACCTTGGCGATGGGCGCGGCTATCGCGAGATCCCGGTAGCCGTCGCCGTTGAAGTCACCCTGCAGCCCAGCGGGGGCGGCGGACGCGGTTCCGGCCGTCGCGGCCAGCAGGCCGCCGGTGAGTGCGGCCGCGGCGAGCGCGGCCAGGGTGGTACGGAAGTGCTTCTGCATGCGGGGGCTCTCCTGCGGCATGCGGGATGCGTGGTGGGCATCCACAGTCGGTGGGGGCGTTCCGTCCGCGTTCACCGGAAGTTGTTCACGATGCAACGAAACGGTTGGCGATCAGGAGACCCTTGAGGTGGCGCCAGGGTTGTGCGGGGAGCGGAAGATTCTTCGAGCCTGATGTGGCTGATGGGGCTGATGGGGTCAATCGGGCCGGGCCGCTCGGGCAGGCGGCTGGTGGTAGGCGTCGAGTCCGTGCTCCACGCCGGTGCGGTGCCGCTGCACGCAAGAGCGGCCGGACCTGCCCCCGAGGCAGATCCGACCGCTCATCGATCCCGTGGCGGAGGCGGCTACTTGACCGGCTCCGGTTCCGGTGCGTCCTCAGGCTGCTGGGACGGTTCCGGGTCGGCGGGCGGTGTCTTGACCGAGTCGAGCAGCAGTTGGGCGACGTCGACGACCTGGAGTGACTCCTTGGCCTTGCCGTCGTTCTTCTTGCCGTTCATGGCGTCGGTGAGCATGACGAGGCAGAAGGGGCAGGCGGTGGAGACGATGTCGGGGTTGAGGGACAGGGCCTCGTCGACGCGCTCGGTGTTGATGCGCTTGCCGATGCGCTCCTCCATCCACATGCGCGCGCCGCCGGCGCCGCAGCAGAAGCCGCGTTCCTTGTGGCGGTGCATCTCCTGCTGGCGCAGGCCCGGGACGGCGGACATGATCTCGCGCGGGGGCGTGTAGACCTTGTTGTGCCGGCCCAGGTAGCAGGGGTCGTGATAGGTGATCAGACCCTCGACCGGGGTGATGGGGATGAGCTTGCCCTCGTCGATGAGGTGCTGGAGCAGCTGGGTGTGGTGGATGACCTCGAACTCGCCGCCCAGCTGGGGGTATTCGTTCGCGATCGTGTTGAAGCAGTGCGGGCAGGTGGCGACGATCTTCTTGGCCGACTTCGGCTTCTTCGTCGACTCGTCCTCGTCGTCCTCGCCGAAGGCCATGTTCAGCATGGCCACGTTCTCCTGGCCGAGCTGCTGGAACAGGGGTTCGTTGCCCAGGCGGCGGGGCGAGTCACCGGTGCACTTCTCGTCGCCGCCCATGATCGCGAACTTGACGCCCGCCATGTGCAGCAGTTCGGCGAAGGCCTTGGTGGTCTTCTTGGCCCGGTCCTCCAGGGCGCCGGCGCAGCCGACCCAGTACAGGTAGTCGACCTCGGTGAGGTCCTCGACGTCCTTGCCGACGATGGGGACCTCGAAGTCGACCTCCTTGGTCCACTCCACGCGCTGCTTCTTGGCCAGCCCCCAGGGGTTGCCCTTCTTCTCCAGGTTCTTGAGCATCGTGCCCGCCTCGGACGGGAACGCGGACTCGATCATCACCTGGTAGCGGCGCATGTCGACGATGTGGTCGATGTGCTCGATGTCGACCGGGCACTGCTCGACACAGGCGCCGCAGGTGGTGCAGGACCACAGGACGTCGGGGTCGATGACGCCGTTCTCCTCGGCGGTGCCGATCAGCGGGCGCTCGGCCTCGGCCAGCGCGGCGGCCGGCACGTCCTTCAGCTGCTCGGCGGAGGCCTTCTCCTCGCCCTCCATGGTCTTGCCGCCCCCGGCCAGCAGGTAGGGGGCCTTGGCGTGCGCGTGGTCGCGCAGCGACATGATCAGGAGCTTGGGGGACAGCGGCTTGCCGGTGTTCCAGGCGGGGCACTGCGACTGGCAGCGGCCGCACTCGGTGCAGGTGGAGAAGTCGAGGATGCCCTTCCAGGAGAACTGCTCGACCTGGGAGACGCCGTAGACGTCGTCCTCGCCCGGGTCCTCGAAGTCGATCGGCCTGCCGCCGCTGGTCATCGGCTGCAGCGCGCCGAGCGCGGTCGAACCGTCCGCGTTGCGCTTGAACCAGATGTTCGGGAAACCGAGGAACCGGTGCCAGGCCACACCCATGTTGGTGTTCAGCGAAACCGTGATCATCCAGATCAGCGACGTACCGATCTTGATCATCGCGGTGAAGTAGATGAGGGTCTGCAGCGTGGACAGGTCGAGCCCGTCGAAGGCGAGGACCAGCGGGTACGAGACGAAGTACGCGGCCTCGTAGTGGTCCACGTGGTGGATCGCGCCCTCCAGGCCGCGCAGGGCCAGGATCGCCAGTCCGATGGTGAGGATCACGTACTCGACGAAGTACGCCTGCCAGGCCTTCGAGCCCGCGAAACGCGACTTTCGGCCGGCACGCGAGGGCAGGTTGAGCAGCCGGATCGCGATCAGGATGACGATGCCGACGACCGTCATCAGACCGATGAACTCGATGTACATCTCGAACGGCAGGAAGCCGCCCAGGACGGGCAGAGTCCAGTCGGCCTGGAAGAGCTGGCCGTACGCCTGGGCCAGGGTGGGCGGCAGCGTCAGGAAGCCGATCGCCACGAACCAGTGGGCGAAGCCAACGATCCCCCAGCGGTTCATCCGGGTGTGGCCGAGGAACTCCTTGGCCAGGGTGATCGTGCGGGCCTTGGGGTTGTCGGTGCGGCTGCCCGCAGGCACCGGCTGTCCGAGCCTGACGAACCGGTAGATCTGCGCGACGGCTCGGGCGATGAGCGCAACGCCGACCACGGTCAGGACCAGCGACACGATGATCGCGGCGAGTTGCATTGGGGGCTCCTCGGGCCTGCGAGGGTGGGAAATCCGCACCTACTAAGCGGTAACTTAATCAGTTCGTGCTGAGACTACCCATTTATTGCGCCGCACTGTAGTTGCGCAGGCGGTGATCTGTGTCGCTCAGGCAACCCTGACCACAGGGCGTCCGGCGACCGCGGCGGGGACGGTTCTGGCCAGGATCACCAGGTCGAGTCCAAGCCAGTGCTGCTCCACATAATGCAGGTCCAGCACGGCCATTTCCTCCCAGGGCAGCTCGGAGCGCCCGCTGATCTGCCACAGGCCCGTGATTCCGGGGCGTACGGCCAGCCGGGCGCGCTCGGCGACGCCGCGTACGGCGCCCGGATCCCGGGCGGGCGGCAGGGGGCGCGGGCCGACCAGTGACATCTCGCCGCGCACCACGTTGATCAGCTGCGGCAGCCTGTCCATGAGGCGGCGGCGCAGGAGCCGCCCCACCGGGGTGAGGGAGTCGGCGTGCCTCGTGCGGAATGTGAACATCGTGAACGGCCGGCCGCCGAGGCCGGTGCGTTCCCGGCGTACCAGGACCGGGCCCGGTGAGGTCAGCGCGACGGCCGCCGCGGCGGCCAGCAGTGTGGGGGACAGCATCAGCAGCAGGATCAGACTGCCCGTCAGATCGACGGCTCGCTTTGCCGACATGGCGCGCGCCCTTCGTCACAAATGGCAGTTGTTGACCGTTTTTTTCGGCTATGACTCTCCCAGATGTACGGCGCACGCACGCCGCGCCACGCTGCGCGGAGGGGAAAGTGCCTGTAAGTGCCGGATAAAAGTTGAGTGGGCCCGACTCAGGTCTGTTGACTCCACCGATCCGGTCATGCATCCTTGAGTCAGTTTCACTCAAGGCAGCTGGAGGAATCGAAATGGCACGTGCGGTCGGCATCGACCTGGGCACGACTAACTCCGTCGTCAGCGTTCTGGAGGGCGGCGAGCCCACCGTCATCACCAACGCCGAGGGTGCCAGGACCACGCCGTCCGTCGTCGCCTTCGCGAAGAACGGTGAGGTGCTGGTCGGCGAGGTAGCCAAGCGTCAGGCGGTCACCAACGTCGACAGGACCATTCGGTCGGTCAAGCGCCACATGGGCACCGACTGGAAGATCGAGCTCGACGGGAAGCACTTCAACCCGCAGCAGATGAGCGCGTTCATCCTGCAGAAGCTGAAGCGCGACGCCGAGTCCTACCTGGGCGAGAAGGTCACGGACGCCGTGATCACCGTCCCCGCCTACTTCAACGACTCCGAGCGTCAGGCGACGAAGGAAGCCGGTGAGATCGCGGGTCTGAACGTCCTGCGCATCGTCAACGAGCCGACCGCCGCCGCGCTCGCCTACGGCCTGGACAAGGACGACCAGACCATTCTGGTCTTCGACCTCGGTGGCGGCACCTTCGACGTGTCGCTGCTCGAGATCGGCGACGGCGTCGTCGAGGTCAAGGCCACCAACGGCGACAACCACCTCGGTGGTGACGACTGGGACCAGCGCGTCGTCGACTACCTGGTGAAGCAGTTCGCCAACGGACACGGCGTCGACCTGTCCAAGGACAAGATGGCTCTGCAGCGTCTGCGCGAGGCCGCGGAGAAGGCGAAGATCGAGCTGTCGTCCTCGACCGAGACGACGATCAACCTGCCCTACATCACGGCGTCCGCCGAGGGCCCGCTGCACCTGGACGAGAAGCTCACGCGCGCCCAGTTCCAGCAGCTCACCTCGGACCTGCTCGAGCGCTGCAAGACCCCGTTCCACAACGTCATCAAGGACGCCGGCATCGCGCTGTCCGAGATCGACCACGTGGTCCTGGTCGGCGGTTCGACCCGCATGCCCGCCGTCGCCGAGCTCGTCAAGGAGCTGACCGGCGGTCAGGACGCCAACAAGGGTGTGAACCCGGACGAGGTCGTCGCCATCGGCGCCGCGCTGCAGGCCGGTGTCCTCAAGGGTGAGGTCAAGGACGTCCTGCTCCTCGACGTGA